>DASXTB010000134.1:0-24020 GCA_036505615.1 Acidobacteriota bacterium
GTCTGTCCCTATGTCTCGCCCATATTTGCGTCCATCCGCGTTCATTTGCGGCTGGATATCAAAACTGGCTAGGACTCCCGAAAAACTCGATGAATCTCGCGGGGAAGCGTCTGGGGTAATCGACTTTTCGGAACGAATCCGTGAGCTCCGCTCTCTTTGACCTTGGCGCTAACTTCCGGGCCGTCGTGAAGCGTAATCATTATGACGCGCGTCTTAGGGAAGCGCGCGCACACCTGCTGGGTGGTCTCCCAGCCGTTCATCTCCGGCATCTGAATGTCCATCAAGATGAGGTCGGGCCGAAGCGATTCCACCTGCGCAAGCGCTTGACGTCCATCAGGGGCCGTTCCCACAACTTCAATATCTTTTTGGCCTTCCAGAAAATAACAGACAGCGTGGCGAGCGCGTGGTGAATCGTCAACTACCAGCGTGCGTATGCGCTTTTTTTTCTGTGGCGCCTTCTTTTTAGTCTGTTTCGATTCCTTCGTTTTCATGTCACCAACGAATTTACGCCTGTGTCGCAAAAAATAAATAGGGTAAATGCTGTATTTTATAGAGGCGTCTTCACCAGGCCACCGGATTTAGGCCACCGACTAGCGCCCAAAAATGCGATGGATCTCTTCGGGAAGGTCCTGGTGCAAGCGGTTTTTCGCCACAAAACCGTGCGCGCCGCTGTCTCGGCAAGCGGAGCGGGACTCGGGACTGTCGTACAGCGTAACAATGACAACCTTGGCATCGGGGAAGCGTTGTCGCAATTGAGACGTTGCTTCCAGGCCATTCATCTCCGGCATCTGCATGTCCATCAAGACCAGATCAGGACTCAGGGCCTCTACCTGTTCAATCGCCTGGCGTCCATCACTGGCAATTCCAACGATCTCGATGTTGTCTTGAGTTTCCAGGAAGTAACAGATGGCATGTCTTGCGTTGGGCGAGTCGTCGACTACCAGGGTCCGGATGCGATTGCCGGCTTCACCCTTGTGTGTTGTTCCCTGCTCCTGTGATTTGTGGCTATTCATGTCAGGGCTCGACGATCTTGTTGCGGACGGCGTATCGGACCAATTCGGTGACCGAGTGCAATCCCAGTTTGTTCATGATGTTGGCGCGATGTGTTTCGGCAGTCTTGACGCTGATGCCCAGCGCAGTGGCAATTTCTTTGTTGCTTTTCCCTTCGGCCAGCAACTGCACAATCTCCCGCTCGCGCTGCGTCAGCCGGCTGCGCGCCGGTTCCTCCTTGTCAGTGCGCGAGTCTCCCTTCAGGTACCCGTGCAACACCATCTCCGATACCCGCGAGGTTAGAAAGGGCTTGTGCTGGCGCAGCGTGTCTACTGCCGCCACCAGATCACGCCCCGCATCCGATTTCAATACGTATCCGCGCGCCCCCGCGTCTAACACCTCTCGCACCAGTTCCTCAGAATCGTGCATGGTCAATATCAGCACCTCGGTCTGAGGCACTAGCTTGATTATTTGGCGCGTCGCCTCCAACCCGTTCAACTCCGGCATGCTGATGTCCATGACTACTACATCCGGCCGCGACTGCTCGGCCTTCTTAACCGCCTCCCGACCCGTCACCGCTTCGGCGCACACTTCCCAACCTTCCTGCGCCTCCAGCAGTGCCCGCAGTCCCTGCCGCACTACATCATGATCATCGGCAACCAATATCTTTACCTTGCTCATCGATTACTCCATTCAAGTTGCCAGTGGCCAGTTGCCAGTTACCAGCTGCCAGTGGCTAGTCCCCAGTTGCCAGTTGTGGCCAGTTGCCTGTGTCCAGTGTCCAGCTTACTGTTCCCGGCTGGCCGTTTCTATCCGCTTAGCCAGTATGGAACCACCAACTAGCAACTGCGAACTGGCAACTAGCAACTGGTCCCCTGAATCAGCTTGTCGCTTCCACCGGCAAAATCGCCTTGACCGTCGTCCCCTTCTTGCTCGACCGGATTTCCAGCCTTCCTCCCAACTGGCGCACTCGCTCCCGCATGCCCGCTATTCCTACTCCCAACGTTGATACACCACTGCCCGCAAGGTCCATCTCCCCCTCGCCGATCCCCCGTCCTTTGTCCTTGATCTCCAGCGCTGCATGGCCGGACTCTATTGCCAGGCAAACCTGCGCCGTCGCGCTCCCCGAATGCCGATGAACGTTGGCCAACGACTCCTGTACTATCCTGAAGATCGTCAACTCCAAATCTCTCGGAAGCCGTATTCCCTTGGCTGGAATCTCCAAGTCGACGTGAATCTCGCTGCGTTTGGAAAAACCATCCACGTACCAGCGCAAGGCAGCCGGCAACCCCAGCTCGTCGAGCATGGGGGGATGCAATAGATAGGAGAAGGTTCGGATCTCCCGCGAGCATTCCTCGACCAGTTCCATGGCGTCTCCAAGCGCCTTACTCGCCCGGCCCTCGAGTTTACCAGTCGATCCGTCAACTAAGGAAAGATTCACAGCCAAGGCTGCCAGTGTCTGCCCGGTGGTGTCATGCAGCTCGCGCGCCATGCGGCGTCGCTCTTCATCTTGCAATTCCAGGAGGCGGCCGGAAAGCTGGCGCAATGAGTTCTCGGCCTGTTTCCGCTCGGTTATTTCATTTTGCAACTCTCGATTGGCTGCGGCCAATTCTCCGGCGCGGTGCTCCAAGGTCTTGTTCAGCTCTTGCAAAGCAGCGTAGGCGTCGCGGAAACCCCGGTGCGTCATTTCAAACGGCGATAGAGTCTCGGCAAAAAAAGCCTGAGCTTCTTTGGCCATCTGAGCGGCCTCCGGAAGCGCGGTTGCTCGCATCAACAAGGTTGCAAGCGCTTCCTGGTGCACCTTTGCTGTATCCAGCACTCCCAATCCACTGGATAATGCCTTTCGACCAAGTTCGTACGCTTGCACGAGAGCAGCTTCCCGTGGTTCTTTCAGGTGCTCGGCCAAGGCTGTAATATACTCAGCCGCGAAATCACTCGAAACATCACCCATCGTACTCGCCTCCTGAACAGAGCGCAGCATGGATGTTGTTCTTATCGACCCTCACTGTCCTCCTTAAAAAAATCAGGCCTTCATTAACCATCTACTACGGTTTCCGGCGGATGCAAGCGAAAAATAATGATTCACCAGATGTTAGCTGATCGTTTGACAAAGGCTTAGCCGCGAATTTCACGAATTTCGCGATGTCCCAGCTAGGGCGGTAGATCGCTTCGCATACCCTGGTCAGCCCGGCGGCCATTGGTCCGGCCCTCTATCACCAACTGTACCGGCTCGGCTGCCGCCTCGTTTCGCAGGGGAGAATTTACTTCCACGAGACCGACAACCAGGATTTGCCGTGACGTAGCAGCTACCCACGGCTCGGCGACGATGTGGAACGTGCGGCTGCTCTCATCCTCGGTGATCATGATTCCGTTCAGGCCGATATCGTCGACTCGGACACCATGGGGGAGGTTCATCACCGAAATGGGAACCCGGGCCGTAAGACCATTATGCCTCTCAATCTTGACTGTGACTGCGGCGGATTGTCCGGCTACCAAGTGCACAGTCTTTGCCTCGGTCCGGACAACCAGATCGGGGCCAGGCGCCAGCGCGACAACACTGATGGGTTCGCCTGCTTCGGCTTGGCGAACAATATCGTGGTCTCCTATGCGGGCTCTTGCGACCAGCCTGACAGCAGCGACTCCGGGCACGCGAGCCTGCGGCGAAAGCGTCTCAATTATCCGTGTACGCTTGCTATACGCCCCGTTCCCGGGCGCCTCCGGGTACATAGATCTGATGGTGACGCTGGAATTGTCCAGACTGGCATCGTCGCCGGCAGTGAGCGTCAGCGCTGTAGTGTTCTCGCCCGAGGGAATAATCCCCCTGCTTGCCTTGAGTGCCGGTGGCAAATCCAGTAATTCCACTTCGATCGGTCCGTCATATCCGTCTCGGCGCGTGGCGGTGACGGTCAGCGAAACCCGGCCTCCCTTGGGAATATTAAAAGACTTCGGATCGAAGGTTAGGTCATAGTCCGGGGCGGGCTCATGCACGGAAAGCCGATACAAGAAACGTTCGCCATCGATATCCCTGACGTCGCGTATCTTGACGATGTAATCTCCGTCTTCTGGCGCAGTGAAGTTCAGCCGCGAATCTTTTCCGCCAAACATCGGACCGCTGTCGTCATTTTCGTAATTGAGATGAAAGACCGGCATGCCGTTCGTTGGAAACGCCTTGCCTGGCGGGTGAATTTCTACCTTGTAAACAGGACTGTTCAGCGCGTGGTTGCGGGGTGTTGTGCCGAAGAACGCAACTCGGGAGCCACGAAAGCCGCGGAAGATCATGTCGGCGTCCGGGTGCGTAGGCATCGATTCGATCTGGAGTATTTCATCGCCGATCATCACATAATCGTCAATTGAGAAGTCGGTCCATGAGGACAGCCGAATACCGCGCGTCGCAGAATCATGGTCTCTCAGCGCCGTTGTCGTCTGAGCGATGCAGCGAACCGTCGCGCGGGGAATAGGTGTGCCGTCGGGATGGACGATCTCCAGAATGGAATCAAGAGGTGATCCGAGCTGTTGCGCCATCACTTCCAGTATCAGCGTCTGCCCCTTTCGGGCGTGAAACTGGTACAGGTCCTGGTCAGGACGATCCGGCAGAGAGGCAGCATGTGGCTTCTCGGCGCCTGTCGTCGTAAAACCGCTGACCGGTAAAGTTCCAGCGGAAGCCGCGGACAGTGCCGCCGTGGGGTCAGGGACTGGGGCGATCCGACCGTTGACGGTGCAGGGGACAGAGATCTGCTGAGCCTTAGTCAAATCATCGTTGGGCTCCTTTTCGAAAATCTCCGGGTAATTCCCCAGAGCTATACGCATTCGATTTATCGACAATCCCGTCGGAGTCTGCGCTGAAATGGGAATGGTCTTTCCTTGCAGCGCCTCTTCGTTTCCGGTGACTTTAACTTTCTGCGTTTTGCCCAGGTTGAATCCCTTGACTCGGATTTCCGTCGTTGCCCCTCGTTGCACGCCCAAAGGGAAAACCTCAGTAATATAGGGAAGCGCCCCGGAGTGGATTCGATAGTGGTAGTTTCTCCCTCCCCTGTGTTCCGCATCCTCAATCGACAGCGTGTAAGTTCCGTCGTCGGAAAATCGGTAGGCAAGGATGGGGTCGCGGCCTGCTTCGGAGGTGTTGCTCTCGGCCATGAATCGTCTTTGTGAATCGGCCAGCCGCAGGACCGCATCGACTTGAGAATTCACAGAGCGGGCGACAGTCTGAAACACAATTTCGTCTCCAGCCCGCGCACGGAACTGAAAGGCGTCTACGTCCCCCGCTTCGTTCAATGAGCCGACGATCGTTGCCGGAAGAAGAATTTTCTGTGGAGTTTCGGATGAATCAGGCTCGTGCTCCAGAATCTCCGGCAAAGACCCTATTGCGAAAGGAAGGAGATTAGAAACTCCCAGAGGAGTTTGTACGCGAAAAAAGTGAACTCCTTGCGGCACAGCCGGCGATACCGATAACAGGATTGTAGCCTTGTATCTTTTCGCTTTGTCCTCAATGGGGGCACTGGTGACCACGACTCCCTTCGGAATTACCTTCTTTGGCATGGGGACTTGCTTGATATCTGAAATCTTTGCCGTGAAGCCCGGTTCGCTAAAGATTAATTTGCTAATTCCGTCTATGTTGGTGCCCGTGAGGGTCAGCGTAACCTGCCTGCCTCGCTGGGCACCCGAAGGCTCGACCGACTGCAGTGTCGGCGGCGCCGTCTGCGCGGATACCTTAAAGAAGCAGAAGCAGCAGATGATCACTGTGAGCAGTGCAAGTTTTTTTCTCATGACATCTATACCTGATCTGTAGCCAACCACTTGGTGCTGTGTCCTTGATGGTGAAAAAGACTTTTTATTACCAAGCACACCGACGAACCACGACCTGGAGCCTTCGACCTGCGACTTTCGACCTGCTACCGTGTCGACGCGATCCTTCCCGCTTGGTTCGGCACGGTGAAATTTCGTGTCATCTTCTCCCCGAAAAGATCGTAAATGCCCAACGACCCATCGTAGCGTCCAGCCGCCAGCCATCTGCCGTCCGGGCTGAGTGCCAAGCTCATCACCCAATCAGGTTGGATCTCAAGCGCCTGCTTTTCCCGAAGGGTCTCGGCATCCCACAACTTTATCAGCCGGTCCGCGCCGGTAGATACCAGAGTCTTTCCATCAGCCGAATAGGCCAGCCGCAACACAGATTCCCCGTGAGCGAAAGCGGAACGCGCCAGGAACGTTGCCTGCCCGCTAGAGGTCACGTTGGTTTCGGTCCAGTTCCAAACTCGAATTATTTTGTCGGCGCCGGCTGCCGCTATTAGCTTGCCCGACGGGTGAACCGCCAGGGCATACAATGCGTCCTGAGACTCGCTCAGTGTTGCCACGCGGCGACCGCTTTCAACTTCCCAGATCTTCACGGTACGATCTCCGGCGGCAGAAATCAGATGTTTTCCATCCGGCGTAAAAGCAATTGCGTAGACGGCATCGACGTGTTCCTTGAGGGTCCTGATTTCCCTGCCGCTGCTCACGTCCCACAGCTTGATCAGGCGATCATAGCTGGAGCTAGCCAGCAGCTTTGAGTCCGGCGAAAAGCTGATCGAGTAAATAGAATCAGTGTGTCCGCGGAAAGCTCGAACCAGACTGCCCGCACCAGTATCCCAGAGCTTGATCTCTCCAAACCGCACGCTGGCACCCCCGGCCGCAGCCAGCCACTTGCCATCGGGAGAAAAGCACACCGCGCGAGTCAAGTCGGCCGGTCCTTCCAGAGTGGTTGTCCACTTTCCCTGAGCAGCGTCCAGCAGATAAACGGCTTGGTAGCTGCCAACCGCAACTCTACTTCCTTGCGGGCCGAAGGCGACGGCTGCGGCGGGTCCAAGAATTGGAACCATCGGTTTGATGTCCGGGACAATGGGCTTGTCAGAAGCCTCCGCCGTCTCGTTGGGAGCGGGACCCGGCGCACCGGCGTCAATCCATTTACGCATCAGATCGATTTCGGCCTCTTCCAGAGGGGTGCCCTTGGCAGGCATGCGGGGAGTAATCTTCCCCTCGAGCATCAGGATTATGCGGCTCGAATTGCTTTTGCCCGGAACCACGACTGCACCGTGTTCTCCTCCCTCCATCAAAGTATCGTAGCTTTCAAGCAGCAGCGAGCCTTCTGTTTTCTGCGTGCTGTGACAGGAAAGGCACTTCTGCCTGAAGAGAGCGTGCACCTGGCGGAAGGAAACTGGTTGGGGGGACCGGGTGTCGGGTGTCAGGTTCCGGGTGTCAGGTCTTGAGCCACCAGTTTCCGATCGGGCCTTCGAGTCCATTTCCGCCGTAGCGGCTTGAGTCGAAGTACTGGAAGCAGGCGCTTTGGAGGCAGGCGACGGAACCTGAGCGGGCCTCGGCGTGCATGCGGCCAGGATCCACACTAAGAGAAACGGACACGATTGCCGCCACCACGGAAGGTTCTTCATTTGTCATTAATCATTTAAAACTTGAGACTTGAAAACTAAACCCGGGACCCGGAACCCGACACCCGACACCGGCCTGTCCATCAATGATTAAACAAAAACTCCTTGCTGGTCAGGACGGCCCAGGCCAGGTCTTCCAGCACCTGCCGCCGGGCTAGAATCTCCAAGTCCGGTTTGGAATTTCGGCTGTCAGGTTTCGAGTTCGCTTTCATTGCTGATCGGGAATTTTTCTTCGCGCTCGCCTCCGGCGCTCGCGGTTGCGAGTCTAAACTCTCATCGATTCCCTCTTCCTGCCCTGAATCGGAAATCGCACTCTGTTCGTTGCTCATGGAAGGTTGACTTTGGGCCTTTGAGTTGTGATCTGCGACCAACACCATTTCCTGTTGGAAATCCTTATCGAGCGCGGATGTGATCCTGACCAGTTCGTCAGCAGTAGGATAGCGGCTCAGAGCCGCCAGGTAGATTGATTCGATAGCAATCCGGGTGTCCGCCTTCGTGTCGATGAGTTTTTGGATCAGGCCGCGCGAAGCGCGCAGCTTGCGGTTCATCGTATCGCCGTTGATGACATGGAGCACTTGTGTGATGGTCGGTTCTTGCTGCCGCTCAGAATCGACCGTCGCCACCCTGGGCGGGCGTCCAAACGTGTCCAGGAAATACGACTCGATCTGTGTGTCGGGTAATTGAAGGGCTCTACGCCCTTCCGGATAGCCTTTGAATTTCTCAGGAACGCCGGTGGCTTGGCTGATCGCATCGAGCAGCACTTCGGCAGGGAGGCGGCGTGCAATGTAGTGGGAATGGTACTTCAGGTCGCCGCGGTTGCTTTCATTTGGCACCGAGGTCAGTTGATAGGTGCTTGAATTCATTATGGTCCGGATCAAGTGCTTCAAATCAAATTCGTGATCGACAAAATCGCGCACTAGGGCGTCCAATAGATCCGGATTGGAAGCCGGATTAATATCGCGAATGTCGTCGACCGGCTCGACCAATCCTCTTCCCATGAAGTTCTTCCATACGCGGTTGACCAGCGAGCGGGCGAAGAATGGGTTGTCCCGGGAGGTCAGCCACTTGGCAAAATGCTGCCGCCTGTCCGCGTTCGAGTTCAGGGGCAGTTCCGGCCCATCCAGCGGCCGTGGAGGGAGAGGCTCATTCAGCCGGGGATGATTGATTTCTCCGGCAGAGGCGGAATAGACGGTCGTATCGCCGCGCGCAGCACCATTTTTCAATGCCACGCGCGAAAACAGATTTGCCATCTGATAGTAGTCCCTTTGAGTCCATTTCTCCAGCGGGTGATTGTGGCAGCGCGCGCAGGTGATGGAGAATCCCATGAAGGCCATGGAAATGTTTTCCGTGATGTCGATCGGGTCCTTGTGGAGTACGTAATAATTGGCGGCGCCGTTGGCCAGCGTGTTGCCCGATGCGGTCAACAATTCGCGCGCCATCCTATCCCAGGGCTTGTTTGCTGCCACGCTGGAGTGGATCCAGTTGTAGTAAGACCACATGGCGTTTTCCGAAAGCCTCTTGCTGGAAACCAGCAGCAGGTCCGACCATTTGTAGGTCCAGTAGTCTACAAATTCGGGGCGCTCGAGAAGGGAGTCAATCAGCCGCGCGCGCTTGGCGGACGTCTTGTCGGCAAGAAACTGGCGAACTTCTTCTGCCGTGGGTAACGTCCCGGCGGCGTCCAGGTAGGCGCGGCGAATGAACTCGACATCGGTCGACAAACCAGAAGGCGCGATTCCTAGTTCCTCCAGCTTGCGCAGCGCCAGGTCATCTATAAAGTTATTGCGCGGGGCGAGACGATAGACCTCGACATCCGGAGCGTGCGGGAAAGATGACGATACGCGCGCGGCCGAAACACGGCTCAAATACCAAACCGAAATGGCAGCCTCGCCAGGCCCCTGCTGCTTCACTCTGCCTTTGTCATCCACGGTCGCCACGCCTTCGTCGCTGGTGGAAAACTTCGCCCAGCGTGTGATATCTTCTGCATGGCCGTCGGAGAAGTGAGCGCGCAGCAGAATCTGCTGCTGGTCTCCAGGCCGGAGCCTGACTCGAGAGGGAAACACCTCCAGCCGTGTGACCACAGGATCGGAGTCCGAAGGCGCAGGTATACCCGACGCGATCCAGCGCGAGATAATGGCGTATTCAATCGAGCCGACCGAAAACCGCTTGCCTCCGGCATGGGATACCGCCAGGGTGGGCTTCAGCAGCATCAGGCTCATCGCCGGCTCCACTTTATTGATCCTTCGAGCTGCTGCCTGGCGAGAGAGCGTCAGATAATCCACCTCTGGGTCGTAGCCGCGCAGCGTCAGCTTGAAGCCGTTTTTGCCGGCAGCGGCGCCGTGGCAAGCTCCGGAATTACAGCCGGCTTTCGTCATCACGGGAAGCACGTGGTTCCGGAAAGTGATCGGATAGGGAGCAAAAGTGCCTTCGATTTGCACCGCGGTTGTGGTGCTCCGGCCGCTCACGGTGGCGGTGATTAGGGCCCGTCCATCCGCTACCGCCGAGACAACTCCATTACCGTCGACACTGGCGACGAAGGGATTGGAAGAAGAAAATGAAGCGCTCGAAGTCAAGTCGCGCAGGAACATGTCGCCCGATCTGGATTCGACCAGTAGTTGTTGCCTGGTTCCTGCTCCGCGCAGTATAGGTTGTGAGGGGAGGATGATCAATTCTTCGGCCGAAAGAGTCGTGTTACCTGAAATTGTCAAGGGAAGCGCTGCCACTAAGAAAGTGGCAATAAAGAGAAGTGATTTTCGGTTCATCGCTTTAAAAGCTCGGCCGCGAATTTTGGGGACAGACCCCTTATTTCCCCGAGGAATATGGGGACAGACTACTCGTTTCCCTATTTCAAAGTCGCACACAGATAATAGCTAGTCAAAACGGTGTTCGCGAAATAGGGAAACGAGCAGTCTGTCCCCATATTCCTTCCCCTCCGGCTTCGAAACAGGGGAAATAAGGGGTCTGTCCCCAAAATTCAAAACAGTTCCCGAATATAGTCCGTGCCGGTATCGACCACCGGAATGGGCCGGTTCTGAGGACCTGGCAGTTCGGTCTCCAGGTCGATCCCCAGCGCGTGATAAATGGTAGCGGCGACCTGGGCTGGTGAAGTCGGCCTGTCTTTAGGATAACCGCCCATTTCATCGGACGACCCAATTACCTGTCCTCCTTTGATGCCACCCCCCGCCATCACGATGGTCCAGCAGTTAGGCCAGTGGTCGCGTCCGCCGGCGGGATTTACTTTAGGCGTTCTGCCAAATTCTCCCATCGCCAGGACCGCCGTATTCTTCAGCAACCCGCGGTCATGTAGGTCTTCCAGCAGGGAACTGTAAGCATTGTCAAACATCGGACCTACCAGGTCGCGGTAACAACTAATGGGACTGAAAGGAGCCGAGCCGTGAATGTCCCAGGTGATCTCGTTGAAAACCGTCTCAAACATGTTGACGGTAACGAAGCGGACTCCGCGCTCTATCATTCGACGAGCCAGCAAGCAGCTCTGTCCAAACCGATTCCGCCCGTATCGGTTGCGCGTCTTGTCGTCTTCTTTGGAAATATCAAATGCTTCACGCGCGCTCTGCGACGACATCAACCGGTAGGCCTGTTGGAAGTTGCTGTCAAGCAACCGCGCATCGGGAGTAGCTTCCAGATAAGCGACGCTCTGATCGACCATCTGGCGCAGAGAAGCCCGCCCGTCCACCCTGATAGGCGGGATGTAATCGGGAGGTAGCAGGTCGGGAACTTTGAACCCCGGATCGGATGGATCTGAATTCAGCACAAACGGGTCGTACGTTTTTCCGAGGAACCCGGCCGTCTGGCCGTGAGGCAGGTTTCCACCCGTATTGCCGATAGGACGGGGAAGCAAAACGTGAGGTGGAGCATCGCCTTTCGGACCCCTTAGCTTGCCCAGGACGCAGCCAATATGGGGGTACTCAATGCCGGCCTGAAAAAGACGACCGGTCTGCATCATCTGATGTCCGGTGTCATGGACTCCCGCGCCAGTGTGGAAAACCGAGCGGATCAGCGAGTATTTGTCTGCGTGCTTTGCCGTTCGGGGAAAGATTTCGCTGATTTGAATTCCAGCGACGTTGGTCGCAATCGGTTTGTAGGGGCCCCGGATTTCGGCTGGAGCGTCCGGCTTCATATCCCAGGTGTCGAGGTGGCTGGGACCTCCCACCAGAAAGAGCATGATGCAATTGACGTCCTTTGTCGGGTCCACGGCGCCGAGCGCCTGAAGCTGCAAAAAGTGATTTACCGTGAACCCGAGGAAGGCCAGAGAGCCCGCGTGGAGAAAATCCCGGCGTTTCAGGCCATCGCAGAAGTGGACACTTTTTTCGGCATCAAGTCGGATCAAGTTCTCACCTTCAGATTAATTAACCCAGATTTTTCGCTTAAACACTCTAATTTTATGTCAGAAGGACTGTTAGCGCCACCTTTTTAAGACCAGGAAGCAGACGGCAGGAGGCAGGCGGCAGGAGGCAGGCTCCAGAAGGTAGAAGGCAGAAGGCGGAAAGCAGAAAGCAGGAGGCAGGAAGCAGGAGGCAGAAGGCAGAAGGCAGGCTCCAGAAGATAGAAAGCAGAAGGTGGAAGGCAGAAAGCAGGAGGCAGCGGGTGGAAAATCGTCATTGCTTTATTCATGGCTAATTCCGTTCCAATTTGTACTGCCGATCGATGCGCACGCGAGAGACTTGCCAGTCCGGAGCTAACCGCAGGCGGAGGACGCTTTCGGCGGCCTCCCCCGAAGGGTTCTAGCCCCAGCCTTTCGAGGCCGGGGTTCCAGCGCAACCCAAGTTTGTGGAGGCCGGTTCACCGGCCTTCCAAGCAACGGCCTTTAGCCACCGAAATATTATGCGGTAAGTTAACCGCCGCGTAAACGCCGACTGCAATGGCGAAAAAGGCCGTTGAAACGGCCTCTAGACTGATAGTTGCGCTCGCGCTTTGCACCCGGCCTCGAAAGGCCGGGGCTGAGACCCTTCGGGAAAGGCCGCTGGAAGCGGCCTGGAGACGGCCCCTCAGACTATCTCTCCGCTCCCAAACTCCAAACGTGCTGAAAGAGGCCTTAGCCGAGAGTCGGCGGGCGGTCAGAGTGCGGCCCGCGCCGAAGCGCAGCGGAGCCCTGAGAATGGTGAGGTTCTCTAAATACTCTTAACCAATTTTTTGAACCGATTGAATCAATTTCTTGGATTTGCTTTCATTCACGCAAAGTTATTTTACGCTTGTTTGGTAGGTACTCGAGGTCTAGAATTCAGCCAAATTCTTTAGGGTTTTCTAAAGCTTACACAGATTAAGACGAGTTGCCCGGAGTGGTAGCGCACTGACACGCGCCACCTGACTCCCATTGGATGTTAAATTGCATCGCTCTCTCTGATTCAATGTCTGATAAGACAAACCTTTTCCAAAATTGCGTTCAACGCCTGCGTTCTGTTTTGAATTTTCCCCTTGGAGGGTCCAATGATTAAATCAGCGTCGTTGGCTAAAAAAGTGGCTGGCGGATGGTTATCGATTCTTACGATTTTTCTTGTCGCGTCGTTTTTGATTACGTCCGCTTTCGCCCAGTCTGACAATGCCCAGATTTCAGGGTTCGTCAAAGACGCCAGCGGAGCCGTTGTTCCCGGCGTGCAGGTCATAGCCAAGAGTGAGTCGAGGAGTTTCCAGCGCAGTGCCCTCAGCAATCAAGAAGGGTACTATGTTATTTCGAATTTGCCGCCGGGGGATTACACCGTTACCGCAGAACTGCCTGGTTTCAAGCGTTTTGAGCTGAAAAATAAGAAGCTCGATCCTAATATTGCCACCACTGTCGATGTCACCCTGGAAACCGGTGAGCTGTCGCAAACGGTCTCGGTCGTTGCAAGCACAGCTAGCGTGCAGTCGGAAACAGCCACACTCGGCAAACTGGTTGAACGCAAGCAGATCGAACTCACCGAACTGAATGGACGCAACCCCCTGTTTCTGGCCTTGACCAAACCGGGAGTGAACAGCGGCACGGCGCTGGGCGGTAACAACTTCGGCTTGACCACCGCCGGACTCAACATCAATGGCTCACGCACGCAAGATAACCTGATTACATTTGACGGCGCCGTAGCGGTCCGAACCCGATCCAATGGCACCAGTATCGGTGTGGCAGACATTGAAGCCACGCAGGAAGTTCAGATTCTGACGGCCAATTACAATCCTGAATATGGCCGTTCCGCCGGGGGACAGGTCCGCATTGTCACCCGAAGCGGTTCGCGTGATTTCCATGGTGTCGTTTATGATTTTTTGCGCAACTCGAAGCTCAATTCCAATACCTGGCAGCGCAATGCCAATACGCCCCCCGGCCGGCCCTGTGATCAATTCCCGAAAGACACGCAGTGCCGCCCCAATCCGTTTCGCTATAACCAACCTGGTTATAGCCTGAGTGGGCCCGTCCTCTTGCCCTTTACCAATTACAACAAGGACCGCAACAAATTGTTCTGGTTGTGGGGCCAGGAGTGGGTTCGCTTGCGTCAAGCGGCCAACCAATCGCTGGTCGTTCCCACGGCGAAGATGCGCAATGGAGATTTCAGTGAGTTGCTCAATCCCAGCAACACCTTCTTCGGGCGTGCCGTGTCAATTAACGATCCCCAAACGGGAAAGCCGTTCGACGGCAATATCGTCCCTCAGGGCCGCCTAAGTCCAAATGGCTTGGCCTTACTGCGAGCCTTCCCTGATCCTATTCCCGGCTTTCTGGGTCCTGGCGGAGTCAACTGGTTCGCGGAGCGGGCCTCCCCAACAGATCAGCGCAAGGACACGATCTCGATCGATTTCTACCCGACCGAAAAACATCAGATTCGGTGGCGCGCACAGCTCTACCACTTTCTTGACTTCACCCCGTTCCCGTTTGGCAGCACAACACCGTCCAGCGCTGAACCCGGCTACGCACCTCGGATCTTCGATCGCCCTAACCAGACGACTACATTTAACTGGGTGTGGACACTATCGCCCACCTGGGTCAATGAAGCACTCGTTGCGGGTAGCCGCGACCAGGTGTATATCAGGGTTGGCAGTACCGATCCGTTCAAGAGGAGCAAATACGGAATCAACTATCCGTATATTTTTCCCGACCGCAAAGAGATTCCTGACAAGGTCCCGACCGTGGATGGACTTTCCCCATTTTCGCGAATAGATGGCGGACCTTATCCGTCACAGTCCGTCGGGCCGATTTACCAGTACTCCGATAACGTGACGCATGTCCATGGCAATCACACCTTCAAATTCGGCGCATATTTGGAGCGTTCCGGCGAGAATGACTTCGATCAGATCAACGTTGCCGGCACACCCGGGGGCACCAACAACCAGAACGGCCGTTTCGTGTTCGCCAATTCAACCCCCGGCGGAACGGGGCAAGCAATTGGTAATGCCGCTATTGGTTTATTCGACACTTATGCTGAACTTGGAGTGCGTTCGTTTACTCCCTATCGGGGCCACATGTTCGAGTGGTTCGCACAGGATTCCTGGAAAGCCAGCGAGAAGCTGCGTGTTGAGCTGGGACTGCGCCACAGCATCATCCAGCCTTATTACAGCCTGTGGGGAAACATGGTTGTCTTCGATGCCAAGTCCTATGATCCAAAGATTGCAGTCACGCAGGACCCAAAGACCGGTTTTATCACCAGTGGTGACCTGCGCTCTCAGTACAATGGCTTGGTGATGCCAGGAAACGGCTGGCCTGCCGCCGCCAAGGGGCGCATTCCGATTGCCGACAGCGGCCAGTTCGACTTCCTCTTCCGCGGAGCAGACAAGCAGTACTCTGACATTCACAAGAACAACTTCCAGCCGCGCGTCGGAATAGCGTACGCCATTAACAACAAGAGCGTGATTCGTGCCGGCGCTGGTCGCTTCTTCACTCGCCTGGGTGTGAGCGACTCAGTGTTTCTCGGTGGTAATCCTCCCTTGCAACCAACTGTCTCTATTACTAACGGGTCAGTCGACAATCCCGGCGGCAAGCCAGGGAACGTTTTTCCCCTGGTGGTCACCTCCCAGGATCCGATTTTCCCGAATCCCGAGGCCTGGACCTGGAACGTTACCTACCAGCGGGAGCTTGGTTTTGACACCACGGTTGAGGCTAGCTATGTGGGGCGCCACGGCCTGCACGGGCAACGCGAGCGTAATATCAATCAGTTGCAGCCAGGCACGCTCCAAGCCAATCCCGGGATCAATGCAGATTATCTGCGGCCATATAAGGGGATTGGGATCATTCGCGTTACCAATAACGACGCGGAATCTGTTTACAACGCCTTTCAGATTGACGTCAGACGGCGTTTCACCCGTGGATTCGCGTTTGGAGTGGCGTACACGCTCTCGAAGTCTATGGACGACGGCTCGGCTCAACGCGACGTGATCCCCAATGCGTTTGACGCACACCCACTGTGGGGGCCTTCGGATTTCGATCGGCGCCATGTAATGGTGATCAATACCATCTACGAGTTGCCGTTCTTCAAGGACCGTTCGGCTCTAAGCGGCAGGCTCCTTGGTGGGTGGACTCTTAACGCCGTTTCACAATTTCAGACCGGCACCCCGTTCTCAGTAACGACGGGCGATGATTTTGCCGGAGTGGGACCTGGAAGTGGTTCGCAGTTCTGGATTGTCAATGGCGATCCGAAACTGGACAACAGCGACAAGAAATTCGCCAGCAGCACTTCGGATCAGAACTTCTGGTTCCGGCCTAACGTACCCGGCAGTACGTGCGCCACGGCAGGAACCGCAGGCTGCATGTTTACAACGCCTGCGCCCGGAACTTTCAACACCGCGAGGGTTCGCAATCTCTTGTACAATCCCGGATTCCAGAATCACAATCTGGGGATGTTTAAGGACTTTGCGATTTCAGAAGGACAAAGGATCCAGTTCCGCGTGGAAGCTTTCAACTGGCTCAACCATCCCAATTGGAACGGCGCCAACACGAATCCCCGTAACCTAGCGACTTTTGGGAAAGTCACTACCAAGGGTAATGGAGGGGAACGCCAGCTGCAGTTTGCTCTGCGTTACTCGTTCTGAGATTTGGCCAACCGTAAGGGCGCACGGCCGTGCGCCCCTGCGCTGTAATCCGACGATTGGAGGTGAATGGGTAGATACGCGGCATGCCGCGCCTCTACTCATGCTTTGAAAGGCCCGCGAGAAATCGCGGGCCTTTTCATTTGGCGTCTCGGAAGGTGCGCAGAGATCGGTACCGTGAGCGTGAGCGAGCGGTGAAAAAATCAATCTGATCGTACGGGCGGCCCTGTGTGGCCGCCCGCCGCAATAACTGACGGATTAGCCAAACAAATTGCACAGTTCCGCTCATGCACTCGCAACGGACCAAGAAAACCCGCTGGATTCTGCAGCGGGCGACCACACAGGGTCGCCCGTACAGATTGGATCAATTTTTTCACACGTTCTGAGCGAGCGGTTGCTACTTCACCGGCGTCACCAGCGAAAACGAATTGTTCGAAGTGTTTGGGTCGGCGAGGCTTGACGTGATACTGGCCGTGTTAGTGATGTTTCCTGCCACCGTGGGAATGACAGAAATTGCGACCGTGGCAGCTCCAGTATTGGATACAGCGCCCAGGTTACAGGTCACCGTTCCTGCTGATTGTGTGCACGGACTTCCCTGAGAGGACGCGGCGCGGACGAAAGTAACACTGCTGGGAAGTTTATCGGTAAGCGTCACTGTGGGCGTGTCCGGTCCGGCATTACTGACAACAACATTGTAAGTCATGCTTTGGCCTACCACGCCTGAACCCCCTGGGACTGACTTGGTGACAGACACATCCGCTCCCGGAGTGACCGTAGTGGACGCAGAAGCTGAGTTGTTGCTGCTGTTGTAGTCTGTTTCCTTACCGCTCACAGTGGCGGTGTTGGTTATTGTAATTGGACTGGCCAGCGAAGTAGCATGCCGGACGACGATCGTAATGGTCGCCGAGGAGCCACTCGCCATCACTCCCAGGTTGCAACCCACAACTCCTCCGAATGCCCCGGACGGACAGCTTCCCTGTGTCGCCAAGGCGGAAACCAGCGACATCCCAGAAGGAAGAGTGTCGGTAACAGAGACGGCAGTATTGGTCGAAGGCCCGTTGTTGGTAGCCACGAGCGTATAAGTCAAATTCCCGCCATTGGCTACTGGGTCAGGCGAGTCACTCTTGGTCAGAGCCAGGTCGGTTCCAGGATTTACAGTCGTTGTAGCTGAAGCCGAATTGTTCGAAGGATCCGCGTCTGTTCCGTTCGCCGTGGCCGAAGCGGTATTTGTTATTGAGCCTGCCGCTTGAGGAACTACCACAATGGTTGCCGTCGCGCCTGCTCCGACCGCCAAGGTTCCGATGGCGCAAGTGACCACACCGCCGGACTGCGAGCAGGTTCCCTGAGTGGCGCTGGCTGAGACGAAATTCACACTTGCCGGCAAGTTGTCGGTGAGCACCACTCCGGGAGCCGCTGCGGGCGCAGTGCTCAAGTTGCTTACCGTCACCGTGTAGGTGAGATTAGTGCCGGCTGTCACCGGACTTGGATTTGCAGATTTAGTTACAAGCAGATCGAACAGTGCATTCACGGTCGTCGAAGCCGAAGCAGAGTTATTCCCAGAATTCGGATCCGGCTCGTTCCCCGCCACGGAAACCGTATTGGTGATGGTGCCAGGCGAATTTGGGATGACGACGATAGTCACCGTGGCGCTCCCGCTTCGCGCCAGCGTTCCGAGAGCGCAGGTCACCGTACTGCCAGACAGTGAGCAGCTTCCTTGCGTGGGCGTAGCAGAGCGGAATGTCACGCCGGCCGGCAAGGTGTCCGTCAGAGTGACTGCTGAGGCGGGTGAAGGCCCGCTGTTGGTTACGGCGATCGTGTAGGTAAGGGAGCTTCTCATGGTTACCGGATCGGGCGAGTCGGTCTTGGTGACTGACAGGTCGGCCGAGGTATTCACGGTTGTGGTCACCGTCGCCGAGTTATTTGCCGGATTCGCGTCCGGCTCATTGGCCTTCACCGTGGCTGTGTTGCTGATGCTTCCCGCCGCAGTAGGAGCAACCACGATGGTGATTGTGGCGGTAGCGCTGACGGCCATACTGCCGATGTTGCATGTCACCGTCCCGGCGGCCTGCGAGCAGCTCCCCTGCGTTGCGCCGGCGGAAACAAATGTGACGCTGGCGGGAAGTGTATCGGTGACAACCACCCCCGTCGCGGCGGCAGGCCCGTTGGAAACGACGATTGTGTAGGTCAGATTGTTTCCCACCGTTACCGGATCGGGGGAGTCGGACTTGGAAATCGACAAGTCTGCGGGAGGATTCACCGTGGATCGCGCTGTAGCTGAATTGTTGTTGGGACTCGGATCATTCTCGTTGCCCTTGACGACAGCGGTATTGCTGATTGTTCCTGTGCTCGAGGGCGTCACGACGATGGTGACGGTGGCCGAGGCGCCGCTGGCCAACGTGCCGATGCTGCAAGTCACTGTTCCAGAGGCTTGCGTGCAGTTTCCTTGAGTGGAGGTTGCGGATCCAAAAGTTGCGCCGCCGGGAAGCGCATCAGTGACGACTACTCCGGTTGCTCCAGAAGGACCATTGTTGGCCACGGCGATGCTGTAGGTAAGCTTGTTACCCACGGTTACCGGCTCGGGCGTGGCCGCCTTGCTGATCGAAAGATCGGCGACGCCGGGGGCGGCGATAGTGCTGCTGACCCGCGCCGTGTTATTTGCCGTGTTCCCATCCGTCTCGTTGCCGGCAACAGTGGCTGTGTTGGTAACCGTGCCTGTCGGCCCGGTGATGGCGACAATTGTAACCGTTGCCGCCGCGCCGCTGGAGAGGTTGCCGATGGTGCATTTTACCGTGCCGGAAGCCTGCAAACACCCCCCCACGGTGGAAGTCGCTGAGACAAACGAAAGGCTGGAGGGCAACGTATCGGTCATCGTAACTCCGCTGGCTGATGCCGGGCCGTTGTTGGTGACCTTTACCGTGTAAATCAAATTGTTTCCCGCAGTGACAGGATCGGGAGAAGCCGACTTACTAACCGACAGATCCGCAGTGTTGGCGCAGGACACATCATGTGAGACCAGAATGCCGCGGCTGAGGAGCTTCGCCAATTCCGGGCAATCCTCCGGGGTCAGCCTGTTCAGTGTCAGATCGACCGTGTCTCCCGGGCCCAGGCCGTAGTTGTCCACGAGGCCCTGCAGTGGCGGGCCAAAAATTCGCAAGTTGCCGATCAGGTTCCTTCTCAGGTTCAAGACTCTGAGACGGTTGAGTCGCGACAGAAACCTGATGTCGGAAATGGCATTCCCTTCCAGATTCAACTGCGTCAAACGGTACAGGCGCGTCAGCGGACGGAGATCTCTCACCAGGTTCGCGCTCAGAATCAGTCCGGACAGATTTTGAAAGGCCTCGAGCCCTCTCAAGCTTGTGATAAGAGGCGGTTCTTCCGCGCTGGCAGCCTTGCGGAAGTTGGTAGCATCCAGGAATGTGAGCGATCGAGCCATCTCGCAGGTAATAGCGGCTGTGGGACCAATTCCGAGCGCCCTTCGCACCGCTGTCTCCAGGTCGGGGTCCGAAAAGAACACAACGGCAAAGCAGGTGGAGGGACCAGACCCTGCGGGAGTATCCGGGGATCCACTAGTACCGCTTACTTCGCCCGTTTCTCCCGCCCCCGCAGGCGAGTTGACGGGAAAGGCAGAGTAAAGCCCGGAAGGCGCCCCCAATGAGATCGGTCCTCCTGGGTTGGCTGCTATCGGCACGATAATGATTTGCCCGATGGAGACCTGGTCATTGGTCGCCACCAGGATGGCTTCGGTGAAAACAAAAGGATTGTCCTTCGGCAGAAAGATCACATCGATGGGAATCGGTGACTCCAGCCACGTCGAAACGGAACCATCCTTGGGAAGAAGCAGAAGGACGCGGTTTGCTCCTCGCTCCACGGCAAAGATCTGCAGAGAGTCCGGGCAGGAAACCTCACTGCGATAAACTGCCAGCAACTGTCCCGGATTTTGCAATCCGGATACGATGGTTGTGATTTGGCCGGTCCCTCGGTCATAGACCGCGATGCGGCCGCCAATGCTGTCTGAAAAATAGATCTTGCCCGTGCAGGAATCCACTGCGATCCCGCTGACTCCAAGCGTTGAGACCAGCACTTCTTTTTCCTGTGCGTCCGGGAGAATCGGTTTGGCGGCTGAAGCGAGACCCGTCTCCAGCGTAGTTCGCGCAATCACGGAAATACCGCTCTGGTCGGCAACCAGGAGGTTGCCGCTCACCGGATCCATCACCAGCGCCGTTGGCTGGTTCAATCCGGTCACAACGTCTCGTGTGTCTCGAGTAGTGGGATTCAGCCGGATGATGCGTCCGCCGCTCTGCCCGGCCAGAAGTATGTATTCTTTGCCATCAAGAGCGGTGAAAGCGACGGTTTTGGGAATTGCCTCATTGTTGTATGTGACCACCGACGTCTTGACTGAGGAGGGCGACACTTCGAAAACCGTGCTGTTTGTAGTGGCCTCAGGAAAGGACGGGGGGGGAAGAGGCTTCGCAGCCGACAATGCAGCGAGCTCGGTCGAATAGAGCTTCTTGAGCGAGCTCAGATAAACGACCGATTGCACCAACCCTAGACCCGATAGCAGCGACGACTTCTGTTGAATATCGGCAGATGCTCCGGCAGCCAGAGTATCCTGCTCGGCTGAGATTGTAACCGGCAGGGGTGAGGGAACGGCATTGGGCGCGCGATAGCTCCCCGCGGAACTGATGGTGCCGATAGTTGTATTTCCTCCGCCGGTGCCGTTTACTTTCCAGACGAAGGCGCCGCTTCCGCCCTGAACCGAGAAACTCTGGGCGCTGCCTGTGGTGAGCGAAACCAGTGAAGGACTCAGCCTCAGCGTGAGGCGGCCGGCATCGGGACGGTAGCTATCCGGCGCCGCCTGCGGAGGGATGTTGGCCAGGATGCTGGTACTTCCAAACAGAGAGGTCAGATAAACTGGAACGTCACTGCTGACCCAGATGATGCCACCTGACTGGTCGGCGGCTGCGGGGATAAACTGATCAATGAGTTTGCTGACTCTCTGTCGCGGCGCCAAAACTGTGTCGAAGCTTCCGAGCACCTGTCCATCCGGTCGCAGGGCCATGATACGAATGTTGGCAGCCAGCGAGCCGGAATTCAGGACAGCCACGCCCGTGTAATAATCCTGAATCGTAGCAATGTGCGAGAAGAGCGCCTTTCCTCGGCCAGTCGCGGCGCTGGCCACGGCGGCCACCGATCCGGCCGATGGGATCCCATAGGTGACGTAACCATTAATTGCCGCGGCTGTGGATTCGACTTTGATCCAGCCGTCAAGGGCGTCAGATCCGGAGAATCCGAACAAGCTTTCTACGTCTTCCAGCAGGCTTCGACCCGACTCGAGCGATCGGGCAACCGGGTTATTCTTCAGGTTGGGCGAGCCGTAGAGCGTCCCGTCGGGCTTGTAGGCGGAAATAGTGAGTATTGTCGGTTGTGCTGCATAGTTGATTAGACCCAGTTCCGTCTTCCAGGGCCCAAGTACGGCCATTTGTGGAAAGTAAAGTGTGGTGAGCTGCTCGGCGGCGTTGCGCGCATTCAGGCCCAGCAGATCTCCATTTGCAGACTTTACAAACTCGAATCCGGCCAGAGCCACATCCGATGAAGCCGACAGGTATGCTCCGTCTGGGACATTAGACACGGCAAAGAAAGAAGCCACATCCAGCCGCAAGGCACCTTTGGCTGCAATTGTGGCGGTCTTTTCGGCGAGGCGCGAAGAATCAGGACCGACCAGTTGCATCTCGACGTCGGCGCTGACGCCGCCCGGGTTGATGATGTTCACTTCGGATGAAAAATCAGAACCAATTTGGACCTTGTTGAAAATGATTTTGACGGCGGATTCCGGAAGGTCTGCCCCGTCAAAGAGGGTTATACGCGGGACGTTTAGAAAGAGAAAAAAGCCAGTGAGGCCGTCAACGGAACTGACCGCTTGAAACCAGCCTGTTTTTGACGGGTCCAAGTTGCCAAACAATTCCGTTGTGAGCTTGGAGAATTGTTGGTTGGACCGGACTGTGACCTGCGCGGGGTTTTGAAAACCATTTCCTGCCAGGGGCTGGCCATCGGCGCCGTAGGCTGTTATCGTCACCACTGCGTCTTGGCTGGAGGGATTGACGATGGCGATGCCGGTCAAAGTATTCGGCTCAAAGGAGAGCCGCGGGAAATTCAGCGTGCTGGAGGCCTGGAGGGAGGGAATAAATCCTGGCACTGCCGGCGCGAGAAACGCAGCCGCAAATAAGATGACGCGCTGCGCACGGCGACAACGCATCCATCTCAATGATTTATCCTTCAAAAGACTCTCGCTGGCGGGAGCATAAGCCGCCTCTGAACATCATTTTTGAGATCGACGTCGAACCTGGTTCACCGGGTGACGCGCGACCCTTATAATATTGTTAATTTCTGTAGCTAGTGATTTAGCATACGTAACGCAGCTTTCCAAGTCCAGAGCATACGAGTGCGCACTATTCAAGAATCATTGCCAGGGAGAATGGTGACGTGGTTTCCGTCCCGCCAAGCGGGACGCAACCATATCCGTACCCTTGGAACGGAGCGTATGAATAATGCAGACTGGTGTGCTTTTGACATTTGAGGCGGAGAGGACATGAAAAACATCACGTTTGCTGAACTGATCGAGTTATACGAGTTGACGCCTCATCCGGAAGGCGGCTTCTATCGCGAAACTTATCGCTCCCGTGGAGCGATTGCCAAGAAAGCCTTGCCTGAGAAGTTCTCCGGAAAGCGCAATTATTCGACCGCCATCTACTTCCTCCTTCCTCAGGGCTCAAAGTCGAGGCTGCATCGGATCCACTCCGATGAGATCTGGCATTTTTACCTGGGCGACCCGTTGACCATAGTACAGATCCTGCACAATGGCGAGGTGGAACAAGTCACGCTCGGCCATCAGATCAAAGCCGGCCACAAATTGCAGCACGTGGTGCCGGCCGGTCACTGGTTTGGCGCTTATCCAAATACAGGCGGCCGCTTTTCGTTTGTTGGGTGCACCGTTGCGCCGGGATTTGACTTTGTGGATTTGGAGCTGGGGAATCGTCACCAATTGCTGAAGCAGTTTCCCGACGCCAAAGAAGTGATCGAGTATTTGACGGACTGATCCTTTTCGGTTCTGGTGAGTAGTTGTTTGCTGATTATCGCAGAACACGTTTCCGGACCAGCCCGGATCATAAAATATCTCAGTACTAAGTTGGTTTTTGCCATTGTGTCCTTTGTGTTCGTGGTGGTCAAAAAGCAGTTTAACCACAAAGGACACCAAGGACACGGCGGGCATCGGCTACGTTGACGATCACGCACGTGTCCACATCGACGGTTACGTGCATGTGCTCGTGATACCGGACCAGGAAATCTGTGTTTTATTAACCATTTTTTGCGGGAGGTTCACCGATATGATCGGGCTCGATACCAACGTTCTGGTACGGTATCTGGTGCAGGACGAACCGCGACAATCGGCCAGGGCTAGGGCCTTCATTGTCGGTGCGGCCCTCCGGAAGGAAAGTTTTTTTGTTAACAGCATTTTCCTTTGTGAGCTGGTGTGGGTTCTCCAGTCCAAATATAGGTATTCGAAGGAGGTAATTTGCGACGTCCTTGAAAAACTTCTTCTGGCCGAACAGTTTGAGATTG
>DASXTB010000135.1:0-45927 GCA_036505615.1 Acidobacteriota bacterium
AACCATCCTTGTTCTCCGTCCCCGGAAGTGCTCACTTCAAGTCCGGCCTGCCGCAAATGGTGAGCGATCAGGCGCTGAACGTCTGGTTCGTCTTCAACTACCAGGACTCTCTTGTTCATCGAAAGCAAACCTCCCGGCCGATTTAAATCTTCCGCAGTCACAATCGCGTCACAGTTCTGCAACATCTATGAAACTTGCTGCGCCGTTGCGTTGCGAGCGAGGCGGGAGTAGGGGCGACGGTCGTGCGGCCCCGGGGAGTCTTTTGGGAGCGGAGAGACGGCCTGAGGGCCGTCTCAAGGCCGCTTCCAGCGGCCTTTCCCGGAGGGTCTCAGCCCCGGCCTTTCGAGGCCGGGGTATAAAGCGCCAGCACAACCGTCAGCCTCGAGGCCGTTTCAACGGCCTTTTTCGCTAGGCCAGTCGGCGTTTACGCCGGCGCAACAGACTGCCTAATATTCAATGGCTAAAGCCAATTACTTGGAAGGCCGGTGAACCGGCCTTGGATAAATTTTGTATTGCGCTGAATCCCCGGCCTGGAAAGGCCGGGGCTAAAACCCTTCGGGAAAGGCCGCTGGAAGCGGCCTGCACGGCCGCGGCATCCCTCCGGCTTTCTGGGGAGCTCGGGCTAAACGACGCTCAGCACCAGGCAGGTGATATCGTCATGTTGGCGCGCTGCGCCAACGAAAGCGTCTACAGAAGCCATCAGGCGCGCGAGCTTTTCTAAAGCGCTTCCTTCGGGCATGCTGTTTAATGCCTCCAAAAGCCGCTGGTCGCTATACTCCTCCTCCTTCTCATTCTCAGCTTCCACCAGGCCATCGGTGAAAATCACCAGCAGGTCGCCAGAAGTGAGCGTCGCGGTTCCCGAGTCGTAGGGAGTGTTCGCCTTGATGCCTAGCGGCAGCCCGCCAGCTTCCAGGCGCTCAACGTTCCGAGACAGCCGGAGCAGGACGGGTGCATTGTGACCGGCGTTGATGTAAGTGAGCGTACGGGAGGCTGGATCCAGTTCCGCAAGGAAAGCGGTGGTAAATCGAAGCCCCCCCAGGCTATGCGCGCAGGCGTAGCGATTCAGTCCCGACACCAAATCAAGCAGAGACGTGGGCGCCAAAGCGAGCGTGCGGAGGCTGGCCTGGAATGTGGCCATCAGCAGAGCAGCCGGCACACTCTTGCCTGCTACATCGGCCACAGCGAGCAACAGATGGGCCGATGAAGCGGGTTCCGTGTCCCCGGTGCGAAGGAAAGCGTCATAGTAGTCGCCTGCTACTGTATTGGCGGGCCGGGTGGCAAACGCGATATCGACGCCCGGGATTTGGGGAGGCGCTTCAGGCACAAGCCAGCGCTGGATCTCTCGGGCAATTTCCAAGTCGCGCTTCATCGTAACACGATCGGCGAGTTCCAGCGCCAACAGCAGTAATAGCGATCCACCTGCTACCAGGATAATGGCTTCTCTGGGCAAGGCCAACGGCCGCACATTGGTCAACGCCAGGACTGAAAACGTGAGGGCTATCAGGAGAAAGACGCGCCGGGCCGGTGACAACTTCATCATCATCGCCCAGAACAGGGCGCGGCCGATTTTCAACGCCTGCCTGCTGCGGCTTTCTTTTTCCAATGACGCCCAATCCACCTCCTTCGAATAGAGCGCATAGCTGGCCCGCGCCTCTGCCTTGAACTGCAACCACAGTTCCTGCAGTTGCAGGCCTTCGGTCACACGCTCCCAGAAGGCCTTGATCAGGTTCCCGCCGCGTTCAATCCGATCCACAAGATTGGAGAACTTCTCTGTCCAGGTGGAGCTGTGGCTGGTTGGCATGGCTAGGCAATTATAATCCCAGGGCTTCGCTGCGCATCACCCTGAGCCAGAAGCTGGCGCCCATCCCGACTCACCGGACGAGCTGACTATTCTAGGCTTGCCCCAGTCGGGATTTGATTCTTAAGGAAATCTTAAGGTCCGCTTAAGCGGGATGTGACAGTCGCCTGCTAGATTCGAGCTTCCTGGAACATTTAGGCAGAGATAAACCTTCGAGGAGGAAATGGATGCGAACAATTGCAACCTTGTTAATTGTGGTTGGGCTCACCGTGGGAGCGCAAGCACTGAGTCTCGGCGGTGGAGAGCGGGATAAGAACGCCCCCAATTCTCTTGCGACGAAGGACCCGGTTAGAACAACAGCCAATGCCAAGACCGAGACGCCAAGAGCGGCCTCAGTTTTGCCGGGCGCTGCCTTGGAGGCTCGACTCCAAGAGCTGAACGAAATTGTTCAGGCCCAGTCGCGAGAGCTGGAGGCCCAGAGGCGCAAGATTGAAGTTTTGGAAAGCCAAGTCAACGCCGCGAGCAGAGACGTCGCCGGAACGACAGACACGGTGCGTCCTTCCGCCGGTGAAGCCGCTCCCTCTCCCGCAAGCCCCGTGACGCATGCCGAAGTGCAGGAGTACACCGCCAAAGTAGACAGTCTCAGCAAGAAAGTGGATGGCGCGCTAAATAACTTGGGTGGGTTCAAGTTTAGCGGCGATTTCCGCTTCCGTTTGGATGCGCAGCTCAGATCGTCAAATGAAATCGCGGGACCCTTGCAAAACATTCGGAGCCGCTACCGTTTGCGCGTGAACGTCGACAAGGAAATGGACCCACGCATCAGGTTTCACATGCAGCTTTCAACCGGGCCTCTCAACAACGGCATAACTAATGACCAGGATTTTTGCTGCACTGTCACCAAACATCCTTTCTCCATCGCCGAGGCTTACATCGACTTCCACGCCGGTTCTAACCTGGCACTGCGTGGGGGCCGCATGGAGGAAGTATTCGCCGACGGTTCGCGATTCCTCTGGGACGATGACGTGCGGTTCAACGGATTCCACCAGACCGTTAAAATCCCATTCAAGTCGGCGCCATTGGGTATCAGGACTCTGGAGCTGCGCGCGGGGGAATACATTCTGAGCAATCCCAATGTGATAATTTTGGCTCCTTCATCGCCCTTTATCACCGCTGGATTTCAGCCCGGCCAAAAGGTGCGAAGTTCTGCACTTTTCCATCCTGGCTTCGTGATCAGAGGAGATCTCGGCAATAAGTGGGGCCATCAAATCACAGCTGATGTCCAACTCTATCGTAATCCCAATGAGATTCAGCTGGCCTCGCTGGCCAATGGATTTCCGGTCTTGATAAGCAACGGGTTGGGAATCGCTCTGTCCGGTCCGATGACTGGCAGCGGTAATGCCACAACTACACCGGGCGGCGCTGTCTTCACCGCCCGGGACTTCCACATAGTTCACCTGGCGTATCGTTTGGAAAGCAAGGGCGTAAAAGTGGGCGACCGCGAGATGCCCCTGTGGCTGGATTTCCAGGTGTCCCGGAATACGGGCACCGGTAAGCTCCGCGACGCCGTTATGTCCACAGTCAACTTCGGTTCGGTAAAGAAATGGGGTGACATGCGGTTCCTCTACCAGTTCGCAATCAAGGACGCAAATTCCATGATCTCCCAGTTCACCGACGACGACCTCGGGACTGGAACAGGTGTAAACATTGCGGTCCACGCAGTGCGTTTTGATCTTGGACTGACGCGTTTCCTACAATGGCAGAACCTGCTTTTTATCCAACATGAACGCCGGCCCAACAACCCTGCCGAGCTGTTTTTTGTTCCGCTGCAGCAGGGTGCGAACGGGACGTTCCGCTACCTTGGGCAATTGGCCTTCACATTCTGAGCCGCTAAGAAACTCGCTTGGAAATTTGATAACATTCGCCTGAAGGCAGCGTAGCGGGACGGGGCCTGCCTTTCAGCCCATGCCAGAAAGCATCCTGATCATTGAAGACGAGCAGGACATTGCCGAACTGGTGAGCTTTCATCTCTCGCGGGCTGGCTACGCTACGCATGTCTATCAACGTGGTTTGCCGGCGCTGGAGGGAATCCAAAAAAAGCCTCCGTCGCTGATTGTGCTGGACCTGATGCTCCCCGATCTGGATGGGATAGAAATCTGCAAGAGGTTGAAATCCCATCAGTGGACTCGCGACATCCCCATTGTCATGCTCACGGCCAGAGGCGCGGAAACTGACCGCGTGCTGGGCCTGGAATTGGGCGCGGATGACTACCTGCCGAAACCATTCAGCCCCAGGGAACTGGTGCTGCGAATTCAGGCAATCCTGCGCCGGGTGGCGGGCAACAAACGAGCCGGCGTCCCCGCTGTTTTCGGCCCCCTGTCAATTGATGTCGAAGCCCACCGAGTCTCCCTGCACGATAAGCCGCTTGAGCTCACCCGCACCGAGTTCAAGCTGCTTGATCATCTGGTTCAACGTCGCGGCAAAGTGGCTCGCCGCGAAGATCTGCTCAATACGGTTTGGGGATACCAGTACGAAGGCGGAACGCGAACGGTGGACACGCACGTACAACGCTTGCGCCAAAAGCTGGGACAGTTTGGAGAACGAATCGAGACGGTGCGGGGCGTTGGATATCGCTTTCGCCATGCTGAAACGGAAGAACTATGACGCTCCGGCTTCAGATCTTCCTGGTAGTACTGGCAGTCTCGGCGATTCTTCTGGTGTCGCTGGATGTGCTGCTGCCGGGCCGGCTTCAACCTTACCTGATCGACCGTTTTGCCACGGAGCTGAAGCAGGAAGCTCTGCTGATTCGCAATACACTGGAGAGCTCGGTGCGGTCGGACCAGGAAATGCACCACTTCGCCAATCGGGTCGGCGCCGTTCTCGGCAGAAGAGTCACTATCATCTCGCCTGATGGGACGGTAATAGGGGACAACTCTGCCGATAGCACCCGCATGGAAAACCATAACGGCCGGCCTGAGGTGATGGAGGCTCGGGGCAAAGGATTCGGCCAGTCGATCCGGCATAGCAATACGCTGAACAAGGACATGCTTTACGTGGCCACGCCGTTTCGAGCCTTTTCAGGCGAAACGGGCGTGGTACGCGTGTCACTGGAATTCAGCGTGATCCAACAATCCAGAGCGGAGGCGCGGCGTGTCATCTACTGGTTGAGCTTTCTGGCCTTCGTTGCGTCCGCAGCGCTGGCTTATCTGCTGTCGCACGGAGTATTCCGATCTGTCGACGACATAGCAAAGACGGCGCAGATCGTTACCTCGGGCAAGCTCGATGCGCGCACGCCGGTAAAAGGGCCGCTGGAGCTGCAAGTGCTGGGCCGGGCATTCAACCAGATGACCGATCTGCTGGTGTCGCAGCTTCGTAAAACCGCTGCCGAAAGGCAAAGGCTGCGAACGATTTTGGAAGGGATGGGGGAAGGCGTGCTGATGACTGATGTACAGGGGAATGTCGAGTTCGTCAATCAGGCATGCCGGCAGATGCTGGACATGGAAATTCAGGCGGAAGGACGCAAACTGATTGAGGCGGTGCGCCAACTGGATCTGGAGAATGGGGTTCACCGCGTGGTGACGACCGGAGAGGGCCAGAAACTGGAGCTGGAACTGCATCGATCTCGCAAGAACATTCTGGTCAACCTCTATCCGGTGCTCGGTGAGGGCCGGGTGCGGGGAGTGGTGCTGGTATTTCAGGATGTCACAGAGCTGAGAAAGCTGGAGACCATGCGCAAGGATTTCGTCGCCAATGTGTCGCATGAGTTGCGCACGCCGCTCACTTCCATTCGAGGATACGCGGAGACACTGCTGGGGGAGGCGGAACTGGACCGGACCACGCGGCGCGAGTTTCACCAGGTCATTTACAAGAACGCATCGCGACTATCCGCCCTGATTGACGATCTGTTGCAGCTTTCTTCGCTGGAATCGGGACGGCGGAATATCGAAAGGGATTTCGTCGATCTGAAGGAGGTCGCACAATCGGTAATGACTTCGCTGCGAGATCAGTGGGAACCAAGGGAAATTCAGTGGCGGCTGATCTCCGATCCGCAAGTCAGGGTTCAGGCCAACCGGAGAGGATTGGAGCAGATCTTTTACAACCTGCTCGATAATGCGATCAAGTATACCCCCGACCGAGGATCGGTCGAGGTCGCGATCGCAAGGAATGGAGACGGAGTGCGCGTGGCTGTAAAAGACACGGGTATAGGGATCCCATCCGAGGATCTGCCTCGCATCTTTGAACGTTTTTACCGGGTGGATAAGTCACGCAGCCGGGAACTGGGCGGGACCGGTCTGGGTTTGGCGATTGTCAAACATCTGGTACAGCTGCACGGCGGCACGATCGAAGTGGAAAGCAAAGTAAACCAGGGAAGCACCTTTAGATTTCAGATCCCCGACCGGCAATGCTAGAAGAACAGTCGCAGCACAAGGTAGCAGAGAGCCGCTGTGCCAGCCGAGGCAGGAATGGTAAGAATCCATGCCCAGACGATCCGACCTGCCACGCCCCATTTTACGGCCGACAGACCATGGATCGAGCCCACTCCGACGATTGAACCGGTAATGACATGTGTAGTGCTGACGGGCACCCCGATATGAGCGGCGTTCAAGAGCGTAAAGGCTCCTGCTGTTTCGGCGCAAAAACCCCCAATGGGACGCAGTTTGGTGATTTTCTGTCCCATGGTCTTAACAATCCGCCAGCCGCCGAAGAATGTCCCTAGTCCAATCGCGGCATGGCATATCAGTATCACCCAAAAAGGGATTTCGAAACGGGGCAGGTAACCCACGGAGAAGAGGACCCCGGCAATGATTCCCATGGTTTTCTGCGCGTCATTGGTTCCATGCCCCAGGCTGTAAAGCGCAGCCGAAACTAATTGAAGTTTACGGAATACCTGATCGATCCTGCGCGGCATTTTACCTCTGACTACTGTATAGGTAACGATCACCAGTACAAACCCGAGTGCCAGACCAATTAAGGGAGCGAGCACGATACCAATGAGCGTCGGATACCACCCTTTCGCAATAATTACCGACCATCCAGCGCGGATCACTGCTGCCCCGGCATAGCCGCCAATTAATGCATGCGAGCTACTGGTGGGGAGTCCGAAATACCAGGTGATGATGTTCCACGTAATGGCGCCCAAGAGTCCTGCCAGTATTACCGTTTCATTTACCTGTTTCACATCGATCATCCCTGCACCGATGGTCTTCGCTACGGCCGTTCCAAAACCGAAAGCGGCAATGAAATTAAAAAAGGCGGCCCACACGACGGCCTGGAGAGGAGTCAAAACGCGAGTGGAGACAATCGTAGCTATGGAATTAGCAGCATCATGAAAACCGTTGAGAAAATCAAACACCAACGCCACAAAGATGATAAAGATGACATAGTAGAAGAGCATGCGCCGTTAGCTGCTTTTGATCACGATCGACTCAATGACATCCGCCACGTCTTCGCTGCGATTGAGTGCGGCCTCAACTGTTTCGATAATCTCTTTCAACTTAATCAACTCTATGGGATCCCGCACGTTGTCGAAAATGGAACAGACGGTCTCCGCATAAATGGCATCGCCGTTGTGTTCCAGCTCGTTGACCCGCTCACATCGCTTTATGACCTCTTTGTAATCCTTGAGGTTGGTAATTGCCGCCTCCAGTTCCTGGCTCTGCTCGGTCAGGATTCGGGCTAGGGACCGGCATCCAGGAACCTCACGCTGAATTTTGTACATGGTCATCTTAGAGGCTGCACGATTCACATCATCCAATACGTCGTCCAGGATTTCAGCCAAAGCATGAATATCCTCTCGATCGAATGGCGTAATAAAAGTGACATCTAGTTTTTGAATTACTTCCTTGACCAGTAGGTCGCCCCGGTTTTCGAGTTCCTTGATGCGTGCTCTGAAGGTTCCTTCTGTGGGGGCGGCCAACATTTGTTCCAGCAGTCTGCAGGCTGTCGTCAGGTTGGAAGTCATGGATTGGAAGACATCGGTGAATTTCTCGTCTTTTTGAAGAAATCGAATTAGGGCCATGTCCTTGGAGACTCCTCTCGCTGTCAAATATAAGCTGAATTCCAGACGACCGATATATTCAAACACGTCCCGCCTACACAGGCAATCGACGTGAGTGGTGTCAGGTCTTGAGAGTTTAGAATCGCGCTGTTGCTACTCTCGGGAGGGTCATAATCCTTGCATTATTCCGGGTTTTGCCGGGTGGCAGGTTTTCCTGAGTTAGATCTGTGTTCGCACATAAGAGAGCGCGCGCCTCGGGCAGTGGCCCTGCGTGGCCGCCCGGCGCGTGCCCTGATTGGAAAACGGGCGACCACGCAGGGTCGCCCGTACATGAAATCACGTTATACGTCTTCATACTTCAAGCTTCAGGGTGCATCCCCTGGATGGGTTCGCAGACCGGGGACGCCGCCCGTCCCGCCGAGCGGGACGAACTCTGCCCCCGGCTATACTCTATGACCCCGCTCAGCGGGGTCTCCTTGTGCGGACTGCCATCCGCGCTGCCCATATTGGGTTGCGGCTACGCCGCGCTGTGTTGAATATTTGTGATTAATCCGCGTCAGCGCGCGCGGAGATACATTAAACCACACTCCCTAAAATTCCACCTTCAATGCAAACTGGATCATCCGGTTCGCATAGGAAGTGGCCGTGGAGCCGAAGTTTACCTGGTTTCGCGTGTGCGTGATTTTGCCGAAAGCCGGATCACCCATGGTCAGCACAGGCAGCGCGAAGTGCGGCGTGTTTGTCAGGTTGAAAAACTCGGTTCGAAACTGCAACCGGGTCCGCTCCGTCACAGGGAAAAATTTCAACAGGCCAAGATCGAAGTTCCGGTATCTGGGCCCGCGAATTATATTCCTGCCGGCATTACCCAGCTTTCCGGACGCCGGAACTGCGAAGGCGCCTGGATCAAACCATCGGTCTGGCGTACGCTGCGAGTCGGGTAGATTCGGATCCCTGATGACGTCGGGTCGAATCGGCCCTCCCACCGGCGAGTTCTTATTTACGACGACAGTGCCTGGAACTCCCGAGCTGGCGACAAATATTCCGGTCGTCTGCCAGTTCCCTAACAGCCCGTTCAACACGGGGTGGGCGTTCGCCATCAGCGGCTTTCCTTTTCCAAAAGGAAGGTCGTAAACATAGCTGACCGCAACGCGATGCGGGATGTCATAGTCGGCGACTGCCCGATTGGCCCGCAGGTCAAATATATTTTGCACTCCTCCATTAGTGCTTGCGCGTGCCAGGGAAGACCCAACATTGTCGATCGCTTTCGACCAGGTGTAGGAACTGAGGAAAAACAAATTTTGCCCAAACCTCCTCTCCAGCTTGAACTGGCCCGAGTGATACGACATGCTGCCCACGTTGCTGACCTGGTTAATCTGCCCCAATTGGGGGACGGGTTTCGGCGGACCACCGGGGGCGGCCACGTTGTAATTGAAGCGGAATGGCAGTTGGTGGGCCTGCGATCCCACGTAAGCGGCTTCAAAGAGCATCTTCCAGGGCAACTCGCGCTGCAAGGCAAAGCTGTATTGCTCCGAATATCCCATTTTGAAATTTCTGTCGATGCTGAAGATGTCGTAACCAGCCGGAAGTTTTCCCGGGTCGGGGAATGAAGGCGGTGGCTGGAAGAAGAACCAGGTAGGACCTCCTCCGTAAAAATTATCCAGTACATACTGGCGGTAGAACGGAGGATTAAACTTGATGTCATCGCGAAAAGCTGTCGCCGGGTCGTAGAAAATTCCATAACCGCCGCGCAGCGTAGTTTTCTGGTTGATTTGGTAAGCCAGGCCTATTCTGGGCGCCCAGTTGTTCTTGTCGGGATTCACCAGATATCGAGAAACACCGTCCTGTCCGGCAATCAGCAGTTTCTTTTCCTGGAGGTCAAACATGGATATCTCGTTGTGGGGGCTGAAAAACGGCGTTGCGTACTCATAACGCAGGCCCAGGTTGAGAGTAAGCCTGTCGGAAACCTTCCAATCGTCCTGCAGGAAGAAACTATACTGCCGATCCTTCAGCTCCGGGCTGCCGAAGCGCCGTCCGTGGAAACTGAACCAAGGATAGCCGAGCAGCAAATCCGCCAGCTCATGGCCTCCCACAAAGGAGCCCGATTTAGATGTTTGGACGCCATAGAAATAAAATGCCCCCGAAGGGAAAAGAGCATAGTAGTTGTTTTCCGTCCTGGGCCGGAATTCCGCCCCTAATTTCAACGAATGCTTGCTCAGCGTGTAGGTGACGTTGTCATTGAACTGCGTGCTGGATTCGTTAAAGTAAAGCGGCTTGAAATCGTCGGTGCCAATGTTGTTATAGGCATTCAAGTATATGGCGGGAAGACCGGAATAAAGCGGATCGGTGTTTACGCCCTTGAGTCCGAATTTCTCCGCAAGATTGAGCCCGAAAGCGTGCGCGACAACATCGAGGCGGTAACGGTGGAATCCAACTCGTGCCTCGTTGAGGAGCCGCGGGCTGAACAGGTGCACTTCTGAGATTACCATGTTGTTGTTGCGGTCACGGTGCGTGCCTCCCTGAGGAATACCCCGTCCCTCGTCGCCATATCCGCCTCCAACGCCGGGCGAGGGCCCGTCGTTGGGACGCGCCAAAGAGTCGGCGTCGTTCAAGAAAAAGTCGCTCCAGCGGTAGCGGAAGAACACGTTATCCTTGGGCGAGAAGGTATGATCCAGCCGCAGGCCGGCCTCGTCCTGATGCGACCGGCGGCGCTGCTGAACGAAATAGTTCCCCAGCGGGAAATCATTGGGCAGATTGGGGAGCGCCACGGCGTTGAGGAGATAGTGGCCGAAGGGGTCAAATCGGTTCCTGGGGATGATGTTCAGGCCCTGCGGGTTGCTCGGCGTCGCTCGGCTGGGATCTGCAAACTGCGAAGCCCCGCCCGGAGAGTTCGGATCATAGATTCCGATTCCTTGCGTCAGCAGTGACGAAAAATCTCCTTCCCTGAATGCGGTCTCCGGAACCCTGGCAAAACCTTCGTTGTTCCTGCGCAGTCGATTGCCCTGATAATCCAAGAAGAAGAATGTTTTGTTCTTCTTGATCGGCCCGCCCACGGCCGCACCGAACTGGTTTTGTTTGAGCGGCGCCTTTCCGGGATTGACGGGGTTTCGAAAGAAATTGGCCGCGTTTAAGGCATCGTTGCGTAAAAACTCAAAGACGCTTGCATGAAACTCGTTGGAGCCCCCCTTGGACTGAATGGAGATTACCCCTCCTGCCGTATGGCCGTACTCTGCCGAGAAAGCGGAAGTCAAGACCTTGAACTCGCTCACGGCCTCCAGATTGGGGCGCATGTCTACGTCGGATTCTCGTATCGACGACATCTCGATTCCGTCCAGCGTGACTGAATTTGATTCAGGACGCATTCCGTTTATCGAAAAAGTAACGTTGGTCGTGGCCCCCCCCTGATCGTTTGAAGTGTCTTGCACGCCGTTGCTGAGCAGCAACAAGGAGAAGAAATCTCTGCCATTGAGAGGCAATCCTTTGATCTCCTTCTCTTGAACGATCTGGTTGATGTCGTGCTGGTCCTTCTGCAGCAGGGTAGACCCGACTCCGGTGACTTGCATGGTTTCGGTCACTTCGCCGATGCTGAGCGTGAAGTCGGATCGAAGCTTCTGGTCTACCACCAGTCGAAAGGGGTCGCTTACGGCGGTCTTGAATCCCGGGAGATCTACCTTGACGGTGTAATTGCCTATCGGCAGGTTCGCCAGGACATAGTTTCCCGCGTTGTCGGTCAAAACATTCCGAACAAGACCGGTATCGAGATTGCGCGCCGTCACCGTTGCGCCGGGGATTACGGCGCCACTGGGATCGGATACCGTACCCAGAATTGTGCCCGACGTGACCTGCGCCAGTGCAATGGCAGGAAGGGACAGTAAAGCCAGCAAGAGCAAAATCCATCCGAGGCCGGCGTCCCATTTTTGCGAGAAATGTTTAGAGTAGTTTGACATTGCCGTCTCCTTTCTTCCCCGCTTCGATCCGCTTCGGGACCTGACACGGGGGTCGAACAAAAAAAAGTTTGAAATTTAATCTATAATCTATTATTGTTAATCTATCATTGATCAGTCAAGGGAAATTTTCAAAAACTTGGAAGCGGGCGGCGAATAGGGGATTGACGCGGGTATCATCGGAAGAGTGGCGCTCCGAACGGCTGGAAAACGACATTGGGAGAGAATGTGTGCAAAAATTGATTTCATCTGTACGGGCGACCCTGTGTGGTCGCCCGTTTTCTAATAAAGCGTACGGGTCCGGGCGGCCACGCAGGGCCGCCCCCTACTATCAAATCGATTTTTTCACCTTCTCAACCTGCGCGGGAAACTTTGGAATCAAAGGACGAATAACAGACAAAGCATGAAGCAATCAAAGATCACAACCAAAGAGACCAACGCCGCTGGGATTGGAGCCGTGCAGTTTCAGTCGCTGGCCGAGGCTGCCGCCCAAACCCTTCGTGATGCCATAATCAGTGGCAAACTGAAGCCGGGCGAGAGGCTGGTGGAGCAGAAGCTGGCGGCCCAACTGGTCATCGGCCAGCCTACGTTGCGCGAGGCGCTCAAAGAGCTCGAGTACCAGGGCTTCGTCCGCAAGGTGGCCAATAAGGGGACTTATGTCACCAAGCTCAGCCAGGAGGATGGCCGCAAGATCATGCAAGTGCGGATGGCGCTCGAGGTGTTGGCCGTCGAAAAGGCTGCGGCCAATATCGACCCGACGGCAATCAGGCAACTGGAAGCGGCTGTCAAGGACATGGACATTGCAGCTCGCAGGTTTGAGCGCACCCTGTTTCACAAGGCGGACTTAACGTTTCATCGCACTATCTGGAAGTTAACCGGTAACGAGTATTTGGAAGCGGTTCTGGAGCAAGTTGTCTTTTCTCTTTTCGCTTTCGTACTGCTGGGGCAGCAACAGGAAGAATTTCTGGCGGCGGTCGTGCAGCACAGAAAGATCCTTGAAGGGTTGAAGTCAGGCAACCCAGCCAAAGCGCGAGAGGCATTCGTTCACCATACGACGAAGTTCTGGAAGGATTACCACCAGATCAGCACCGAACTTACGTAAGTGGCGCCTGATTTCCGCCAGCCTTGGACGTGTGATGAAATTGGTTTGATCTGTTCGGGCGACCCGTGTGGTCGCCCGTTCTGCAATAAGGGCCGCGGGTGCGGGCGGCCACGCAATATTGCAAATATCGAGTGCCGCGCCTTCGGCGCTCCTGTTCTTTTTGAATCATGATCCCGGCCTTACCTCGGATTATTCACAAACTGAAAGAACCGGCCACAGATTACGCTGATTACACGGATAAGATCGGAGTCGGTTGATGGGCACCAACTTGCAGTGTGACGGGCGGAGCCGTTCATCGTGCCCATCCCCCGACCCCGATCTTATCCGTGTAATCAGCGTAAATCCGTGGCTAGATCTTTTAATTTACGAATAATCCGGGTTACGGCCGGGCCTACCCAATGACGGCCCTACGGGCCTAAGGCGTCTCCCACTTTCCAGACTCCGCAGAACGAAACACTGCCTCGATAATGACCATGTTGTTGATGGCATCCTCCAAAGGATAAACGAGATCCATGCCTTCTCTTATCGCTCGGGAGAAACTGTCTCCCTGAAGCATGTACTGATCACAGGGTTCAAATTCTTCAATCTTGATGCCCGACCCGAACAGGTCCGATCCATTGTCGATGAAAATCCGGCACGGTCGATCCGGCGGCGCATTGAATGGAATCTCAATCTCAACGCGGCCTGAAGTGCCGAAAAACTGCATGCGCTGATAGGGGACCAGTTGCGTGCTGCAGCCAAAAGTCGCCTGTCCGGAGGGGAAATCCAGGATGGCCGACGTCAGGCGATCGATCTTCATGTCCTGATCGCGTTCCACCAGCCCCAACACTCGCCTAGGCTCCTCTCCGTAAACGAATCGTGAAGTTACGATGGGATAACAACCGATGTCCATCAGGCCGCCCCCGCCATACTCCAGTATGTTGCGGATGTTCTTTGGATCCCGATTGAAATAACTGAAAAATCCGGCAATGGCGCGGAGAGTTCCAATCTTGCCGGACCGGATCAGGTCTCGCGTGGCGATCCATTGAGGATGATGGCGAACCATGAAAGCTTCCTGAATTTTCACCTTCGTCTGATCGCGCACGACGAGCAGTTGGCGCGCTTCGCTCGATGTCAGACTGATGGGCTTCTCGCACAGCACATGTTTTCCTGACCGGGCGGCTGCGATGGACCACTTCACATGCAGATGATTTGGCAGCGGATTGTAGACGGCTTCGATTTTCGGATCAGCCAGAAGCTCCTCGTAGGATCCGTAAGCCTTCGGAATTCCAAGTCGGCGCGCTGCTTCTCGGGCCTTGTTCAGATCCCTGGACGCGATGGCGGTAATCGCAGACCACTCGCCCTGCTGCATGGCGGGAATGACCTTCTTTACCGCGATATTTGCCACCCCCAGCACACCCCAGCGGACCTTGTCATTCATTTTCCCACCTCCAATGCCTCGAGCCGCCGGTCGCTATAGGACTATAAGCGCCGGTTGCGGTGCTCGGCGCTACCGAGCGGCCTACTGCCCTCCATGACCTCGGCGCGGCGGCGAACGTGTCGGTGCCGACTCAATAACGTGATATCAGCGGTTGGCAAATAAATATTTTCCGCCACTCTCCGCAACCAGACGAAGGCTGGAGCCGCTTGCCCCTTGCCGTAGGCGCGGAACTTCCGAACCGGGGCTAACCAAATAACAGCGCTCCGGGCGGGACCAGAGCTGTTGAAATTTGCCGTCATCGATAAACACCGGCGGCGCGCCCGGAGAATAGGAGCCGTACTCGAGATCGTTCGCTCGCGCATTCAAGAGCAAGGCCCGCCTGTTGGTGTAAAAGAGTATCGAGGAAAAGCTGTAGTACTCGTCCCCCACTATCAGCTGCCCTGGCGGCACTCGCAGCAATGCTTCTGCAAGTGGTCTTGACGACATATAAGGATCGAACTCCACCAACGCGAGGCGCGCCGCGTGCACCAGCATCACCATCATCAGCGCCAAAGCGAAGAAAACCCGCTGACCCGAGAGCCATACAGCGAGCGTGCCCATCAGGAACGCCAATCCAGCCAGCGCCAGCGGCACGCGCAGGTAGGCAAAAGAGCGCACCGTCAGATCGCTTATGTGACCCAGCGACAGTCTGTAAGCTTCCGGATTCTGCGTCAATGCGGAGGAGATATCACCGGGCGTAGGAACCGCCCTCACCTGAAACAGCAGCAACACGATCAGAATCGCCGCCGCCGCCGAGATGATGGATATAATTTTCGTTCCCCGACGAATCCAGTCGCCTCCGCCGGCCATGGCCGATCCAAGAAGAAGCGCAAGGGCCGGGTAGCAGGGCATGGAGTAATATTCCTGCGTCGTGGAGAACGAAAAGAACAACAGCACAAAGCCGGTCCAGCATAAGGCCAGCATCCGCGTCCGGCTTGCCCGATCAGAGGACTTGTAGTCGAGCCGGGCTGCCGCGGGAAGGAACACGCTCCACGGAAAGAGCCACAGCAGATGCAGCAGCCAGAAGTAAAAACGTGGCACCGTGTCGTAATCGCGCGGATATCGCAGGTTTAAGAATCGAAGCAGATGTTCATTGATGAAATAAAACCAGAAGAATCCATGATACTGGCCGCGCTGGCTGAGAAAGGTGAAATAGAAGTAGGGAGGGTTCCTAAATGTGGCCAGCACGTGCCAGGGAGCAGCGATGGCAAACACGAGGCACAACCCGGAAAGCGGATGCACCCTTTGCCAGGTGCGAGCGGAAAACAACTGGCGCGTGAAAAGCAAATACAGCAAGCCGGCGCCTGCCGGTAGAACTACTCCAATCAAGCCCTTGGCTAGGATGGCCGTGCCAAGGCTGGATGCCAGAAGCAAAGCCCATCGCCGAGGGTGAGGCTCGTGCGGTTCAAGCGCGCGCAGAAAAGACCACAGGGCCATCGTCACAGCCAAGGTCAGAATTGCATCGGCGATTAAGATGCGAGTGAACAGGAATAGTCCGACGCAGGTAGCGAGAACTAAACCAGCGTACCAACCGGCACGAGGCTCGAATGCCCACGCGCCAAATCGGGCTGTCAACCAGCAAAGTGCAATCGCGCAGAGGGCTAAAGGGATGCGAGCGGCCCAGTCATGCACTCCGAAGATTCCATAGGAGACTGCCATCAACCAATAGTGGAGCGGAGCCTTTTCCAGGAAGGGGACACCGTCGAGGTGCGCCGTAACCCAGTCGCCGGAATCGAGCATGTTGCGCGCAACCTGGGCGTTGGCGGCGTCCACATCGTCCATCAGTGAGGGGGGGCTGACGATGCACCCAAGGAAGACGAGTGTCGCGAAGAGTATAACGATCAGTTCGTAGTGAGAATGTCCTCCCGTCTCTCTCGCTGCGGTTCGGCCGCGTCTACGCTCTGAATCTTCCATCTCTTGATCCACAGGAACAGAATTAAAAGTCCCCACAGGTGCCAGCCGAGATTAGCGCGCCTCTCCATGTGGTCGCGCATCAACGACTGAATTCTATCCCAGCGGAACAGCTTAGTCTCTTCCACAGCATCGGCCGTCACCGTATCCAGCAAAAGCGATCGCAGCGCGCCGCGAAGCCAATCATGCGCGGGGATGTTAAATCCGATCTTCTTTCGTCGCACCACAGCCGGCGGCACCTTGTTCTTCATCAGTTCCTTGAGCACATGCTTCTTTCTTAGGCGGTGGATTTTGAAGTGTTCCGGGAGAGACGCGGCGAATTCGACGATGCGATGGTCCAGGAAAGGGGGCCGCACTTCCAGGGAATGAGCCATGCTCATTCGGTCGACCTTGTACAGGATGTCATCCGGAAGGTAGTAGCACTGATCAAACCAAAGGTATCGATTGAGATGATTACCGGAATTGAGACTCTCTGGCAGCTGATGCAGCAAGCTGCTAAGGGGGCGCCAGTCCGCTGCGCAGAAAAAAGCCCTTTTTTCCGATTCTGAGAATCTTCCGTTCCAAAAGAGGTGGCCCTCGTCGGGCGGCAACAGCGATCCTTGCAGAAAGCGTTTCAGCTTGTATTCGAAGCTGATCTTGTCGTCTGAGACAGGCCAGAAACGGAGCAGCTTGAGAGCAGAGCGCCGAGCCGAGACCGGCACCCACTGCAGGTGGTGGGCCAATCGATCCGCGATGTAAGTGTCATATCCGCCGAACAGTTCGTCGGCGCCTTCACCGCTGAGGACGACCTTCACTTGCTGCCGGCTCATGCGTGAAAGGAACCAAACGGGAAGCGCGCCGGCGTCCGCACTGGGTTCGTCTGAGTAATAGGGAAATTCCTCGATGGCGCTCTGCAAGTCGAGCGTTGGACTCAAATCGAGCTCGTAGTGCTCGGTTCCGTACTGGGCTGCGACCTGGCGAATGTAGGGGGTTTCGTCGAAACTGCGGCCCAAGAACGAAATCGAAAATGTCTTCAGCCGGTTGGAGCTTTCACTGGCGGCGTAGTGCAGAATGGTGGAGGAGTCAATTCCTCCACTGACCCACAGGCCCAATGGAACATCCGAGACAAGCTGCTCGCGCATGGATTCCCCAAGAAGAAAGTCCAATTCTTCTTTTGCGGATTCCAGGCTCCGGCGGGGTTGCGGTTTCAGGGCGAGCCGCCAGTAAGCCTCCAACTGCACGTCACCATTCCGCCATTCAAGCAGATAGCCCGGCGGAAGTTTTTCAATGCCATGCACGAGCGTGTGCGAGCCGGGCACATAATTCAACAATAAATACAGGTTCAGACCGGCGAGATTCAAGCGCCGCTCGACCTCAGGGTGTTCGAGAATGGCCTTCAGTTCAGAACCGAAACAAATATCGTCTCCCCGGCGATGGACATACAGTGGCTTTATGCCCATGCGATCGCGAGCCAGGAGAAGTCGCCTCTGCGATTCTGTCCAGAGGGCGATGGCGAACATTCCGCGAAGATGGCGAAAGCATTCTTTGTCCCATTCGAGAAAGGCGCGTAACACCACTTCAGTATCGCTGTTGGAGTGGAAGCGATGACCCAGTTTCTCAAGCTCCCTTCGCAGCTCGGCATGATTGAAAATTTCCCCATTGAAACCGATTACGGTGCCACCGTCATCGCTGAACATGGGCTGGTCGCCCAACTCCAAGTCAATGATCTTGAGCCGGACCACGCCCAGGGAAAAAAGCTTCGAATGGTAAACGCCTTGTTGATCCGGCCCGCGATGCCGCAACGAGAGAGTTGCGCTGCGAATACGGCCTGGTTCAAACAGACGATTCTTGTGGGTAAAGCCGGTTATACCGCACATTGCTGGATCCTCCTATCCCTTGCGTGTGCAAGGGAAATCCATCAGTGCTTGTTTAACCAGGGCAGGGTATTTGCAAAGGGACGCGCAAGGAGAGGCCGAAAGGCAAATCGCAGTGTGCCCTCGAACTCGGACTGCCGGTCGTACTCGGCAGTCTGAGCCCGCCATCTGGACTTGAGGCCCCTGACGTCCTACGCTGTTGCTGTTTCCTCGGAAGTTCAGGCAGGACGAAGCTTGCCGTCTTCGAGGATGAATTCATTGCCGCGCCAGAAAACGCGCTGGCCCGTGTAACCGCCAATCCAAACAATGAGCGCCGCTAGATCGCTTAAGGGAATGAGCCAGAATCGGCGCAGAACTTGACGATCCTTTAAGACCTTCAATCCCAGCACCAGCGCGAGCATTGTTCTCAAACCAGCAGCGGCCGCCAACAGGGCCCAGCCCCAGACGGCGCCGCCGGAGGCGATTGCTGCAAGAATGGCCCATTGAATGCCAAAAGTCAAAACCAACCCCAAGTAACCCCAGGGACGCGAAGCGCGCGTGCTCCGGGACCACCGCAGCTGATGCCGCAGAAAATCCCAAAACGAGTAATCGGGGAGATAGTGATCGACCACCACGTTCGACAGCCATACCTGGCGCCCGGCCCGGGCCATGCGGTGGCCCAGCTCAAAGTCGTCGGCCAGGTAGTCCAGCAATGGTTCGAACCCCCCGATTGATGCCAGCGTGGTGCGGCTGAAAACCAGAGTGGACCCAAGGCCGAAATGAATGCCCCCTTCTACCTGGCGCGCGGCCAGCACGTTTCCGCAAAAAGTGGCGCTGATGGCGGCCGCCTCCAGCCGAGAGCCAAGCGTCGCGCCCGATATGCCGCGATAAAGACATGTCACCATTCCCACGGCGGGATTGGAAAAGGGAGCGATGACTTTGCTCAAATAATCGCGCGTGACCCGTATGTCGCTGTCATTGACAAGCAGGAATTCGTGTTTTGCACAGGGCAACATCTGGACCAGATTGCTCACCTTCAGATTGGTTCCCAAAATCTGAGAGCAGATGATCAGCCGAATGCGGCGATCCCGCAGCTCTGTTATCAGCCGGTTTACTACCGGGACTGCGGAATCATCTGGGTCGCTCACGCCGAAGATGATTTCGAACTCCGGATAATCCTGAAGACAGTGGCTGCGCAAATTCTCGTAAGCCTGCGGATCAGCTCCGCTCAGCGGCTTGAGAATCGAGACGGGAGGCGCGAATGCCATGTCAGAAACGGCACGCTGTCGCAGAAAACGGCGAGAACTCCAGAGGCACAGAACGTAGTAGCCTATCCCGCACAGAGTTCCCAAGATTGTGACAATCCTAAACGAAGCCTGCGCCATAATTGAAACCCCTGGGAACACGGGGAGCAAAAGATCTATCAGACGTGTCACTGAAAGTTGTTATGGAGGAACCGGCAGAATTCACCATGTCCCCGGTGGTTCGTTAGTTTTGAGACAGTCTCCGAATCGGGCCCCTCTAACCGATCCACACCAGCGCAACGCCGAAGCACACAAGCAATACTCCAGCCCAGCGTGCCGCGCTTACCTGCTCGCCCAGCAGAAACCTCGAACCAAGCGCGCCCACAATGTAGCTGCACGCCGTGGCCGGAACCACAAAGCTGACATCATCCCAGGAAAGCAGCGCCAGCAAAGAAAAGAATCCTGCAGTCATTAGCCCTATTCCCAACCACATCCATCCCATGCGAAACGCCCTGCCCAGCGCCTTCAGCACCACAGCGAGATGGAAGCTGTGCACTTCTCCGATTCGCTTCATCACATGCGAGACGGCGATTTCTCCGCCCGTACCGGCGAGCACGACAATGGCGATGAACAGGGCGTCTCGCATGATTAGTCCCTAGTTGTGGTCCCACCGGAAATGACCGACTACGTTCACGATCACGTTCACGATTACGTCAACGACTACGCCCACGAAAATTGCCTATTGCTGTAAGCCCTGGTCGTCACCGTGTTCGTGGACGTGATCGTGCTCGTGGACGTGAACGTGATCGTCCTTAGCGACTTTGGTCGTGGCTCCACTACACCGGGTCTTGGCAGTGGACATTTGTGTTGTGTTGGGCGATGTGCGGCTCACTAGAATCACCCCCAGACAGATCAATCCCACTCCAGCCCAGCGAACCGACGTGACCACTTCGCCGAGCAAGGCGTAACCGAGAAGCGGCACCACGGCATAGCCGGTCGCCGAGGCAGGCGAAACGTAGCTGTAATCAGCCCATGACAGCACCAGCAGGTAGAAAACAAAAAAAAGCAGCAGGCTGCCGATTCCCAGCCAGATTGTCCCGCTGGTGAGAATCCTGGCGAAGGTAGCCGCCAGGACAGTTGCAGACCACCGCTGGATCTCGCCGATCTGCTTCATTCCCATGCTGAGCAGCACGTTGCCCAGCGAGCTAAATGCGACCATCAGCGTCAGCAGAACCCAAGTTTTCACCTGGAGTTTTTTGGGGGATTTCATCTTGCAAGTTCTTGCATTGGTTTAGCCTCAAAGAGCCTCGATGTCCCGGAGGGACAGCCGATAATAGCCCAGCGATTCATCGCTGGGTTACGAAGAATCCTCACCGCAAGAAGTCCCGTAGGGACGGCTGATTTGGATTGCCGACCAGGAATTTCAGCCGTCCCTCCGGGACTCCTATGTTCTTTCTCACCGCATCCGCAGCGATAAATCGCTGGGCTATTGTCGAATCGTCGCTCCGGGACGAAATCCATCCTAGCTGCGATGGATGTTTATGAATGACCCAGCGTAAGGGCGGGAGACCCAATCACACCGCCGCAACCGGCTTCTCCTGCTGAGCCTTTCGCGCATACTTCCAACGCTCGGAGCGCAAACGAAGGAAGGCCACCGCTTCGTGGTAAAGACGCTCGCGTTCGTGTTTATCCCAGAGCGCCCTGCGTACGATACGCCAGACTACGCGAGGACGAAAATAGTACGAATCGTAGAAGCGGTTGACCGCGGCCATCATTTCTTCTCTGGGCAAGTCCGCGTACTCGATGTGGGGAAGTTGGTGGCCACCGCTGTCTGTGATGGCCTCAGTTGCCAGAGAGTTAGTCTGCGCCAGATAGTCATACAGCTCTGTACCGGGGTAGGCATGCGCCAGCGAGACCTGGATCGTTTCCACATCCAGCTCTTTGGCAAAATCAATGGTACGGCGGATGGTTTCCCTGGTTTCGCCCGGCAAGCCGATGATGAAGTCGCCGTGGATGGCGATTCCCACTTTTTTGCAGTTCCTGACGAACTGGCGCCCCATCTCCACGGTGGCGCCCTTCTTTATGTTCTTCAGGATCTGCGGATCGCCAGACTCAAACCCGACGATCAACAGGCGCGCGCCAGCGTCGGCCATGGCTTTCAGCGTCTCATAGTCGCCGTGCACGCGCGCGGTGCACGACCAGCGAAATTTCAGCTGCTTGAACTTGGAGCAAAGGTCCAGCACCCGATCCTTGCGAATATTGAACGTGTCGTCGTCGAAAAAGAACTCTCGGGCCTGGGGGAACATCTGCAGCGCCTGGCCGACTTCTCTGGCGACGTTGTCGCTGGACCGAACGCGCCAGGCATGACCGGACAAAGTCTGCGGCCACAGGCAGAAAGTGCACAGAGCCGGGCACCCGCGGGCGGTATAGAACGAGACAAAGGGATGCAGCAGAAATGGAATGTTGTAGTTTTCAATTACCAGGTCGCGCTTGTAGACCTCGGTAGCAAAAGGCAGCCGATCCAAGTCCTCAGTCTGCAACTGAGGCCGCGGCGGATTGTGAACCAGACGGCCGTCTCTTCGATAACTGGCTCCCAGAATCTCAGCCAGAGGTTTTCCCTGCGCAAACTCCACTACCGCATGGTCGAACTCTCCCCTGACTATAAAGTCGATGTCTTCGCTGGCCGCCAGGCTTTCGGCCGGCTGCACCTGCACATGCGGGCCGACGAAGCATATTTTCAGATCCGGTTTGGTTTCCTTCATCATTCGCGCCAGCCGCAGGTCGCTGGAGAAACCGACAGTCGAAGTGAAGAACACGACAAAGTCATAATCGCGAGCGATCTCGACCGTCTGCGCCGGCGTGATTTTGTGCGGCGCCGCGTCCAGCAGACGGCTTCCCGGAAGCATGCCTGCCGGGTAGGACAGCCACACCGGATACCAGTAAGATTCAATTTCTCGAGTCGCAGGCCATCGCGAGCCGGCGCCGCCATCAAATCCGTCGAAGCTGGGCGGGTTTAGCAGCAGCGTCCTCATCACAGAAGTCATGAATGCTCCGTTTTCATTGTACTATGCCAAGAAGGTCGAAGGTCGAAAGCCTAAAGTCCAAAGTGGAAAAGAATACCATCAGGCTTGCTAAAGCTCAATGGTGCAAAAGGCTCAGGCGATTAACCAAAGACGCAAGCGCTAATTCTGTTTTTTTCGATGACTGATGACCGATGACTGATGACCAATGACGCTTTGGATGCGGCTTCACGGCACTAGGCCGCTGAAGGCGCCTTGGAGACGGCGCTCAGGCCGTCTCTCCGCTCCCACATTACGGTCGGCTAGAACAGGCGAGTCAACTGGCCGGTGCTTTTCAGCAGTTCCAGTTGTGCCTGCTGCTGCTGGTATTCGGCGTCAAGGAAGGCCAGCCATTTATCGTTCTCTTCGAGCCGGGCACCCTCCAGATCACGCAAGCTGGCTCGTCCCTCCTCAAAGCGAGCCTGAAGCAGGCGCACATTCTCCTGGGCGAGTTTGAGCTCCAATCGGGTTACCTCGCGCGCAGCGGCCAACTCGCGGACATGCCCTGCCTGGCGCCGCACCTCAATCTCGAGATCGGTGCGCCTGTTTTTCAAGTCCACCTCGGCCGCCGCCAGCTCGCTTCGAGCCAAATCGACCGCTGCCGAAGTCTGCGAGCTGAAAATGGGGATCTTGACCTGCACACCGATATTTATATTGTGCCGCTGGAATCTGCGAAAGAACTCGTCATAGTTATTCAATCGGCTCAGGATTGTATATTCCCCTACCAGGTCCACCGAAGGCCAGTAACCGCCGCGCTCGCCCCGCAGGCGGCGTTCCCTGGCCCGTCGCTCATACTCGGCCTGCTGCAGCTCAAAGCTGTTCTCTATTGCCAGTTGCGCAAGTTGCGGTGTCGACGGCTGGTGGGGAAGCAGCAACGGCTCTGGAGCTACTTCAAGGCGCGCCGCCGAGATTAAACCAGTAAGGATGCGAAGCTGTCCTTCCAACACTTCTTCGCGGCTCTCGAGTTGGGCGATGCGCTGCTCAGTGCGAGCGACGGAAAGCTCGGCGCGAGTGACTTCTACAGGCAGTTCGAATCCCCGTGCGGACCGCTCGCGAGTGTAGGCTAGAATCTTTGCTGTGCTCTCCCGTTCCCTACGCAACAGGTCCAACGAGTGGCGCGTCTTGGCCAGTTCCAGGTAGGCAGACACCGTTCGCTGGATCACCGAGCCCCTGGTTCGCTCCACAGCCAGGCGCTGAATTTCCGTCCGTTCCTCCGCTGCCCGGAGCTGGCCGCGGGCGGGTTGATTGAAGAGCGTCTGAACATAGGAGAGATTGAACACGGACGGGCCCCCGCCGTTCGGCGTTTGAGGAAAACCGTTGGTATAGGCAGCGCCCGAGCCGGTGTAGAGGTTTGGCAGAAACAGCGAGCGATCGGCTTGGACCGTTCTTTCCGCAACAGCCTGCTGCGCCCGGGCGAGTGCCAGTTCAGGGCTGTTCCGCAAAGCCAGCGCGACAGCGCGCCTGAGATTTAATTCTTCCTTCTCCTGCGCGCGCGCCGCAGACATGACGCCCATGCAAACTAGCGCAGCTAGGGCGGAAATGTTGAAAAAAACGAAGCCACCAAGGCGCGAAGGCGACAACAATATCGATTTTGTTTTATTCATAGCGCAGCGAATCCGTTGGTTGAAGTTTGGCGGCCTTGACGGCCGGCAGGTAACCGAAAAGTATGCCGGTGCAACAGGAAACGATGTAAGCCAAGGCGACAGAGAGCCACGAAATCGGAATCGCCAAATGGCCGGGAAGCAGGGGGCGCACCAGGACAGGAATACTGATTGCAATCAGGATGCCCACTACCGCGCCGGCGCCGCTGATCAGAAATGCTTCAATCAAGAACTGGCTCAGTATTTCACGCGATCGAGCTCCCATCGCTTTGCGGATGCCAATCTCGCGCGTGCGCTCTGTGACTGTCACGAGCATAATGTTCATAATCCCGACGCCGCTTATGACCAGCGCGATCGATGCGATCACCAGCAGAATTATCGTCAAAGCCAGCGAGATTCTTTGGGCAGCCTCAAGGATGGAAGTGAGGTTCTGGACGTTGTAGGCTGCGCCGGGTCGGTGCCGGCGCTTCAGCAGTTGCTCCACCTGGCGTGTTACCGGCGGCACATCTTCCGGCCGAGCCGCCTGCGCGTAGAACACCTTGACGAAATCTTCTCCGGTGTAAGTTTTCAGCAAAGAAAATGGAATTACCACCGATTCCCGCGTGATTTCTGACTGGCCGAACGTGGCCACCCGTTCTCTGAACACCCCGATGACTGTAAAGCTGAGCTCGCCCACTCGAATTTCCTTCCCGATTGGATCATTGGTGGAGTAGACGAGATGAGCGAGTTCTTCGGTCAGAAGACATACTTTGCTGCGGGTCTGCATGTCATCGGCATCGAAAAACCGGCCCCGCAAAACAAGAAGATTTCTGATGCGCTGAAATCCATCGGTGACTCCTACCAGGTTTACCGGTCGCACCTTTCCCGAGACCACGATAGTCAGAGGCATATCTCGTGTAGCGGCCACCTCCACCACTTCCGGAATCTCCTGGCGCACGGCATCCATGTCGGCGAGAGTGATTTCGTCGCTGAGCGTTGCCCGCGCCGCGCCCGTATGCAGGTGTTCAGCATAAACAATATTTGAGCCCACGGCTTCGATTTGCGCGATGATGTAGTGCTTACCGGTCAGTGCCACGGTGACCACCAGCACGATGCAGGCGCTTCCGATGACCACACCCAGCGTGGTCAGAAAAGCTTTCATCTTACTGGCTCGCAGGGAGTCCAGCGCGATTTTCCACGCCTCAGCGTTCATTGGATGTTCCAAGCACAGTATCAGTCACTCGTCATTTTTCATTGGTGATTCGCCATGTTAGTCATTCCGCCTTCCCTGTCGCTCATACAAACGTCCTAGCCACTCGCGTGCCGCAGCTTGTGAAGGAAAATCACTCCGCGGGAAAGTCTCCAGATACGTTTTCAAGAACTTTTCCGCCTCAGTCAATCGGTTTCCTGCGAGGACGCGCACCACACCCCGATAATAAGCCAAGCGGGGATCGGAGGGATTCACGCGCGCGGCCCTTTCCACTACCTGTTCCATCCGGTCCGCCTGATTCCTCTTTTGATAAAAGTCGGCAAATTCCCAGTACGGCTCCGGGCGCGTTGGCTTCAAATCAACGGCCTGGAGATACTCGGATTCAGCCCGATCAGGTTTTTTCTCGCTCAGCCAATAGGCTGCCATGGCCAAGTGGCCCTCGACAGCGTCCAATGCCAAGATTGCTTCCGCTTGCCGCCGCGCTTTGTCCTTGTCGCCGCCGACAATCCAGGGCGCCTCAACATAGAACTCAATCAAGTCGCGCCGCGCAGTGACATTGGAAGGATTCAGGCGCACCGCCTCCTCAAATTCCCGTCGCACTTTTCTCGCCAGGGAAAAGCTGTGAGCTTTTTCCGCCTTGCCGCCATAGGCGCGACCCAGCCACAAATGGTACTCGGAGTTCGGAGGGTCGATACCGACGGCGCGCTCAGCCGAGTTCACCGAGTTGTCAAAATCGCCCAGTTCGTAATAACAGCGCGCAAGCCAGTAGTGCAGCCGGGCGTCCTGCGGAGCTTGGGAGAGCGCAGTCCGGAGCGTTCTAGCAGCTTCGCTGTACTTTCCGGTGTCGAATTGCAGGTGGGCAGTCTGAAGCGAAGCATCAGTCTGGGAAGGGGAAAGGGCCAATAGCAGCCCTCCGAGAACCGAAGGCCAACTAATCATTTTTGGTCTACCGGGCGCACCAGCAATCCATCTCGCAATTCCACCTCTCCCGGCAACGCTACGCGGTCACCCTCAGCCAGGCCTCCCAGGACCTGGCATTTGGTGGCGCTGACAGTGCCCACTTTGATCGGCCTTCTTGCCAGCTTTTCGCCTTCAACCACGAACACATAATGCTCAGGTCCCTGACTGCGCACAGCGCCGCGCGGAACTGTGAGCGCATTGGCCAGATTGAGGACGCGGATGCGCACATCCACATTGATGTTGGGAAGCAGCTCCAGCTTGTCGTTGCTTACCGAGCACAGGACCTCCCCCACAGTACGCGTGCCTCGCGAGAATACGTTTTTGGGTACTCGCGCAACGCGACCGTTCCAGGTCTGGTGGGGGTAAGCGTCCCAAGTGATTTCCACGTCCTGGCCCTCTGCCAGCAGACCGAGGTCCGGCTCGTCCACGAAAGTACGTACTTGCACGCGTCTTAAGTCGGCCACTTCGGCAAGCATGTCCCCGACACGAACAAACTGGCCCGCCCGGACCGGATCCCCGGCGCCATCTTTGCCTCCGACCCGGAGAGAGAAGAGCGTGCCGTCAACGGGCGCGGTAATCCGCGCTGCGGCCAATTTCTCCTCAAGGGACCGGATTGCATCGCGCGCATGGCCGGCGCGGAGCGTGGCTCGTTCGGCGTCGGCTCGGGCGCGCCGCGCCAGCTCGGCCTTCTTTTGCTGCAGAGCCCGCGATTCAGCCTCGACACGGTCAAGCGCAAGCTTGTTCTGGTCCAACTCCTGCCGGGTTGCCGCCTGTTTGGAGAGCAGCCGGTCGAGCGCTTCCCGCTGGCTCTTGAGATGAGCGCGTTCCACCTCCGCCTTGCGAAGATCGCTTTCCACCTGCGCAACTTCGTCGGCCCGGCCACCGCCCTGGGCCGTTTGCAGGTCCTGCTGAGCGCCGACGAGTTCCTCCTGCATGCGGGTCAGTTCAGTGCGAATTTCAGATGGATCCAGTGTGAGGAGCAACTGGCCTCGTTTTACCGACTGGCCCTCAACGACGAATACTTTTTCGACAAATGTGGTGAGCTTGGATTGCACCGTGTGCGGCTCGATAGGCTCTACTTTACCGTTGCTGGAGATTGAAACATTGAGGCTCTCCCGGGTTACCCGCGCGGCGGAAATCTGCGGAACCTGCTGCCGGTTGGTTTCACCGACGAGCAGTAGCAACAGCACGAGCGCTGTCACGGTCAGGCCGGATACCAGCCAGGTTCGATTTCTTCGCGTCGCATTCATGAGGGCACCGTTACACCGCACTCATTTTATCACCTCGGGGGGGATGGGCGCGCGTTAACGCCTGATTATTCACAAACATCCAGCGCAAAAGACCTGGCGCGGCGGAACCGCAACCCGATAAAAGCCGACCACGACCACGCTCACGTTCACGAGCACGTCCACGCCTACGCAGACGAAAATACACAATCGCTCACGATTCGATTAGCCGTCGTCGTGGACGTTGATGTGCTCGTGCTCGTGAACGTGGACGTGGTCGTGATCGTGATCGGCCTTTCACCGTGATTAGAGGCCTAACAGCCATTTGGTGTCACAAAAACCAGGCCGGCGTCCTTCCAGCGCGGCAACCAGAATTCCAGCGCCCTGAGAGTATGACTGCGGTCAGCGCAAGCGTTGCGATGGTCGCCGTCATGCAGCAAAATGATGTCGCCTCCGCGCGCCTTGCGCAATCGTGCGATCACTCGCGACGGGGATTGAGGATTCCAGTCTCGCGCCGACAGAGACCACATCACCACACCATCGTAGCCTTTGCTTTTGACGACCGGGTTCAGTTGCGGCCCCCGAAAACCATAAGGAGGGCGCATCCACCGGGCGGGCCTTCCGGTCGCCTGTTCGATCGATTGCTGGCAGCGACTCAGCTCGGAAGCGATGCGCTCCGAGGAGAGCCATGTCAGACTGGGATGCGTCTCAGTGTGATTGCCAACGGTGTGCCCGCGCGCAGCAAGGTCGGCAGCCAATTGCGGATAGAGTCGGACGTGTTTTCCGATCAAGAAGAATGTAGCTCGAACTTGATGTTTGTCGAGGAAATCCAGTAGCTGCGGCGTTGCTTGCGGATTGGGCCCATCGTCAAAGCTCAACGCCAGCGCAGAACCACTGTTTGTGTTTCGGACCGTTGGGCCAAATAATTGCGATGCCGGGTGGAACGCCCCCCAGGCGGATACACCGGCAACGGCAGCCGCAGTAGGCACGGCGATGTGCCAGAAGGTCATAAGGGGCGGTGGTCCCTGTTTAGAGGTCTGGCAATCATTGTGTGTGAGTCATTTGAGGCCCGAAAGGGCCGCCAAAAATTCACCGATGATCCTAAAACTTCTCCCTCTTGCGCGTCCACAGCCGGGCCAATCCTCGAGGCGGCAAATCGGGCTGCAATAGCTTTCGGGGTCTGCCCGCTGCTGTCAGGACGCATTCGGCTGCCAAATAGCCGCTGCGCACAGCGCCCTCCATCGTAGCAGGCCAGCCAGTTTGCGTCCAATCACCGGCGAGGAAGAGGTTGTTGAAGGCGCACCGCTGCGACGGGCGCCAGCGATCACAGCCGGGTTCGGGAGAAAATGTGGCAGCGCTTTCCTTAATGACGATAGCCTTCCGCACCTGGGCCTTCCTTGTGAGAGGAAGTATTTCTGAAAGCTCCATCCGGCAAAGGCCGACGATTTCTTCGCGCGAGCGCTGCATCAAGTCGTACGACGCGCTTATGACCAGTTGCAGATACTGCTCGACACCGGATGTCGCTGTTCGGGAGCCTCTGTGCGAGGGCTCTCGGCCCAATGCGTTATCTTCAGAAGGCGGCCCATACAACATTGATTTGTTGAAGATCCACTGCACCGTGTGATCCAGAAGCGTGACAAAAGGTTCGGTCATGACCGGACGATCAAACCAGATGTGGACTCCCGTAATGGGTGTGTCCCTCAGATTCTTCAAATTGACGAAGGCCGCGTCGTTTTCCAGCGCCCGCGGCGGCAAAATGCGCAATAATCTGTTGTGCGGCACTGCCGCAACGAAGAACTCCGCGCCGGCGGTCGTTCCATCTTCAAGCTGCACAGCGGCAACTCTTCCTTGTGCCTCTATGATCTGGCGAACGCCTGCCGATGTACGAACATCTCCGCCACGGCGTTCGATGACGCCGCGACATCCGTCGTACAAATCTGCCAGCGGCACTGAAGGCACTCCAACTTCGAACCCGCGGTGATTGGCCAGGAAGGCTTTCCAAAAGACGTCCACGCCATAGCGGGCGCCGGCCCGATTCAGCTCCTCGTTGAGAGCGCTCACCAGGATGACGCGCCAGAATCGTTCGATGGCGCCGGCCGGCTGCCGATGACGGTGTAGCCACTCAAGCATGGTTGCGTTGGCAACGTCCGGAGGTTGGCCTCCCGCTCGGGCAACGTATAGCAGAGCGCGGCTAATGGCCTGCTTGTCTGCCCAAGTCAGCGAAGGAAACATCGCGAAGGAAGGAGCCAGATGCAGCGGCGCTGGAAGAGGTGAAGCTTTGATGGTTCCACGATTTCCATCGCGGTCAAAAAAGAGCAGGCGTCGATACCAGCGGATTTTGTCAGCCGCTCCTACGCGGCGATAAAAATCATCAAGATTGGTGCAGCAGCCAAGGGTGACATGCTGGCAGTTGTCCACATACTCGCCGTCAGCAAGCAGGTAGGACGTGGCGCGGCCGCCGAGACGGGAGCGCTTTTCCAACAAGGAAACGCGAAGGCCTGCTTCCGCAAGCGCGAGGGCAGAGGAAAGCCCCGCCAGCCCGCCGCCGATTACGATTACATCCGTCGCGGGCATGCCGGAGTCCACCAACCGAGGCGCCCCCGTATCAGGATCCAGAGTTTTTCGGCATCTGAAAGGCCAGTGTGAGGAGACGAGAAAATGTCGTATCGGCGTGCTTCTATCTTTTCAAGTATGCCGCTATAAATGCGCATCAGGGCCCACAGCGCAGGCTGGCTGTCTGCGCTTACCAGCGGCAGGAGCTCCGTTCCCTCTTGATAGAAGCGCCAGGCGCGTTCGGTCTGGAAGCGCATCAAGTCGACAAAGGAGGAGGTAAAAATCCGCTGGACTAGGTCCTCTCGTCTGCACCCGAAGCGATCCAGATCTTCCTGGGGCAGATAGAGCCGGCCCATCGCGGTATCCTCGGAAATGTCGCGCAGGATGTTGGTCAATTGGAAGGCAATGCCGAGCTTCTCAGCCAGTTCGGGAGCGCGCCGTTCGCGAAAACCAAATACATAGAGGCAGCTCAACCCGACAGTGCCCGCCACTCCATAGCAATACTGGCGCAACTGTTCAAACGTTTCGTAGGAGGAGATTTTCAGATCCATCTCAACTCCAGAAATCAGCTCGTAAAAGTAGCGTGGCGGGATGCCGAAACGAGTGACCGTGTCATGGAAGGCCGGCAGGATGGGATTTTGGCCGTAGGCTCCTGCCAGCGTGCGGTCGAGAGTCCGGCGCCAGTTCTCAAGGCGTTGTCGTTTATCCATGTTCTGACTCTCCGAATCGGAGATGTCATCGGCTTGGCGCATGAAGGCGTAAATGGCGCACAGAGCATCACGCTTGGCGGCGGGCAACAGGAGGAATCCATAATAAAAATTGCGGGCCGCGGATCGGGCGATGCGCCGGCACTGCGAGTAGGAAACGGTGACGTGCTGTGCCTGGGGCGTTGCGGTCAGCGAGAGAGACATTTGCGTGTTTGTTTGGTTTCAGCGTCTCGCTTCATGATTAAGTAATTGTGAAGCGGGGACACTCCGAGCCGAAAACAGACGCCGCAGCGCCGCGCGGGCCAAGAGACGCAACTGAGTGGCCCGGCTCAGCGTTGGACGATGTTCGATTGTGTTGTAGCCGACGGCTTCAATGGCGTCGAGCACGGCCAGTCCTCCCCGGCTGAATAGTTCAATGTCGAGGCGAAGCTCCGGCCCGACCTGTGAAGCTAGAGGAAGGCCCAGCAGAAAGAGCTCCCGAGTCCGGCCGACCAGATCCTTCATCAATGACGCGTATCGGTCATCAAAGCGGCGAGCGAAAAGATCTGCCTTGGTCAAACCGTAACGGGAGAGCGCGTCCAGGGGAATGTAGATCCGATTTTTCCCCAGATCCCGGGCCACATCCTGCCAGAAGTTGGCAAGCTGTAGGGCGGTGCAGGTAGCGTTGGATAATTGCTGGCGGATGGCATCGCGATATCCGCACAGATAGAGCACAAGATGACCGACCGGGTTGGCCGAATTGCGGCAGTAACCCAAAAGAGAGTCCCAATCCGTGTACCGGTTGACGCTCTGGTCCTGGCGAAAGGCGGTCAATAGATTGAGGAACGGATCGATCGGAATATCGAATTCGCGGATAGTGTTCTGCAGCGCTACAAAAACCGCATGTGACGCGGGCCCAGCATAGCAATGGCGCAGCTCGCTTTCCCACCAGCCAAGAAACTCCAGCGCCCGCGCCGGCGGGGCGATTTCGTCCCCCAAATCGTCGGCCCAGCGGCAAAAGGCGTACACGTTGTAAAAATGCTGGCGAAGGCGGCGCGGCAGCAGCCAGGACGCGACGATGAAATTCTCGTAGTGCCGCCTGGCCAGTGATCGCGTGTAGCACTGTGCCTGAAGTAGAGGGCTGCCGGAAGGCGGCAGCTCCCGAGCGATCTCCAGTTCAGCCGGCAGTTGCATAAGAACAGTTACCAGTTCCCAGTACCAACCAGTTGCCAGTTGCCAGTTCCCAGTTGCCAGTTTCCGGCAGTTGGTTTCCCGCTGCCCAATTTCCCTGGCAACTAGCCACTGGCAACTAGGAGCTGGGAACTGGCAACTGGCACCTGGCCCTAGGGAATCACCGCCGTTTTCAGCTCGCCGTTTCGGTGCTTCATATGCTGGAACAGCTGGGGCAGTTCCTTCAACGCAATCTCGCCGGTCACGAAATCGCTGGCCCGGATCTCACCCTGGGCAATCGTTTCGAGCGCCTCGGCGATAAAGCGCGGCGTGTGATGAAAAGTGGATTTGACGGTGATTTCAGAATAATGCAGCTCTACCGGATCAAATTGAACCCGCGAGCCTTGGGGACAGCCTCCGAACAGGTTCACCGTGCCGCCGCGCCGCACCATCTGCATAGCCCATTGCCAGGTGGTTGGCGAGCCGACTGCTTCGATCACTGAATCCGGTCCTCGTTGTCCTTCGGTAAGCTGGCGGATCGCCTGCACCGGGTTTTTCAACCGGGACACATCAAAGGCGGCCGTAGCACCCAGCCGCTCGGCGGCCATGATCTGACTGCGGCGCTTGCCCAAAGCGAGAACCCGCACGTCGCGCCGCGCCAGGAGGCGGATAAACTGAAGTCCGATGGGGCCGCAGCCGATCACCACCGTAGTATCCCCCGCACCGATCCCCGTTTCTTGGATGCCGCGCAGTACGCACGCCAGAGGCTCAACCAGGGCGGCGTCCAGAAACGGGACATGATGTGGAATCTCCAGCAGGTTGCGGCGGACGATTCGGCCGGGAATGCGAATAAACTGCGCGTAGGCGCCGTTGTTGAACAGCAAGTCCTCGCAAAGGTTGGCGCGCCCTTTGCGGCAAAACAAGCATGAGCTGCAAGGGGCCGAATTGGCCGGTACCACCCGCATCCCAACACTCAGGTCTGCGGGCACCGAGTCGCCCATCTGTTCGATTACGCCCGCCAATTCGTGGCCGAAGATCGCGGGAGGCGAAATCATCCGGGCGTGGTAACCCCGCTTCCACACTTTCAGGTCGGTCCCGCAAGTCAACGCTACTTTCACTCGCACCAGCACCTCGTCGTCAGCCAGCGACGGTACCGCTATCTGCTCGATCTTCAAATCTTCGCGGCCGTAAAGTACGGCTCCAATCATGTGTCCATTGCGGTCCATGTTTCTCAGGGCATGATCAACAGTTTAAGAGAATCATCTTTAGGCAGTGATGCCAGTGCCAGCGCTTGGTCAATTTCTTCCAACGAAAACTTATGCGAAATCATCTCATGCAAAGGCAGGCGGCGCTCAAAAACCAAACGCGCAGCTTCATCCTGCAAATCCATGGAAGCGCTGTAGCTGCCCAAAAGCTCCTTTTCTTCCACTCCGACAGAAGCGGCAGGGAATTGGATTTGCATCGACGGATCGTTGTGAGCGAAGAGCAATACTCGACCTCCCGGCCGCGCCTGTGCAAGGCCTTCAACCACCAGCGCCGGGTTTGGCGCCGCCAGCAGAACGACATCGGCTCCTCTGCCGCCGGTGCGAGCGCGAATCTCCTCAACCGGGTTTGTCTTCGAGGGATCGAATGACGCGGCAGCGCCAAAAGTTATGCTCCTGGCGCGACGCGCTGGTATTGGATCACTGGTGAAGACTGCCGCGCCTGCAAGACGCGAGAGCATCATCAGCAGCACGCCGACGGGTCCCTGCCCAGTGACGAAAACAATCTCGCCGGCTGAAACGCGAGCCTTCCGCACCGCCTTCAGGCAGGTGTTTACGGGCTCCACGAAAGTGGCTTCCTCAAAGCTGATCTCAGGAGGAATGGCGATCATTCCCCGCTCAACGATCCATGGCATCACGCGCACGTATTGAGCGAAGCCGCCTCCGTTTGGATCGAAGCCGGCCGTCACGCCTATCTTTCTATATTGCGGGCACTGAGAGAACAGCTTGCGCTCGCAGTAGAAGCACGATCCGCAGGGAACATGATGGAAAGTAATCACTCGCTGTGCCGGCTTCCAGCGCCTCACTCGGGCGCCGACCTGAACGACGGTTCCTGCGATCTCATGGCCGAAAATCTGAGGCGGAGGGACAAAACCATGCTGAATCTTCTTGACGTCCGTCCCGCAGACCCCGCAGGCTTCAACGCGGACCAGCACCTCGCCTTCAGAAATTCGAGGAATGGCAACTGTCTCCGCCGAAATTCTGCCCGGGCCGCGGTAAACACCGGCGCGCATCTTTTGCCCTGGAGGTGAATTTCTTCGGTTGGAATCCAACTGAGTCTGGACCTGACTCATCCAACCTCCGCCTGTGGCAGCGATTCTTGAGTTTTCTTCCAGTCGGCCAAAGCGTCCAGGTATCGATCCAGGAATCGCGCCAGCGATGTGGCTGCGCGCAGGCTCTCAAAACCGAAGCGTGCCAGCGCGCCCGCGCGCCGGGGATTTCGTGCCAGCCCGCCAAGCACCCGGGAAAACTTGATATCACCTTGTTCCCCCACGAGCTGGTGGAAGTCGAGCGGCAGATCCCTTTCCATCGTATCGGCGACGGCGCGAATCGCGACTGCCGGTATTCCTCGAGCGGACGCCTCCTGGACGACGACAAAGCTTTCCATGTCAACCGCGTCGGCATCGGCGCCCATTCTCTGCTTTTCGGCGGCAGTGTGCAGAATTCTCTCCGAAGTGTGGATCAGGTTTACTGGTTTTGCGCCGCAGTCGACGGCAAGCGCAACCAGCTTTTCGTGGCTTTTAATCGCGCGGGGGCTGCCATCTCGGCGAATCTCTTTGGCTACCAGTACTTGCTGCGAGCGATGTTCCGATTTCAGGCCGCCTGCCAGGCCCGAGCAGACGCAAACAGCTGGCGAAAATTCAAACAGCGGGCGGACCACTCTGCGGGCGTTGTGGCAGCCAATACCTGTGAGAGCTGCACAGATCTCAACATCTCCAATACGGGCCAGGTACACGGCGCTTTCATCACTCCGAATGCGCGTAAAGAGCCGAAGACGCCGCCAGGGCCTGAATTCCGATTCCGTTGCAAACGTAACTACGATTTTCACACTTGCTAAGCTGCTCGCGCTCGACCGGTGCAGCTGCGGCGCCTCCTCCCAACGTAATTGTTTTCCAGGTACCAGCGCGCGGCGCGCTCGAGAGCATATTCCGCAGGACCGGGACAAAACCCCAGTTCTCGCTCGGCCTTTGAGCAGTCCACAAACATCCTGTGGCGCGCCATCCGCACTCCTTCCAGTGGAATTTGCGGTTCACGGCCGAGGGCCCGCGAAATCACCTGATCGGTATATCCGGCGGCCAGGGCCACAAAATAAGGCAATCGAAACCGAGGCGATGATTGCCTGGTAATTCCAGAGAGAACATCGAAAATCTCCTTAAGGGTCATATTTCTGCCGCCTAGTATGTAACGCTCGCCCACCCGCCCGTGCTCGGCGGCCAATAGGTGTCCCTCAGCCACGTCTTCCACGGCAACCACGTTCAAACCCGTATCGACGTAGGCAGGAATCCGGCCATTGAGAAAATCGAGAATGACGCGCCCGGTGGGCGTGGGCTTCCAATCGCCGGGCCCGATGGGCGTGGTCGGATTGACGATTACGACGGGCAGCCCTGCCGCCGCAGCGGCCAGAGTCTCCTGTTCTGCAATGAACTTCGAGCGCTTGTAGTGGCCAATCATCTCGTCCAAACTGGCGCGTGTTGCCTCGTTGGGAAGATTCACCCGCGGTACCGCGATGGTGCCGACGGTACTGGTGTAAACAAAGCGTTCCACTCCCGTGCGCCGAGCAGCATCAAGCATATTGCGCGTCCCGACGACATTGTTCTGGTAGATCTCGTTTGGATCTTTCGCCCAGAGCCGATAGTCAGCCGCAACGTGATAGACCCGGGCCACGCCTGACAAAGCTTTCTGGCAGCAAGCGGCGCTGCGCAGGTCTCCGCGTATTTGCTCTACGGGCAAGCCGTCGATGGCGCGCAGGGCATTGCCTTCGCGAACCAGAGCGCGCACTCGTTCCCCTCTGGCGACGAGCGACCGCGCTACGTGGCTGCCCACAAAGCCAGTGGCTCCGGTAACGAGCGTGATCATTGGCGGTGGCTCCTGTCTGGGTTCCCCGGGCTCCGCGAAGAAAGCTGCCACTTGAGCAGCTTCCAATTATCTCCCAGCTTTCGGTTCGCTCCTAGAACCGCCGAAGGCTCGTAACCGGCGTGAACCATGCAATTCTCGCAACGGGGGTCGCGACCATGACCGTACTTCTCCCATGGCGTTTTCTCTATCAAGTCCTTGAACGACGCATGGTGCTCGTCGGTCATCAGATAACAGGGTCCCTTCCAGCCGCGCGGGTTATACGTCGGATTCCCCCAAGCCGTGCACATCATCTCGCGCTCGCCCCGCAAGAACTCCAGATAGATGGGCGAAGTCATAAGGTTATGCTTTTCTAGAAGCCTGCTGGCCAAGCGGAATTTTTCACGAATGTCCTGGCGCGACATAAAAATCTCTTTGGTCTGTACGGCGGCGTAGGAGTAGGCGGGCGAAATCATGTAGCCGTCTACCCCGAGAGTTTCCAGATACGCGTACAGCTCGGCGATTTCGTTCAGATCGGTTTGTTTGAAAATGGTGGTGTTTGTACAAACCAGGAAGCCCGCTTTCTTTGCGGCTTTGATTCCGTCAATGGCTTGCCGGAATACGCCTTCGCGCTCGACGCACAGATCGTGCGTCTTTTCCATCCCGTCCAGGTGTACGTTAAAGAAAAATCGCGACGTCGGCTCGAACTCGTGCAGTCGCTTGCGGATGAACATCCCGTTGGTACACAAATAGATGTGCTTCTTGCGCCCCAGGATCTCGCTTACCAGCCGGCCCAGCTCCGGGTAAATCATCGGCTCTCCGCCACAAATCGACACCACGGGAGCTCCGCATTCGTCAAGCGCAGCCAGGCATTGCTCGACAGTGAGTTTTTCCTTGATAGTGTCCTTGTATTCACGTATTCGGCCACAGCCGGTGCACGTGAGGTTGCAGGCGTGCAGCGGCTCGAGCATCATCACCAGGGGAAACTTCTTCACTCTCCGGAACCGCTTTCCGGCAATGTAGCCGGTCAGGTTCGCTGTTAAACTTAGTGGAAATCTCATAAGCCCTTCATTGCTCCCTTAGTGTCTCCATTATAGTTACCGAAGGGAAGCTTTGGCTTGTTCCGGCGGTCGAATTCTTCCGGGGAAAATGGCGCGCTGCGACGCTCGGAAATACGGCCTCCCAGCACATTCCGATAACGTGCCAGCGCATAGAGTGGAAAGTAATTCCGGTACAGGTGATACTTCAGGTAAAAAACACGCGGAAATCCAGTGCCAGTGAAAGGCAGTTCGTCCCATGAGCCGTCGGGATTCTGCCGCCGCATCAAGTACCCGGCGGCGCGAGTCACCGCGGAGTCCGTTGGCTGCAGCACGCAAAGCAGTCCGCTCAACCCCCATGCAGTCTGAGAGGGAGTGCTGGCGCCCTTTCCTTTCGCGCTTGGATCGTCGTACGACGCGATCGACTCACCGAAGCCACCATCGTGATTTTGTACATCGCACAACCACTGAGCCGCGCGCCGGCAATATTGCTGAGCGGCAAGATTCACATTGGCCAGCGCGCGCAGCACGCCTGCGGTGCCATAAATGTAATTGACGCCCCACCGCCCGTACCAGGCTCCTTCCGGAGTCTGATCGCGCAACAGGAAGCCCACTGCCCGCTGGATGACGCGATGGGAAGCAGGCCAGCCGAAAAGTCCCAGGCATTCCACTGCGCGCGCGGTCAGATCTGCGGTGGAGGGATCGATCATTGCGTTGTGGTCGGCAAACGGAATCCGGGTCAGTAGCGCCCGGTCATTGTTGTGGTCAAAAGCCCCCCAGCCGCCATCACGGTTTTGCATGCTGATCAGCCAGACAAGCCCGCGCCGAAGCGCCTGCTCCAGCCGCTCACGGTCGGGATAGTCTACGCCCCGAAGCGCCATAAGGACGAACGCCGTGTCATCCACGTCGGGATAAAAATCGTTGCGAAACTCGAAAGCCCATCCTCCTGGTTCGATTCCGCGGTTTTTTATCTGCCAGTCGCCGCGACCCGAGATCCGATTCTGCAGCAGCCAGCCGGCGGCCTTTACCAGCGCCGGATGGTTTGGCGGCAGGCCCGCCTCCTGCAGCGCGGTCATGGTGATGGCCGTGTCCCATACGGGAGAAAAGCAAGGCTGGAGCCGAATCGTGTCGTCTTCTTCGATTTCAAATCGGGCCAGTTCTCGGATCTGGCGCGCCGTCTCCGGTTCGTCCGCCGAATGCCGCATCGCCAGGAGCGCAAAAATGGAATTCATCATTGCCGGGTAGATGGCAGCCAGGCCGTCACTCCGTTGCAGATGATCCGATAGCCACTGCTCGGCGCGGCGAAGAGCGCGTTTGCGCAAAGGCTTCCAGGGGAGCCGCTCGTAGAGCTTCAAGGCCCGGTCGACGGCCAGAAAAAAATTTTTGGCGCTGAAAATCCGGCGATCCCAGTCAAAAGCCGCGGTTTTTCGGGAGGGGTTACAAAAGAGCTCATCCACGCGGAAGCGGGAAGGGAGCGGCCACTTCGGCCGATGAGCGTAGAGAATCGTCAATGGGACGACGATGGCCCGGGTCCACGATGACATCTCATATATATTGATGTAAAACCACCCCGGCAGCAGCATCAGCTCGGGGGGAATGGCTGGAACCATTTCCCAGCCGACGGCCCCCACAAGAGCCAGGTAAAACCGGGTGAAGGAATTAGCGCTCTCAAGGCCGCCCATGGCGTGCGCGCGAGCGCGGGCGCGTGCCATGTGGGGTGCGTCCGGAAAATCCCCGGCCAGCTTGAGGGCGAAATAAGCTTTGACAGTCGCGTTCAGCTCGCAAGGGCCGCCTTCGTAAATGTTCCATCCTCCGTCAGGCAACTGCTTGCGGCGAATGTAATTTGACAGCTTTCTAACGCGCGCCGGATCGAGCCTGCCTAGAACATGAAGGTATAAGATGTAGTCGGATTCCAGTGTGGTGTCGGCTTGCAGCTCGCCCAGCCAGTAGCCCTCTTCTGACTGCAGTGAAAGCAAATATTGTGAACTTCGGGCGATGGCATCGTCCAGTTGGTCTTGCAAGGGCCTTTGAAGTTCGGGTGAAGCCCCTGCCAAACTGCTTGCTGCCAATCCGATCTTGGCTGTTTCTACCATCGGCGTCTTGGAAGATCTTTGGTGTTTAACAGCCGGTCAGCCCGATTCCCATCCGGACTAAAGTTGTATTTGTTCCAGTTCCGGCGGCAGTGCAAAGCGGACGCTCTCTCCGATGACGTCCACCTCCTCAAGGCGTGTATATCCCTTTCCACGCAGATAGTCGACTACCTGTTCGACCAGAATCTCCGGAGTAGAGGCGCCTGCGGTGACGCCGATCCGCTTGCAGCCATCCAGCCATTCAAGCCGGATGTCGTGCGCGCCGCCGATGAGGCATGCCTTGGCGCCCGCATGCTGAGCGACCTCGACCAGTCTGTTTGAATTGGAACTATTGTGTGAACCAACCACGAAGATCGCGTCAGCCCGCGATGCGATCGCCTTGACAGCCATCTGCCGATTTTGAGTGGCATAACAGATATCCTGGCTGGGGGGCGCGATGATGGCCGGGAACCGCTGCTTCAACCGAGCCACGATGTCTCGGGTGTCATCCACGCTGAGCGTCGTCTGCGTGAGATAGACCAAGTGCTGTGCGTCTGCAACCTGAAGCGCATCCGCGTCTTCTACACTTGAAATCAGGCGAATATCATCGGGCGCTTCACCCATCGTGCCAATCACCTCGTCGTGGTGCCGGTGGCCGATGAGAACAATCGTATAATTTTCGCGGGCGAACCGGATCACTTCCAGGTGCACTTTGGTGACAAGAGGACAAGTGGCGTCGATAACGCGAAGATTGCGGCGCTGCGAGTCAACCCTGACCTCGGGAGAAACGCCATGAGCGCTGAAGATCACCACGGCTCCCGAGGGAACTTCGTCCAGAGATTCGACGAAAACCGCGCCTTTGCCCGCCAGTTCTTCCACAACGTGCCGGTTGTGTACGATTTCCTTGCGAACATAAATCGGCGGGCCCAGTTTCTCCAGTGCGATCTGGACGATGTCAATGGCGCGGATCACGCCAGCGCAGAAACCTCGCGGCTTGGGAAGCAACACCGTGCCCGCGTCGGCGGCGAGTGCATCAACGGGAGAACAACCGGTAAAAGCTTGACTCATAATTTCTCAGATTCGAAATACACGCGTCACCAAAAACGGTAATTATCCAGCATCGGTTGTTTGGTGGTCAATTGCAATCAATAAGAGAGACAACCAAAACGGCCGCAACGATTTTGCCGCGCCCTGCTGGATTAAATAAGATTAATAATCAAGTTTCTGAGTCCGCGAAAACGGCGCGAGAGAGAAACCTCGGCGTGGAATTTCTGCACGTTGGGAGTGTAGAGACGGCCTACTGCGAACCGCCGGGGACACTGGGAACACGGGAGTTTACTGATTCCTCTTTCAATAAGAATTTGCTGCCAATGTCGAAAGCCCTTGTGGTCTCCGTGTTCCCAGTGTTCCAGGTGGTTTCAGCGATTTTGAGACAGTCTCCAACGATTCAAGCGAGTCCTTCCAGCAGGGCCCGGGCTTCCCTCAAGTCTGCCGTGTCGAATCCTTCCTGAAACCAGGCGTAACTCTCAGAGAGGATCTGCCGAGCTTCTTCTTTCTTACCCTGAAGTTTTAATAAGCGACTGAGACTCATGGCGGCGCGCAATTCCCAGGATTTGGCCTCCTGGCGGCGGGCGATGTCGAGGGCATGGCGGAAGCAGGCTTCCGCTTCTGAGAATAGAGACGAGCGAGCATTGGCGGCCGGCACTGTCCCGGCTGCGGCGGCTCGATGTTCGCTAGCTGCGACTTTCGTCAGCAGCAATTCTCCCTTAAGACGATGCGGTTCCGCTTCATAGTAACGCTCGCCGGTGCGGCCGAGCACAGCCAGAGCCTCGGCCAGCACTTCGAACCCGTCTTCGATCTGTCCCGCCTTGCCCAACGCCTCAGCCAACAGGCAAAGAAAATGCGCGCGCGCGATCTCTGAACCCAACGCCCGATAGGCTGCCAGGCTCTCGCGCATTTGAGCGATTCCCTCTTCCAGCCGCCCCTGTTCGGCCACGGCCCATCCGCGAAATTGAGTTCCCCAAATCCGATCCTGCACCAGGCCCACTTCGGTCGCCAGCTCAATCACTTTCTCGGCCGCCTCCTGTGTTTCTTGCGGTTCGCGGCGAAACTGGTGAACGATCGCAGAGAAGACCAGCGAGATTGAGCACCCTTGAGGATCCGACAAATCTCGGGACAAAGCCAAAGCCTCGTCGATTCTGGCGACGGCGCGATCAGGATAACCGAGGGGCCACAATACTCTGGCTGCAAAACATCTGCAGGTTATCCCCGGATCTAGCGCGTAGAAGACTTCGTAAGACCGGTGTTGGCGGGGATCATAGAGTGCGATTGCTTCCTCAAAGTGTTCCAGCGCGGAGCCGAGCTTTCCCAGATCCATCAAGATGACTCCCATCGCGTGGTGCGCCTGAACGACCAGAGTCGGTTCCTGCGTACGCTGGGCGAGGCTCAGTAATCGCTCTCCTAGCGGGCGGGCTGTAGGCAGATCGGCCCGCATGATGTGGAAGAGAAACAAACCCCAGAGCACGGTAAAGAGGTTTCTGTCATCACCCAGTTCTTCGCACAGCGCGCGCGCCTGATTGTAGGTAAGCTCTACTTCCGGCGCAGACCATCCTTTGGCAGCCATCAGTCCCCGGGCCAGGGTGAGCAAGAGTGTCAGTTCCTGCTTCCGACGCTCAGAGCTATCCGGCAGCGCCTTGACAAGTTCCAGGCCGCGCTGCGAAAGTGCGACCGCCTCTTGGCTGGCAAAGACTCGAGCGGCACTTTGAGCTGCCAGCAGGAAATAATGCGAGGCACGAGCAACATCCCTGGCTGCCTCGAACAAAAAAGCAAGTTCCGACGCAATCGTTGCACTTTTCTCACCGTAAAACTTCAGCAACGATTCGGCCACTGCCGCGCTTAGTGAAGCCCTTCGCGTCGGCGCAAGTCTTGAGTAGAGTACATTCTGGTAGAGTACGTGGACAAAACGATACTGCAGCGTAAATGTCTTGTCGGGTAGCTCGCATTCTCGAACCTGCCTTACGAAGGCATGAACGCGCCCCAGAATATCCAGCCGCTCCTCGACCTCAGCCGCATCCGCCTGGAGCGCCCTGGCAACCACAGCCGAATCAAATTCGTGACCCTGAACGCTGGCAGCGGCCAGCAAACGCCGGTCCGAGTCTCCCAATTGGTCGATTTTTCTTTGAATCATGCTGCGCACCGACTCGGGTAGCTCCCGCTCAAGCTCCGGAACTGACTGAGCCAGCGCCCACCGTCCTTGCACAGGATCGATGACCTCTCGATCACGCAGGTATCGCAGCAAGTCCACTATGAAGAGCGGACTGCCTTCCGTTTTGGCGTGGATCAACGCCGGGAATTCCGCTGGGAAACAATGGCCCGGAAACTCCAGTGCAAGATAGCGTTCAATATCTTTGCGGCTCAAAAAGTCCAATGGCAGCTCGCGACAGACGCTGCGCGCCTGAAGATCGAGCTTGGTCTGCAAGAACGGATGGTTCGCCAGCAGCAGATCTGAGGGGCGATAGCAGGTCACTGCCAGCATTCGCATCGACGTGATTTTGGTTGAAACGTAGGCCAACATGTCTACCGTGGAGATGTCGGCCCAATGTAAGTCGTCAAAGAAGAGAATCAGCGGTCGGACTCGGGAGACCTCTTGCAGAAAGGAGCCCAGTTCTCGTTTCATGCGCTCCTGTGAGGTGGCCTTGACTTCGACGTCCGAGCCTGAAGAGAGAGAAACCCCTGTCGCGATGGGAATGATCTGTCGGTACCAGTTTGGCGCTATCATTTTCATCATCCGGGCGATGGAATCGCCTGCTTCCGAACGCAGCAAGTTTTCCAGTGCTTCCAGAATAGGCAGGTAAGCTTCCGCGCCGGCCAGTCGCTCCGAGCAGCGGCCGCGCGCAATACTGAAAAGCTGGTTATCGGCCACCAGCTCAGCAAGGAAATCCTCCACCAGTGTTGTCTTGCCGATGCCCGGCTCGCCCGGCACGCACAACAGGAGGCCATGGCCGGCCGCGGCCGACTCAAAGGCGACTCGCAGTTCGGCCATCTCTGCTTCCCGACCGACTGTATGACGCTTGGTAAGACCGTCAACCAAGACAGGTTTTGAGACTGACGTTTTTCCTTCAATCCCGGCCAAGATCGCATCGACGTCCTTAGCGCTGGGCCGGAGGCCAGCGTCTTTCTCCAGCATTTGAAGGATGAGGGCCTCCAACTTGGCGGGAATCTCAGGGTTAAGCTGCGCGGGTGATACAGGGCAAACCGACAAAATGGCGTGCATTACGCCGATTTGCGATCCGGACGCGAACGGGTGCTGGCGGGTTGCCACCTCGTACAGCACTATGCCGAGAGAAAAGATGTCAGTTGCGGTGCCAATCGGTTCTCCGCGGATTTGTTCCGGCGACATGTAGCGCACGGTGCCCAGCAAGCCGCCTGAATTGGTGGCAGCTTGCGTTTCTACCGTTGACGCACCCGCTGCAATTGAGCAGACCAAGCCGAAGTCAAGCAGCTTCACGTAGCCGTCATAGCGGAGCATGATGTTTTCCGGCTTGATATCGCGATGGACGATGCCTACGTCATGAGTGGCTGCCAGCGCCTTGGCCGCCTGTTGCGCTAATTGCACTATCGATTCGATAGGCAATCCCTGCGCGGCCGCTGACCGTAAGGTTTGCCCCTCGACCGATTCCATGGCGATATACTGGCCCTCGTCGGCTTCACCGATCTCATATATAGTGACGATATTGGGATGATTCAACGCCGACACAGCGCGAGCTTCTTGGATGAAGCGCGCGGTGGCGGTGCGGTTCTGCGTGGCTCGCTCGGGTAGCAGCTTCAGAGCCACGTCGCGCTGAAGCATCGTATCCCTGGCTCGATACACCTCGCCCATTCCTCCGCTTCCCAGAGGAGCCAGGATCCTGTATCGACCAAGCTGGGTGCCGGCGCTAAGAGTCATCGTTTCACTTTCTCCCCGTACGGATAACAGAATGGTATACCAATACCGGTGTCCTTTCGAGAAACGACAGGCCCAGCGCCGGATTTTGCAAGAGTTCTGTAACCACTGGCCGATAATGACTGATGACCGATGACGCCTTTGGTTCTTGCTCTGTGGGCGCTCTTTAAGGCTGTTGTCCGGCAATAAAGTGCGTTGTGACGAGGGTTCTGTAATCAGGGTACACGCCGTCGTCATAATCCCTCAGAAAGACGGAGATCTGCTGCAGGACTGTGGTGATGCGGTAGCCGGGGACGTTGGCGGGATGAGGTTGGCCTCTTGTGGGAACCGCGCGGATAAATACACTGTCCGAATCAATGGGCAATTTTCGAACGTTCTCGACAAAAGCTCGGAAAATCCCATTCTGAAACAGGAACTGCTCAACGTTAGAAGTGTAGAAGGCTCGAACGGTATAACCGTTCTTCCGAAGGTACTCACCAACAGATGCCAGAGCCTTTGAACCCGCGAAGTCTCCCACCACTGGAATGATTCGGTTTGCCAGCTCAAGGTTCCGGACGAACCGGTAGTCCTCTTCGGTCGCCAGGAAATTCTCCAGATTTCCGTTCAGGTCGGGCTGCAGAATCAAGTCCTTCAGCGTGGGAAAACTGGTGGGGCCCCAGTTGGTTCCACCGGTGCGGAACGAGATCTCAAGGCCCTCTCGGTGGAAGGCTGAGTAGACATACTGCAGCCGTTCCTGGTCCTGCTCGGAAAGCGGAATCTGGAAGTCCTGCTGGATGATCTTACGCACGCGCCCCAGGTTTGCCGCGAAAGCCTGGGGGGACGCGGGAGCGGAAACAAAGTACTGCAGCAGGCGCTCAGTAGAAGATCCTTTCCCCGGAACGCCGTCTCCCGTAAGCGGCCGGCTCAGCAGGTTGGAAAGGAACTGGGCGCGGTTCTCTGAGGTGTGAAAAAGAGCCTTGTACAGCAGCTGCTGGAGCATGGCCTGGCGCCGGATGTCTACGATAAAAGCGATATGGGGTCGAATCTTGGCGATGTAGGTGAAGTTCTGTTCCGGCCCGACGCCGATATAGGCGCCTCCTGAAATGTGCATCTGGCGCAGCTTGTCGAGAACATGGAGATAAGAAGTCTCGTTGGAAGTGAAGTTGTCCGAGCGGAAGTAGCCGCCCTCCTCGGACAGGTCCTGGACCAGGCGCGAGAACTCGGTTGTCGAGAGCTTTTCGAGATTCTCCTGCGCAAAGCTCGATTCGCGGATTGATCCGGTGGGAATCCGAACAGCAACAACCCATGCAGTCACTGCCAGCAGCAGCAGGCTGCGCCGTATTACTCTTCCGAGAAGTGAAGTGTTCATCTGGTCACCTCGCAGGTTGGCGGAAATCCCGCCAGCCAAAAGCTACAAGGGAATTTCAGTGTACCGCAAATTCACGCTGCCTGCCCAGTGTTTGTCCTGCCGGAATCGATTCGATCTCCGAAAGTTTTAGTGACGCGGGGACACGGAGACGCGGGGACGCGGCGAGTGTACGAACCCTTGCAGCCCGTGAAGAATTTAAGAGTGCTTGGAGAATCCGGTGAACTGGCTTTCAGAAAGAACGCAGTCAAGTCCCGTCACCAGCGCATCGGCGTCCGACTGCCTGAATACCATGGGGGGCTTAATCTTGATAACGTTATGGAACGGTCCATCGGTGCTGAGCAGGATGGAGCGGTCTTTCATTCGTTCCACGGCGTAGACAGTCTGTTCGGATGCCGGAGCGAGCGATTCTCGATCTTCGACCAGTTCAATCCCAAGAAAGAGACCGAGGCCTCGCACGTCACCGACCAATGCATGCTTGTCTTTGAGTCGCTCCAGGCCCGCTTTTAAATAAGCGCCCACGCGGAGGGCGCGCTCCTGAAGGTTTTCTTCCTCGATGACGTCCAGGACGGCAAGGCCCGCGGCGCAGGAGACTGGATTGCCCCCATACGTGTTGAAATACTCCATGCCGTTGTTGAACGATGCCGCAATTTCAGGCGTGGTCACTACGGCACCGAGCGGATGCCCGTTTCCAATGCACTTGCCCATGGTCAC
>DASXTB010000136.1:0-6785 GCA_036505615.1 Acidobacteriota bacterium
ATTGGTCTCATTTCACTCAAGTGCTGCAACACTTGCGGAGGAGCCCTAGCAGTAGGACAAAGGGCAGAACTGTTGTTTTTCTGAACTGAGTCAGCGGATTCATGGTTCTTCCACCGGCGGTGAAGCTTGGCATGGGCGACGGACGCCTGGCAGGCAGACTTGGTCAAGAAGGTAGGCGGCACCGAGCACATGCAAGGACGCTACACAGCCGTCTTGGAGAAGCGCGGAAAAGAATGGCTGGTGTACATGAGCACATGTCCGTTCCACCGCCGCCATACTGCGCCTCCCATCCGGCTGCTATCCCTGGCGCGAAACAACTGGTTCTCCGTTAGACAGGGCGGAAGGATTGCGACCAGATTCGCTAAAGTTGTCGGATCAACATTTACCGCGGCGGGCGGCTGCGGCGTGCCGTCTCCAGTAACGCCTACTCCACCAACCAGGATACCATTCTTATATAGAGGCACTCCACCTGGGCTGCCGTCCAAGGAGGTAAAAGGGATGGGAGATCCCAATACCCCTGGCGAAATTGGCTCAAAAGCCGGTGGACACGGGAACAGCGTGCCAGTGCACGGCACCATATCTGTCTTCTTAAATCGATTCACATCTGAGACGAACAGATTTGATAACCCGACGCCGACGAGCGGCCCGGTAGGCGTAAACTGAACACCCGGCGGGAAGTGCTGCTGAATAATGAACCCGGCGGTACGCGACGTAAACGCATTTTGATTGCTGCTGAGATACGAGGCAGTGCCGGCTTTGCTCACCGCAGTCGCGATCTCAGCCGGTGTCGCCGGTCCTCCACGCACGACCGAAAACCCCAAGCACATACCCTTCGCGATCGGTCACCGGGATCACGCTGTTAGGCGAAATTTAACCGCTCGGGTGACCGCCTGGTTGATGACTCTTTGCACATCCGCGGCGGTGAGATGCGCCTGAACATGGTGGCCGCCTAAAATCAAAGCGAGAACAAAGCCCAGCAGCCGGATTCTCATGCGCGCTATATATTACAGTGATTTAGCCGGCGTTTGCGAAGCGAAATCTGGACGACATAAATGTCGACATATTCGCGAGTTGGGAGGGACAGCTTCGGCCGCGGCCTTCCGATCGGACGAGTTAAGGCGAACGCAGTTTAATGCGCAACACTTGCGACACTTTCCGGGTTACCGGCTGGCCCCAGGAACACGGGTCGTCGTCGTGCGCACCGGCTCGGCACCCAGCCCGCCGCCGACTCCGAAGTAGAAGCCGGGATGATCTTCACCGCCGTTCTGTAACGCCGCAATAGTGCAGCCGAACAATCGGCCTCGCCACTGCAGGCCAGCCGCCCATGGAAAACGGTTTTTGCCCGAGATCGTGTTATCCAGTTCATCGTCGCGACTGACGATTTCACCGATCACGTAAAAGTTCCAAGGCAGTTGCACTTCAATACCGCCATAACCGCGTTCGCTGGTCGATTCCTCCACCAGGTCGGTAGTCAGGAACTGGGTTCGAAATCCCCCCTGAAAGGTGATTGTTTTGAAAAATCCGTGCTCACAGATCGGGATCGTTTTTGAGAGCGCGAGGAACGCGTTGTAGCCATTCAAAGTACTCAATGGACTAAGATGCGGCGTACCCAAATGGAAGTAGGCGCCGATACTTATTTCCGGCCACCACTTATCCGTTCGATCGCGCAATAGCCGAATTCTCGCTTCCGGCCCGCCGATAACGTATGTATTCTCGGCCCCCGGAGTGCTGAGGTCTAGCAGATCACCAATGAAACCTATTTCGAGCCAGTCGCGCACGCCGTAGCTTAAGAGAATACCGTGCCCGACCAGGCCTACGCCTTCTGGAAGCGTTGGCACAAACACACAGTAATTGAGGATAAAGGTGCCCTGCGGCAGCGTAGCCGATGTCGGATCGATGAACATTCCGGACGGGCCTTCAAGGGTAATCAACCCACGCGATTCTCTGACCGTGGGAACTTCGACCACCGGCGCCCCTTCCTCCAAATTGGCATCCTTCGGGTCGATCATCACTTTCGGGTCCGCCAGCGCGGCGGATACCCCGATAAGGGAAGTCACAATGGTTAGGGTAATGCCCTTGGACCGGCGAAACATAGCCGCATTTTCTATTTGGCTTGGCAACTGTCAATGCAAATTGTGGGGTTCCACCGTGGGGCGGAGGCCGATAGGCGATTGTTAGGTGCTGAAGCGCCGCTTCACCGGACCTCTCGCGCTTTCTCCAAGGCCTCGCCCAGCAAAGCGACAACCGGATTAATCTGTTGGCCGTATAGGCCGGAACGTTGAATTAACGTTGCCTCCCGCATGACCCCTTCCAGCAGGCCAACAGCTCCCTGGCGTTGAAGCTCATTCGTGATTTGTTGCAAGTGGGACAATCCGGCCGGGTCGCCGCGCAAGATCGCGAGCAGTGGCTTGTAAATCCGTGTGCCCAGCGGATTCTCGCCCCAGGACAGGTTGGCGGTTGCGTTCCAAAGGTCGGACGCTTCCTTGCTTTTGCCCTGGAGCGCGCGAGCAATGCCAAGCCGAAATGATGAAAAGGCGTACCGATCCCTTTGGTAGGCTGCTTCCAGATAACTGACACCCTCGGCCAAGGCTGCTTTGTCTTCCGGGACATTTGTTCTCTCAAACAGCATGTAGGCCAGATTTGTTCGGGCCAGGCAGTCGACGCGTTTCATTTCAGAACCGACAAGGCCGTGTAAGAGATCGTTTGCCCGCGGATCGGCACGATCATTCAAGTAAATCGCGTTCGCCAGTTGGAAAAGTGGCACGATCGCGTTCGGTCGTGCGCCGATAGCGCGGCTGAATTCCTCGATCGCAAGTCGGTACCGCCCGAGATCAAAATAAGCCGTTCCCAGGCCGGCGTGAGCGCCATAGTCCGGTTCGTTTCGTTGCAGCGCGGCCTGCAGAGAGTTCTTGTACTGATCGACCGCTTCACGGATATGGCCCAAGCCTAACAAGATGTTGCCAAAGCCGACGAACGGTTTCGCTGAATCGGGATCAATCTGCTGGGCCTGGGTGTAGCGGCTCCGCGCCTTTTCAAAGTCCGGATCAACGCCAACCGCGTAAGCGTCACCCAATCCGACATAGGCCTCGGCCAGTTTGCTATGTCCAAGTTGAGTGGGGCGGTTAGGACGATCGTTCCGTTTTTCTATATCAACCGCGCGAGTGTAGGCGTTAATCGCCTCAGACAAAATGGGCGCATTCCTCGAATCGCCCGAGGCATAGAATTGACGAACAAGCGTATCACCGATTCCGAACCAGGGAGAAGATTCGGCGGGATTCATTCGCGCCGCTGTCTGGAACCGCTGCAGAGCCGCTGAATAGTCCAGCGTGTCGAGCGCGAGGTAGCCGGAGTCTAACAAGTCGCGATATCGGAGCTGTTGTCGCGCCCGGTAACTGTAAAGCAACAGACCGGCGCATCCACACAACAACACGGTGGCAACAGCCATGACAATTCTTCGCTGTTTGCGCAGACGTTTGCGCTGACGGCTGGCGACGCGTTCTGCTTCCTCGCGTTCGCGCCGGGCGGTGCGACTGGCGAGGACTACCGGCGCCAAAACATCATGGGTAAGTTCGATCCGCCGAATCCCACCACGCTCCTCCAGCACGAGCAATCGACGTTCAACCAGATCGGTGATACTCCCGATACTCTGATCAAGCGAAATTCCAGCGCGCACGAGTTCGGCTTCAGCCGTATCGAGCGTCACCGCTTGCCGATAACCAGCGTCCGATAGAAGACGGTCTTCCACGAATTGGCGAACGGCCACGGGATGAGTGGCGAATGCATTGGCGTAAAATTTTTCCAGGATGTGGCCGCTTCGACCTTGCAGCAGCTCTGGTTTGATTGTTTCGTCGCCGGCGTCAAGCCGCTCCGCGTTCAGTTCCGAACACAACAAGCTGAGCAATGGTGGAACCGCGTCCAGCTCATCCAGAGGCACATCCGGCTGAACACCGGCTACGAAACGAACGATGGCAGTCGCCACTTCGCTCGAAACAATTGGCGGCTTGTTCGGACGTAAGCTGCCCGGCTCGACTACCGCCTGGAGGGCCTGCGCCCCGCTAAGCGGTCGAAGCTCCATTCGGTTATCCATCACCGCCGGCAGCTGCGATCGCCAGCGTTCCAACAGGTGAAGATAATCTTCCCGCAGCGAAAGAAGCACCTTTGCCGGATGAGCGTAATAGGCCAGGCGTTCCGCCAACTCATCGTTTGTCTCGACCTGCGCCCGCACATCGCGCGGCATGCGGTTCTCAACGATGGCAGCGATTGTTTCCCGAAAATCCTCCGCGACATCGCGGCGTCCGTGTCCGAGGGTGAAAAGTTCCTCGAACTGATCGAACAGGAAAACTGGCCGCGTGGCGACGGAGCCATCGCGCCTAACGAGACCACAAGCAGGATCGTGAAGGAGCAGCCAGAGATTCGACGCCGCAAGACATATTGCGGCCAGATCCTCACTGCCGCTGCTGGCCAGAGTTGCGCCCAAAGCTTCGATCATCTGACGTCCGACCGACGGCGCCGTTTCGTCATAGCGAATCCGAATAATCACGGGCAGCAGGGCCTCCTCACGAAGGCGCGGCATGAGACCGGCATGTATCAGCGAGGTTTTTCCGAGGCCGGATTGGCCAAACAACACGGTAAGCGGTTTATGCACCACCCGCTCAAACAGGTCCTGTAACTCGGCGGTCCGGCCGAAAAAATACCGCTGCGTCTGTTCAGAAAACGATTGGAGCCCTAACCACGGTGACTCCGGATCAGCAGTTGTTTCGCGCTCAACGAGCCTGTCGGCCGAACTCATTGCACGCGAGAGGTGGCGCGACGCTTCTCCTGCAATAAACGCATGTGTTCGCCAAACTCCGGAGTCACTTCGCCTCCTGTTAAAACCGTGACATGAACATTTCGGAAGGTGCGTGGCTCACGTCTTAAGGGAATCGGTGAATCGTCAATCACAACCGGGATGTAAAATTCCTCACCCTCGGAGAACATCGGCTGCCATTCAGCGGCCCAGAAGCGTTCCTGATGGAAGTAGCCGGCAGGCGCACCCTCCGTAGTTCGGGAAATCACCGAGAGGAAGAGGGCGCACCGGCCTTGCACCTCATCCCGAAGATTGTTATGCCAATTGCCGCCTGGCTTGAGTCGCTCGCGATCGTACCAAACAACGCAGCCGCATCGCTCCAATCCGCCCTTGAGCTTCCGCGCCGCTTCCTCGTCTTCGCGCGCGTAGCTCATAAAGACGGCGCCGGCTGGCATTTCGTACTCCGGCAGGGCGACGAACTCACCGCGGCCACCCTCAACCGCGGGGTGTTTCTCGCTCCAGCGACGTTCCAATTCCAAGACGAAAGCCGATGGGTCGCATTCGATGACGTGGATGTTCCGGCTGACGCCGCCGAAAAAAAGGACCATGCCTTCCGACGGACCGACCGGCGGACCGACAGCCAGGACTTCCGTGTTCGCGCGCGCTTCGGATAAACGCGACTGTTTCGTGATCCGAAGGAAAAAACGCACCAGCCAGTCGGAAAAGTTCAAGCCAAGTACGAGCAGCGCATGTTCCTTTAAGTCCCGGGCGAGCTTTTCCATCACCGGAAGGTGTTGCTGCAATGCGCAAACGAATTCGAGAGCATCTTCCTCCCACACGACATACTCGGGGCTGGGGGAGACATACCCGAGAAGATGAAAAACTGTTGCACGGCTTAGTTCCGCTTTGCGGGCCGGCAGATCTTTCGGCGCCGACTCGGGAAAGAAGGCGAGTCGTTGCGTCATCGGTTGGCCGCCATAACGCAGCGCGTTCAGGGCATTCTCAAGTAGCGGATCGAATGTAGTGGAGATAAACAAATTGAATGCGGAAATTCTGGCAAGAGCGCGCAAAGCCGATCCCGGTTCGGGGCATTCATCCCGGAGAAGTCTTTGTAGGCGCGTGTAAACAACGTTGCGAGTTCCACCTCGCAGCAGATGTCGGCAAACCACATCGTTTAAGGTGGGTTGGACCGGCAAAGTCTCAACCGGGACTTGGAGACGTTCGGCCAGTCCCAGGGCGAGCCAGTCATAGAGGTTTTTATCCTCAGGGCCGAACTTTACCACCGCTTCCCCGACTATGGGTATAACTAGGCCCTCCTCGATAAAAGTGAGGAGATCCTCCCAGAAATCAGGATCGGTAGGTACAAACGCCATGATGAGGCTCGATCGCTGCGAGCTTGGGGAGAGGTTCCGGGACCGGTGTCCGGCCATGCGGATCTCGCAGGTGGTTGAGAATCTCGAACGTTTTCAGATTCACGTCGTCGCGGGAGTTCTGACGCTTGGCATTAAGATAGGGGCGACTACCTGGTCGATGCTGGCAAAAGGACCGCACTCGACTTCCAACTGGGTCGCGAGCTCCGCTGCCAGGTATTCGTAGAGCAGTTGCTCCCGGTCATCGATCTGGATGCGAAGGAGATCACGCCCTACAATCGGAATGACCACGCCTTTAGCGATGGCCTGCAAGAGCTTGCCGCACTGCTTCGAGTCGTCGGGCATTGAGAGTCTCAAGGGCCCTTTTCTCCTTCAGGTGGTTTCGCCATGGATTGGATCCATCCAGTATTCTCCTTTGATAACAGAGCTTCGACGCGCTGGACGAGCAAATGGAAGGCATCGTTCTTATCGTAGGGCTCCGTTTGCGTCAGAAACAAAAATTTCTCCTTCTTGAGTGACTCTGCAGTGGCTCGATATTCAAGCCAGTGTTCCTGAAAGTGCAGCAACCCGAGCAGCGATGCGATGACGGCAACGACAACACCCAAACCACCGATCGCGATCTTGATCTG
>DASXTB010000137.1:0-10569 GCA_036505615.1 Acidobacteriota bacterium
ACCCGTCACCCGTCACCCGTCACCCGTCACCCGTCACCCGTCACCCGTCACCCGTCACCCGTCACCCGTCACCCGTCACCCGTCACCCAACACCCAACACCCGTCAAAGACCTATTCCACAAACTTCACTTTCAGTGTCACCGTCGCCTCCACCACTTCACCGTCCTGAATCGCAGGCAGGAATTTCCAACTGTTCTGGACGACGGCAAGAGCGTGTTGATCGGCTTGAGGTGAAATGCCCTGGCGCACTTTGGCGTCCAAAAGCTCCCCGTTTTTGGAAACTAAACCCTGGATTTCAACTTCGGATCCGGCAGGTATTCCGGGCAGCAATTTGGGATCCTTCTTGGCAATCACACGAGGAGAAAGAGGCCTTCCGACGTCCGGAAATAACCCGATCAGCGCTTCCGTTTCACCATCCGGATAGGAAACCAGATTGCCGAACGGGCGGGTTATCCCGGCCTCTTTCAATGCGGCTTCCGCGCTTTCCCGTTTCAAATCAATCTCTGTGATCTGCCGTTCCAATACGTCGAAATCGCGTTTTTCCACTTTCTGGAGGAAGAAGAAGCGCGAGCTGGAGCGAAAGATCGCTCTATCCGGATCTTTAAACAGTTCCCCTACCACCGTGAAGCCTGCAAATTGATGCGGTTGGATAAGCTGAGTCGCGTAAAATGAACCCGGAGCGCCCTTCTCCTCCCTGCGAAACACGTGGCCCAGCCCTGTCTTGAGGCCTGACTGCAGCAGAACGTCGTAGGGGTGAATGACCCAGACATCGTCGCCCAGATTGATGGCGTTCAGGATTAACTCGTTTTCAGAAATCGGCTGGACCGTTATGACGCGTTGATCGGAGATGTAGACAAAATAAAAGGAGGCTGCCGCCGCCAGGTGTAGCAGCAGGAAGAGGACAGCGACAACCCCCAGCCAAGCCTTCAAATTGCACAAGCGCATGGCCTCCTATGTTAACGGAAAAAGGACGGTGGAAGTTCGTTGATTTGATTTTGAAACAATCCAGCTGACTAACCATCTAAAGTTGTGCAGGGGAATTATAATCGCTATATGAAGTTAATCTATCGTTCCGGATGCGCGTTCACTCTGGCCGCCGCTTTGTGTCTGGCCGCGGCTCATTTTTTAGCCGCGCAGGATCAATTTACTCAGCAGTCCTTGGACGGCGGAAATATCCAGCGTCTCCAGATTCAAGTAACCTCAGGCCAGGTTCGCGTCCGCGGATGGGATAGACCTACCATCGACGTGCGGGCCAAGAAACAAGCAGGCCAGGAAGTCTCATTGACGCCCACGGCAGGAGAGCTGCGAGTCGGCCCCAAGGAGCCGACTCAGCCCCTCTACGTCGACCTTTACGTCCCAGCCAGGCTGGATATCAGCGCCACCTCTTCCCAGGCCGACGTCCTCATCCACGGCATCGGCGGCCAAATTCAGGTGAAGACTGAGTCGGGGAAAGCCCACTTCTACGAGAACCCGGGTAGGGTTCAGGCAGTCACTAATTCCGGCGAGATCCGCTTTCTAGCGCCCGAACAGTACCAGTCGAGCCTCGACCTGAAGAGCCAAAGTGGAAATATCCACGTCACTTTGAACTCAGATGATTTTAAGATCCATGCCGTCACCTTAGGATCGATTTTTGTCAACGGCCAGGAAAGAGTCACAGGCCTGAGCGCAAACAAGGAAACGGTATTCGACTCGGGAAATGGCGCCCGGCCTGCGGTCCAGCTCGCCAGCGGAAGCGGCAAGGTCATAATTCAGACCTCGCGGGCAGGTTTGGCCGCATCCTCAACTTCGCCGGCAAACGATGCCTCCCGACCCGCCGCCTCCGGCGCGGCTCGCACTCCGTCGGGCAGCTACCCCTCGGCGACTCGCCGGGATGCTCCGGCAAATGCGCCCGACCCATACGGCCGTGGGCCAAGGGATGAATCTGTTCCCTTCCCTCGCGCTGAAACCACGCGCCCGGACCGACGCTCGGGGGACACCTCTGGAGATTCGGGGAACAAGAAGAATTACAAGGTGTATGGATCGACCGTCGACTCCGGTTATTCCGTTCGATCCAACGTGGACTATGTCAACTTGAACGTTAGCGTCCGGGATCGGGTGTCGAGCCGCAGCGTGGGCTATCTTCGCAAGGAAGATTTCCTGGTCTACGAGGACGGACAGCCCCAAAACGTGGAAAAATTCCTTACCGCAGAGACTCCATTCAGCCTTTTGCTGCTGATAGATACCAGCGGAAGCACGGGGGAGTTTGTCGACTTGATGAAGGAAGCGTCCATCAATTTCCTTCGTCAACTGAAGCCTCAGGACGAAGTGGCGGTGGCTGTTTTTAATACTGACGTGGACTTGCTGGCGGATTTCTCGACCAGACGCGTTGAAGCTGAACGAGCTATTCGCAGCATTCGCTCGCATGGCGGGACCGCTTTCTACGATGCGCTGGAAACCAGCATCCACGGCTACATGGAACACATCCGCGGCCGCAAGGCGATCGTCGTCTTTACGGACGGAGTGGACAATCAACTGGAAGGACACGGCGGGTCCACGACGACTTTCAATCAGTTGATGAGAGGAATTCAGGAGGAAGACACCATCATTTATCCTGTCTTTCTTGATTCGGATCCGTCACAGAGTTCGATGGGAGGTTTTGGCCGCATCCTGGGCGACATCCTGAACGGTGGACCGCGTATTCGTATCGGCGGCGGACGCAGCACCCGCGACATCTACGAGCGGGCGCGGGAACAACTTGCCTCAATAGCTGAACAGACCGGAGGCAGGATGTATACCCCGCACCGAATCGAGGACCTCGATGGTGTCTATCGACAGATCGCCGACGACCTGCGCATTCAGTACACCCTTAGCTACGCCTCAAGCAATCCGGCCAAAGATGGCAGTTGGCGACGCATTCAGGTCCGAATCCAGGGACATCCCGAATATTTGGCTCGAACCAGGCTCGGCTACTACTCTAACGATGCGAGCAGGGCACACGCGGAGAGTAGAAGGCCGTAGGTTCTTGCGAAGGGAGTAAGCGGAAGGCAGAAGGCGGAAAGCGGAAGGCGGAAGACGCAGAGACAGTTAAGAAATTATGAATTGAAGCTTTGAGGAACCTAAGGGTTAGTTTCCGCCGAATGACGCCGGTTCGAACCTTGACACTTCTTCTTTTTTTCTTCCCCTGATCCTTCTGGCTTCTGCCTTCTGCCTTCTGCCCTTCGATTTCTGCCTTCCGCTTTCCGCCTTCCGCCTTCCGCCTTCTGCCTTCCGCCTTCTGCTTCCTTCCCGCCACCTCTCATACTTACGCGCCAGCCGCAGATAAATCTCAAAGGCTTGGCCGGATTCCTCAAATTTCATAAAAAACAGCCTGCGAACTTCCTTTCGCGAAATCCTGCCATGCAGGTAGAGGCGATATAGTCTCTCTCCCAGCCTATAACCAAGTTCGTGTACCAGCAGTGTATAGACTCTGCCTTCTGACCGGAGGCCCTCGGAGATAACCGCGGGAATTTCGCGGAATCTGCGGTAATGAATCTCCAATTCATTGTGCTTTTTCAGGAACAGTCGAATGAATTGGATTTAGGAACGAGTGATGCGAAGAGGATTGACAGAAGCGCGCCGCTCGCGGACTTCTCCATCACTGTGAAAGAGAGACTGCTGAAGCTGATCGCGGGAATAAACCTCTGGATATGCGTCGACGGATGTCCTGATAGTGGGCGAATTCCCGACTGAACTCTTTCACGTACTGTGAGTGATTGCTTTTGTCGGAGCCGAAGATTTCCCGCTGCAGCTTTTTGATCTCGCGGCGGAGAAAGCGCACCTTGTCGGCGATATTTTTGGTTTCACAATCCCAGATTCTTTTCATGTGAGGCCTGGACGTGAATCAGTTTGCCGCGGCACCATGACGCCGGGCAACGAGAACCGATCTGCGCTTCGAGCGTGATTTTATTACAGAGTGGATGAAGGTTCGAAGCTCCGGGGCCATTCCTTGACAATGTGAAAAATCGTGTGGTAGCGTGCGATGTTTCGCAGCTGCGGCGCAATTGGCCTGCCTCCAAAACCATTTTGAGACAATCTCGAATGGTTGCCGTTCAGCCCGACCGGACGCCTCGAAGACAGGAATGAAGAAGACACCCCTCAATCGAATTCACTGCGAAATGGGAGCGCGCATGGTGGAGTTCGCAGGCTGGGACATGCCGGTGCAGTACCAGGGCCCCGTCAAGGAGCATCTGGCCGTTAGAAATGCAGCCGGTATGTTCGACGTCAGCCACATGGGCGAGATTGAGATCCGCGGCGCCGATGCTCTTCGCCTGCTGCAGAAAGTGACTTCCAATGACGCTTCCGCTCTGCAAATCGGCCAGGTGCAGTACTCGGCGCTAATGCATCCGAAGGGCACCTTCGTTGACGATACCACCGTTTATCGGCGTGGCGAGAATCATTACTTCCTCTGTGTGAACGCATCCAATCAGGAGAAGGATTTTGCGTGGATCCGCGAACACGCCAAAGGCGGCGTCAACGTGGAAAACAACAGCGGGCAGTACGTTCAGCTTGCCATTCAGGGACCCAAAGCGCTCGGCATACTACAGCCCCTCACGCCCATCCGTCTGGACAGAATCGCGTATTACTGGCTGGCCGAAGGGAAATTCCTCGATGTCCCCTGTATCATCTCCCGCACCGGGTACACAGGTGAAGACGGGTTTGAGATTTACTTTTCACCTGAATTCGCCGAGAAAATCTGGATGGCGATCCTGGAAACCGGTAAATCTCGCGGCCTGGTTCCTGCGGGGCTCGCGGCACGAAACACTTTGCGGTTGGAAGCAAAGATGGCGTTGTACGGAAACGACATCGACGAGAGCACCACAGTCCTAGAGGCGGACCTGGGCTGGATTGTCAAGTGGAACAAAGGGCCTTTCATTGGCCGTGACGTTCTAGAAACACAAAGGGCAGAGGGCGTCAAAAGAAAACTGATCGGCTTTGAGATGGTCGACCGCGGCATAGCGCGGGATCACTATCCAATCTTCCTGGATGGCGAGCCGAGAGGGCACGTTTGCAGCGGAAGCTTTGTCCCCTTTCTGGAAAAGAATATCGGGCTGGCTTACCTGCCTCGAGACTACTGTGGCGTGGGAAGCCAATTTTTCGTGGAAGTACGCGGAAAAAAACTCACAGCCCAAGTTGTCAAAACGCCGTTTTACAAACGCAAGTAATGAGTCATCGGTCACCGGTCATCGGTCAACAGGTCAACAAGTCCGCAGGTCAACAGGTCCACTGAGCAACGACGTTCTCTGACTTGATGACTTGTTGACCTGCTGACCTGGAGACTGTTAACTACTGATGACCGATGACTGTTGACTGATGATTGATGACCGATGACCGATAACTGACATCTTTAAGGAATTTGAATGACGAATCCTGAAAACCTGAAGTACACAAAGGACCACGAGTGGTTACGCGTGGAAGGCGATACTGGAGTGGTTGGAATCACTGATCACGCTCAACATGAGCTCGGGGACGTGGTCTTTGTGGAGCTCCCAGAGTTAGGACGCTTGGTGAATGCCGGAGAAGCCTTCGGATCTGTCGAATCGGTAAAGGCCGTAAGCGAGGTCTACTGCCCGGTCTCGGGCGAGATCATCGAAGTCAATCAAAAGCTTGCCGACAAACCGGAGCTGCTGAACTCAGAACCTTATGGTGCCGGCTGGATCCTGAAGATCAAAATGAAGAATCCAGGCGAGCAGGCGAAGCTGCTTACCGCGGCCGATTACACAGAGTTGACAAAGGGATCAGAGCAATAGACTGGAGACGCCGAAGGCGTCCTCCGGTTTGGACATTTTGGAGCGACGGCCCGTGGGCGTCTTCCGCACAATCTTTTATCGTGCAGGAGTCGCCCCAACGGGGCGTCTCTCCAATAGCGCCGCGTCGCGGCGCCAAATTGACAAACTAAGAAATTAAATGTTCCGTTATACCTCTTTGACGCAGGATGAGAAGCAGAAGATGCTGAGCGCCATGGGTCGCAGCAGCGTTGAGGAGCTATTTGCGTCCATTCCTGAAAATATCCGGCTGCGTCGGGACGTGAATGTACCGGGTCCTCTGTCGGAAACGGAAATCCTTCGCTTTTTCCAGGGGCTGGCCTCGCACAACTTCCACGCCGATGCGCGACCCTATTTCCTGGGAGCGGGCGCCTACAATCATTTCGTTCCCGTTGTGATCGACGCGCTTATTTCTCGCGCCGAGTTCTACACCGCTTACACGCCATATCAGCCGGAGATCTCGCAGGGTACGCTGCAGAGCATTTTCGAATTCCAAACCATGATCTGCCAATTGACCGGCCTGGATGTAGCCAACGCTTCGCTCTACGACGGAAGCACGGCGCTGGCAGAGGCTCTTTTGATGGCGGAGCGCGTTCAGGGAAGACGCCACTTCGCACTTTCCAGCTTGATCCATCCTCAGTACCGCGCCGTAGTCGCCACTTACACGCATAACTTGCATTACTCCATCGATGCCCTTCCCTACGCGGCCGGCTTGACGGATCTGGACGCGGCCGGGAAAATCTTGACCGATCAGACGGCGGCGCTGGTCGTCCAATATCCAAACTTTTTGGGTAACGTAGAGGACCTGGAAAAGGCGGCACAGCTGGCGCATCGACACAAGACGATGTTAGTGGTTATCGTGACCGAACCGGTGGCGCTTGGCCTTCTTCAGCCTCCCGGAGCATGCGGCGCGGACGTCTGTGTAGGAGAAGCGCAGCCATTGGGGGTGCCTCTCAGTTACGGAGGACCTTACGTCGGATTTTTCTCCACACGGGACGAGCTCAAGCGGCACATGCCGGGACGCATCGTTGGCGAGACTGCCGATGTCGAAGGCAGGCGAGGATTCGTGCTCACTCTGGCCACTCGCGAGCAGCACATTCGGCGCGAGAAGGCCACTTCCAACATCTGCACCAACGAAGGTCTGTGCGCGCTGATGTCGAGCATCTTTATGTGCACGCTGGGCAAAGCGGGCATGCGCGAGCTGGCGCTGCAGAATTTCAGCAAAGCACACTATGCGGCCCTCGAACTGGAGAAGCGCGGCAACTCACCTGTATACGGCAAGAAATTCTTCAACGAATTCGTGGTTAAAACGCGCCAGCCCGCCTCTACGGTTAACACGCGGTTGGCTCAATCAGGGATGGTCGGAGGATACGATTTGTCGGCAGACTATCCTGAGATGACCAATCAGATGCTGGTCTGTGTCACCGAGCAGAACACGAGAGAGCAGATTGACCGGTTTGTGGAACTAGTTTCGTCTACCGGCTCCCGCGTTTCGGGCTAAGAGTTTGGGGAATTCCCTTGTTCGCCAATTCGCTGAGAAGGTTTGAAGAATTTATTTCAGCCGTACGGGCGACCCCGTGTGGTCGCCCCGTCTATTTGATGATGGCGTACAGATGCGGGCGGCCACGCAGGGCCGCCGCTGCAATCAGGTTGATTTTTTAAACGCTCTGACGTTCGCGGTTTGGATTATTAACTAGAGAATGCGCACAACTCGAATCTTCAATATCGATGAAGGCTTAATCTTCGAACGTTCCACTCCTGGCAAAACTGCATACTCGCTGCCCCCGCTTGATGTGCCTGATGTCAGACCGGAAACCGTCTTGGAGGCAAGACAGCTTCGCGCCGAGATCGAGGATTTCCCCGAAGTCTCCGAGGTGGATGTGGTACGGCATTTCACCCGCCTTTCCACCTGGAATTACCACATCGATATGGGGATGTACCCGCTCGGTTCCTGCACCATGAAGTACAACCCGAAGCTGAACGAGCGCGTGTGGAGAATCCCGGGATTTCTGTCGTCTCACCCCTTGCAGGACGTCTCGCTGGCGCAGGGGAACCTTCAGGTGCAGTTTGAGCTGCAGGAGATTCTAAAAGAAATTACGGGAATGGCCGCCGTCTCGCTTCAGCCTGCTGCCGGGGCCCATGGCGAGCTCACCGGCATTCTCATGGTGCGCGCCTATCACAACGCGCGCAATCAAGACCGAAAATACGTTTTGATTCCCGACAGCGCCCACGGCACCAATCCGGCAAGCGCGGCCACAGCCGGCTATCAGGTCAAGTCGCTTCCGTCGAATCCAGAGGGGCGGTTGGATTTCGAAAAATTTAAGGAAGCGCTCAACAACGAGGTCGCATGCCTGATGCTGACCAATCCCAGCACGCTCGGGATTTTTGAGCGCCGCATCCGTGAGATTGCCGACCTGCTCCACGACAACGACGCTCTGCTTTATATGGATGGCGCCAACTTCAACGCTCTTCTCGGATACACGCGTCCCGGGGAAATGGGAGTCGACGTGATCCACCTGAATCTGCACAAGACATTCAGTACCCCTCATGGAGGCGGCGGCCCCGGCGCAGGACCGGTGGCGGTGAGCCGCCGGCTGGAGCCATTCCTTCCGGTTCCCTTGGTAGCAAAAAAAGCAGACGGCAGTTACTACTATGATTTCCAACGACCGCAAAGTATTGGACGGGTGCGCGCCTTCTTCGGCAATTTCGGCATGCACGTGCGCGCGCTTTGTTACATCCTCACCTGGGGAGGCCGCGGGTTGAAGGACATGGCCGAAACGGCCGTGTTGAACGCCAACTATATCCGTCACCAACTGCAGGGCCTCCTGGATCTTCCTTACGAGGCCGACTCGCTCCACGAGGTAGTTTTTTCAGACAAACTGCAGAGCAAGAAAGGCGTCAAGACGCTGGACATCGCCAAGCGCCTGATGGACTATGGTTTTCATCCGCCCACCATTTATTTCCCCTTGATTGTCCCAGGCGCCATCATGATCGAGCCCACCGAAAGCGAAAGCAAGCAAGAGCTGGATGCTTTTGTAGAAGCGATGAAGTCAATCCTGAAGGAAGTGGACGAAAATCCGGAGATGGTCCGCACCGCCCCTCACACAACTAAGCTCCGCCGCCTGGACGAAACCCGCGCCGCCCGGCAGCCGATCTTGCGCTGGCGGCCAAGAGTGCTCCAAAGGAAAGCCACAGAGGAAGTCACCGAAGTGACTCCTTAGCGTAAGCCACCGCCTGGAACCTGTAGCGTGCAACCTCATACCACCAAGATGGACTGGGCGATGGAGCTGTACGTGATTTACCGCAGCTGGCCACAGGCACTATGCGCATCCACGGAGCCGCGGCCGGAAGGGCGCGCGCCAGAATAGCCGGCTTCCGCAATCCATTTGCGTGCAAGCTGGCAAGATATTCCCAGTCATGGTGCTGGATGGTGTTGTGCGGATAATTCGGATTGCGGCACCGCGCCTTTCCAGTCGCAGCCCCGTGGGCGCACGTAGTGGCGTGTGGCCAGCCAACTTACAACCTTGACTTCCTCGCAGTGCAGTTCAACTGGATTGCATCCGGAATGCTTCACCTTAACCCTGCTGAAAAAAGCTAGTCTCATCCAAGTTCTCCGAGTACAATCCTCTACGTTCGAGCACTCCGGATACAATCCTCTACGTTGACCCGACCAGGGTTAGACATGGCAACCAAACGCGTGAGATCCCCTCCTAAGACTAAGTGATCGAGGCTTGGAGCCGACGCTTTCGCGGTTGAATGCATCAACGGATACGAAGTTCTCGTCCGGCTATAGCCGGGCAAGGAGGAAACGATGAATAGTAAGCGACTGGTACTCTCACTCACGGGGGTTCTCTTCGGGCTCATGGCGGCAGGCGCCACCCTCCTGGCGCAAGGAGGGGTCACGGCGCGCGCCAATCAGCATCCGGTCAACCAATCGGGAGTTATGGGGAAGATCACATTCACGCAGACCGGAGCCGGGCTGATCGTCACCGGGACGGCGACGGGGCTCGCACCCTTGACCATCGGCCGGTACGTGACGCTTGTCTACGACGTAGGCTCGGTTCCTGGCGGGCAGACGGCATGCGAGCCCACGGTTTTCCGATGCCAGGAATGTTTGTAGGCACTTGGGCCTCGGACGCCGCTGGAAATGGCCTGCTCATTCAGTTGGCGCCGCCCGGAGCGATCGCGCCGCTTGGCACGTTTGATACTGTGTCCATTCGCGACACGACAATCAACGGCGGCTTCGGCCCGCAGGCCGTCGTCGCCTGCGGCCAGGTCGCGATAAACCCGTAGACCGGATCCCGGTGCGAAAAGAGCTGGGTTCGGGACGAGCAAGCGAAAGGGCCCGCAATTGCGCCCTTTCGCTGAGTGACGCGGAAGGATTCGCAGCGTGATGTGGTTTTCCACAAACCTTTGCACGCGTCTCTCGGCCGCGGCCTTGGGGTCAACTTCTAGTTCGATGAGCATTTCTCAAGGGCGGATTGCCTCTAGCAGCTAAAGGAGAGAAGAACTACTGTTCCAAGTTGCCTCGATAACCGCTCATGACTATCGGAGGCCGTAGATGAAGGATTACCGTCCTGCGAAAAAGCGAATCTCCGTCTCGGTTGGCGAGTCGGTACGCATCGTTCGCGAGCTTCAGGAGCTGAGCCAGAACCGGCTTGCTCAGCTTACCGGGATTCCACAGGCCACGATCTCGGCCATCGAGAACGACCGGGTTCGTCTCGGAGTCGAGCGTGCGAAGGTGTTGGCTAAGGCGCTGAAGTGTCATCCTGGGGTTCTGGTTTTTCCA
>DASXTB010000138.1:0-1918 GCA_036505615.1 Acidobacteriota bacterium
TTCCGCCAACTCGTTGGCATTAAAACTGCACTGTACGAGAAAGCGGTGACTTGCACTTACCTCCCCCGACAGTTCGCAAGCCAGGTGTTCCAAAAACCACTTTCGCGAGACAATCGCAATCCACTGATTGCAAAAGACCGCTAAGTTCCACTTCCAGCGTTCCCAATACACATGTTTGTGGGACTATCTGGACTGTTTTGCGCACACAAAAAGCCCAGCTCCCAGACCGGGCTCATTATGCAATGCGTGACCGCAAGGAGCAATTGGTTATTCGAACGGCTAGGGGGCGATACGGTCTGTAATGGTGTCGTTGTGATAGCTGGAGTGATTACGGACCGCGAGCCAGCCGCCGTCCGGTTTCAGGGTATCCGCCACGCTGGTTTTCTGGCTCGTTCCGAACTCCTGCCACGAGTTATAGCGGGTCATGGTGAGGTAGTGCCAGGGTCCACCCTCAAGATGCTGCAGCAGTACGATTCCGGCATTTTCGCCACGCGCAGGCTGCTGAGAGAGCGACTTTTCCAGTTCGTCGCGATGTCCGGGAGCCGCGCGAAAGACAGAAACCACATACACCGATCCTGCGCTTTTGGCTGCATCGTCCAGACCCATAGCTTTCGCGAACTCTGGCCAGGCAGGTCCGTTGACAAACGTGTCAGCATGCCAAGCGTTTAGGTCGCGCGCATTCGTCGGTGGCGGGCTGCCCGCGGCTTTCACCGTTGCACTGGTTCCGAGATGCTCGATCACAGCATAGTCCCAGTCCTCGCCGCTCTGGTGACGCAGGACAATGTAGTGTCCCGCCATCGGTGCCTTGGGATCTTGTTTCTTAAGGAAGTCGCCTTCCTCGGCACCTTTGCCGAGAGAGGCTTTCGCGAAGTGAACGTGGTAGACATCGGTACGTTGAGTGGGTTTCGCCGGCGCGTTCTGTGCGGCCGAGATACATGCCAACAGGGCCAGGATGAGAAGGAGCGTGCAAACGCTTTTCACAGTTTCCTCCAAAGTTGTTGCGATTTGATTTAGGTACGTGCGAAAGGGCCGGAATCGACGGGCGAATTATAACAGCTAAGCGACGTTTTGTTGGCGCTTTTAAGGGGCCGAATTGCACCGGATCAGCGATCAAATGGCGAGATTTTGGATTGTTATTCAGCAAGCAGGGCGGCTGCCGTGAGCAGGGCATCAATTTCCCTTTGCACACGCTTGATCTCTAGCGACTTTCGATGTAAAGCCGCAATGGCTTGGGAAGGGATGACGGTCGATTCTTGGGCAAACGACTAGCTTGCTCAGGCAATACCGCTAGGAATTCCAACCCGAAATAATAGCTACTATGATTGCGAACCGTTGCCATAACTCTTAAAGGATCCTGAATCCGGAATTCAACCTCGAGAAGATCATCGGGCTCCAGATCAACTCCGGTAAATAGAGTCATCCCGCCATGACTCAATTCAGTACCTCGGCCAGTCATCGCAATCGCGGGAAGCCGACTGCAGGGCAGGATGCGGACCGGCAGATCCATCGTCGGATGACGTTGCCAGCGTCGGGTGTTCGTGGCAGGCGTGTTCATTTCAGCAACTCAAAATTAAGAAAGTGTGCTGCGCTGAGTACAACTAGTATTCCGAATACAACTGATCCAAGGATGATCTTCAGCGCTGGTTTTGTTGGTGGCACCCGATGAGTTAGCGCCGATCGATACTTCGCAATCCATTGCTCTTCATCGAGGTTCTGGTTCAAATGCGACTGAATCCCGAGCTGTAAATTGCGCTGATTGTTTTGATCAAGCGCAATAAACCGAAATGCCTGCTGGGTGCGAGACAGGGGACTCAACATTTCTGCCTTCCCGAGCACCGGTCCTCCGTCAGTAAGGAACATCAAACTAGCTCGGGTGTTCGGATCCAGAGGTTGAGACAAACGCAGCAAACCGCCAGCT
>DASXTB010000139.1:0-12748 GCA_036505615.1 Acidobacteriota bacterium
GGCGGGACAAACTGGTGGAAATCAAAAGGCAAGGCAAAGGAGGACGAAATGGCAAATCCATTTGTGCACGTCGAGCTGAATACGACAGATGTCAACAGGGCCAAGAAATTCTATGGACAGTTATTCGACTGGAAACTTGAAGACCAGGAGATGGGTGCTAGCGGTATTTACACCACAATCAAGGTCGGCGATGGGACAGGCGGCGGACTACTTAAAAATCCGATGCCCGGCGTCCCTTCGTTCTGGCTGGCTTATGTTCTGGTGGACGACATCGGTGCGGCGACGAAGAAAGCGAAGTCAATCGGAGCGAAGATCGTGAAGGACTCGATCGAAGTACCGGATATGGGTTGGTTCAGCATCATTGCCGATCCTACCGGCGCCGCTTTAGGACTGTGGCAAGCAAAGAAAGCTTGAAGGCGTCGAGTGAGGAGACTAGTGTGCTTTGCTACCTCGGCGGCCCGCGACCGTTTGGAACGTTATGAAAGCTCAATGCACCCGCAGAACTGCGACCGGCACAACGATAGTGCCAGTTCGTACCCGCACTTCCGTATCGTATGTGGTGAAAGCCTTGGTCGGTTGAAATATTCGTGGAAGTGAAGTAAACAACCTTGCGCGCCATCAATCCACACGTCAGCCTGTAATACAGTGGCAGGTAATTCCTGCCGCCGAAAAAGTAAACGCTCTCGTCATGGGCGATATCGGACTCGGTGAGATGAGCGAAATCCGAAAACGGGTCAGTCTTGGTGCGTCGCTTCCATGGCTCGCCCTGCGACGAAAATGTTATGTCATACTCAGGGAGAAGAAAGTCGGACCTGATCAAACCCCAGCCGGCAGATAAAATGAATAGGCTTTCAGGTCCAATGTGGTTGAGTAACCTTCTGTATACGGGCGGAGAGTATAAATCTGCAGCTCCAAGAAGATGATCAGGATTGTCGGCGCGTCGGTTGTACGTGAGGAGATGGGTTCTCCACGAGTTCGACATCGAAGGGATCATGTCGTCCGGGCGAAACAGCGCCCGCGAACTGGCCTCTTCGTGGAGCTCCGGATGCGCTACGAATTTGACGCGCCGACCGTTCATACTAAAGCTGCCAGCCGTTTGATCCTTTGTGGCGCTGCATTGAATCACGACCTTCATGGAAGCGTCATTCCACGACAAGCGGCCTAACTTAAATTAGACGGCAGCCGTTGGTGCTGCCAACTCCCACTCCACGATCAAGAATGCATCCGGATTCAAACCCACGCGAAGCCCCGCGGCTAACCATTGCCGCTGCGATTCTCGGATCTGATCCCTGGCATGGCGTTTGGCCTCAGCGAACACGTAAAGTTGGGCCCTCGCCAGCAAAACACATCCCAGCAACGTGCGCCCTTCTCTGCAACTGTGCGAATGCACTCCAGGAGATTGGCTGGCGCTGCTGGAAGAGAAACGTTCTTTGACTCGCGCCAATAGGACTTCCGATAGCGGCGTCCAAGAGAATCCACCCAAACACCCTCCCAGCCGACTGCCTATGAGACACGATGATCAGGCGCCGCTTCGCAGATAGCCCCGTCGTGATGTAACGGCCTTCATCTAGGGAGTGGTCAGGATCATCGATGGTTAGTGCGAGTGGATCGCCGAACACTGTAGAACCCTTCATCGAAAGAGACCCGGTGCTTTGCCAGGTTAGCGGCGGCTTTCTTGGGATCCCACTCAAATTGTACGCCTCAGTCTAACACGCAGAATTTCAGGGAGCGGCTCGGCAACGATGACGGCCTAACGGATTTGCCGATAACCTGCACCGAACGAAGCGAGGGAACCGCTGCAGGACGCGTGAGCGGCGACGGGTTCATCGGCGTGTTAGGCGGCCTTCGAATCATCACGTAATCTGTGTCTAGCCAACGCTCCGAGCAGCATGCCCGCGACAACGACAGCACCGATAACCACTGGCAACAGTGTCATCCACGCATGATTGGTGCTGGTCAGAAGATGCCCGATCTCCAGAAGGACGGAACCAAGGGAGACCGCTGCCATGGTCACGAATCCTCGCCGAGTTATTCCCAGGAAAGATCCCAGCGTCACACCCAAAGCCGCAAAGACAATCACAGTCATGGTTCTCCTTCCATTCTGGCGCTGACCAATTCCAGCCAAAGGTTAGGGCTATGTTTCTTTCTGATCTCCCTCCCATAAAATTGGCGCGGTGGCACGTGATCAAAGTCAGCATTGTCGCCCAGTGGCTCACAACATAGATAACACACGCGAACTGTCGGTGACTTTATTTTCATGATCCAGTTTAGCAGCCTAACTGTAGGCATCAGCCGCGCGCCAGGAAATCTATCAATCCAAGGGAATCGCGGTGGCGCGGCGGCTGGATGCCCATGATTAGATATTAGCGGGTTCGGGCACCTGAAGATCGCGACAAATCCTGCGCGCCAGAAACTCATCGATTTCACGATGCCGCGGAACCGTCGATGTCTTTCGAGCCGACCGATTCACGTAGACGGTGTGATTGCTGCCTTAACGAAGAAATTCGCAACCGTGCCGCTCTAAGTGGCGGATCAGGTCGCGTCGCTTCATTTTGACGATATCGGAAGGGGTTCTCGGCTGACTTGGCGGCCCTGAAGGGATTCTTCTGTGAGTACACGGTTAGCCTCGAGGACTAGCTCGACGGCCTCTTGAAGATTCGATCTCGCTCCTCAAGCGTCGCTCCCTGCGTGTTTGCGCCAGGCAACTCTTCAACGAATCCGATATAGCCCTCTGGCACTTTCTCAAAAACCGCAGTTAATTTCATGTGCATTGCGAATCCGGTGGCTCCATTCTACCACTGTCTGAAGCCCAAACGACATCCCATGGGATTAGTCTCCAACGAATGTTCCATCGGGCCCAATAGTCAGTCGCCGTTGCGAATTATCTGCGATGAACCCAGATCGTGAGGCAAGAAAGCCGACACCATGATGCTCTCACTTCTTCTCCACCGGCAGCAGCTTCACATTGATCTGCAATTTCTCTCGCTGATGCAGCACAAGGTCTTGGGAGAATTTCTTGAAGCTCGCGAGTTCCACCTCAACATGAAAGCTGGAGGCTGGCAAACCAATGATCTGAAATCGGCCTTTGTCATCACTGGTTGCAACAGTGGATAGCCCCGTCTTCAAATCCAGGATCTTTATTCTCGCTCCAGAGAGGGGCTGATCACTGGTATTGGTGACGGCCCCGGAAATGAGATTCTCCTGAGCTGCCTGATCGAGAGATGACTGCGCTGGCAGCGGCTGGACAGACTTTGCTTGCGCTTCGCCTGCGTGGCCCGACCGGGCGCCACCAGACACTCCCCCAGCACGCGATTGCGGAGCTTCCGATTTCAATCTCGCCGAAGTCAGGGTCCCCACGGCCGGCGTGAACTTTAAGGCAGCGTTTGTCTCTTCCACAGGCTGCTTGGGCGGCGGTGGATACGCGGCAGCTTCCTGCTTGAGTGGTTCGAGCGCGGTGGTGTCTCCCGTCTGTTTTTGTGTCGCGTTTGCCCGTAGCTCGTCGGCCTTCCCCTTCCCGTCGAAAGTTGTTACCGCTGTATTGCTTGATTTGTCTTGCTCACGGCCGCGGCTCGCTTTGATACGATTGTTGGTCCCATGTCTTTCACTGCTACGACGAAGCTGAACCTGGTCGGTGGCAGTCCGCGACGAAGCTATGTCGGGAGATTCTGGTTTTATGGCGGAATTCTCCTTGCTTTCGTACCTTGCTAACTGCGCCCCCGATGGCGTCAACCCATCGCTTTTACGCGTGATGACGGATGTGAGCAAAACCGCCGTCACAAGACACGCTGCTGCAGCCAGCCCTCCAGCGGCCAGGAACCAGCCCCGAGAAATTCGAGCAGCGCCCCGAAAGCCGAAAGCCTTTTCAATCTCGTTCCGTTGTTGCTGGGAGAGATGCAAACGAGGTTCTTTCGCCAGTTCTTCTCTCAGAAGCGATGCGGTTTGACGGATTTTTTCAACTTCTTCGCTCAGGGATGAAGATGCGTCCAGTTCCTTCTCCAGCACGGCACGTTCTGCCTGGTCCAGTTCTCCCAGAACGTAAGCGGTCAATCTGTCACTCTTTACGTCGTCTTTCATTTGACCCTCCTTAAAGACTGCCGGGTCAAGGATGGCTCGGATTTCAAGCTTTGACGAATGGTTTTAAGACCCGTGTGAATGAGGAAGCCGACGTTGCTGACAGACAGCCCTGTCACGCTGCTGATTTCCCTATAGCTGAGGTCATTTTGAAATTTCAGGCGGATCACTTCCTGTTGATTCTCGGGCAGCATTTCAAGCAACTCCATCAACTGATTGAAGACCTCCCTTTGCTCCAGCATCACAGAATGTTGCGGACCCTGTGCCGGATGAGCCTCGGTCTCGCCTTTATCCAGAGAAGCCGCGCGCGCCTCCTTCCTTCGCACGTCAAACGCCCGGTTGCGGCAGACCGTAAACAGCCACGGGGCAATGTGATCGCGCACGCGAGAAAGATCCTTCTCCCGGCAAAGCCGGAGGAAGGTATCCTGCACGACGTCGCGCGCCCCTTCCAGATTTCGTACTATCCGAAAAGCATAGCGGACAAGCGGGGCCTCATAGATCTCAAGAACTGACCGCAACCACTCGGCTCTCGCCGAATCCGTCCTCAGCATCCTAGGTCCTGTTTTACTACATCTTCACCTTAGTTAACGTTTGGGGACAGGATTTCTTAGAGAGGCCTGTTGATTTTTCAGCTAAAAACCAGGGGCGTTAATCGACTTGGTATCCACCTTGGCGGCGTACTTTTTGACGATTCCCTGAATTTCACTTGCTTTTCCAATCAACGCAAAAACCAGATTGTCCAGCGGGAAATACTGTTTGATCACTCTGCGGGCATCGTCCACAGTCATGGCATCAATGCGCGCGTAATAGTTGTTGATGTCGCTCGCGTCCAGTCCGTAAAACTCAAGCTGCGAAATCAATGAAGCGAGCTGGTCGGAAGTCTCAATCCGCGTGGGGTACTGGCCCTTGATGTAGCTCTGTGCCGACTTCAGTTCCTCCTCTGTGATTCCCTTCTCATGCAGTCGCTTGAGAATGTCAAGCGTCATGTCGATGGCTTTCTCGGTCGTCGCATTCTGTGTGAAACTGGAAATCGCAAACGGCCCGGGTGACTTTCGCTGATCGAAGAAGGATCTGGCCCCGTAAGTCAACCCTGAGTTGATACGAAGTTCGGTATTGAGCATTGAAGTGAATCGGCCGCCAAAGAGCGTGTTTACCACATTGATGAAAACGCGGTCGGGATTGGTGCGGGCAATGCCGACATTGCCGAGCTGATAGAACGTCTGCGTCGAGTCGGGCTTATCCACCAGGAGCAACCTCTTGCCCTGCACGGGCGTCGCGCTGGTCACGGTTATTGCAGGCACGGACTTTGCGGGCCAGGCTCCGAACCTTCCTTCGAGCTGTCGTTCCATCTCCGCTGCATTGAAATCGCCGACTGCCGAGAGAATCGTATTGCCAGGAGTGTAGTAAGTTTCATAGAAATTCGAAACATCTTCTCGCTTCAGTGCAGCCAGAGACTTTTCATCTCCCTCCGTCGGCTTGCCGTACGGATGGCTGGCGTAAAGATAGGCATCGAAATAAGTGCCGATGACGCCCTGCGCTTCGTCCTTGGCCGCCTTGATGCCGTCGATCCGCTGCTTGACCATCTTGGTCATTTCGTCGTCGGGAAAGGTCGGGTGCAGCAGGACATCGGACAGAAGGTCGAGCCCTGTGGCAACATCTTTTTTCATAAATTCGGCCGCGCCGCCCGTGTAGTCCTCCGCCGCGTCTGCATCGAGTTGCCCGCCGATGAAATCAAGCTCCCCTGAAATCTGATCCGCGCTCCGCGACTTCGTTCCCTTCCTAAGCAGGCCAGCCGTCAGCGATGCCAACCCTTCTTTTCCCGCAGCGTCCGCAACGGCGCCGGTTTTCACGATGAAATGAAAGCTGATCAGAGGCACTTCATGCTGTTCCATCAACAGAACCGTCAGGCCGTTTTTGAGCTTTAGCTTTTTGTAAGGCGGAAGCTTCAGTGAGCTGTCGGCAGCCGCTCCAACGGGAGTTGCGGCGAATATCGCCAATATTGCAACCCAAACAAGAATCAGGCGGCAACAACGGAGTAGGAGAGCGGGAAAGTGGGAGACTGGGTGAGTGGACGACTGGGGGAATCGGTGAAAGGGAGAGGGGGAGAAAGGGAGAGCGGAAGAGTGGTTGAGCGGGAGAGTGGGAGGGGGGGAGAGCGGGAGAGCGGGAAAATGACTGGAAGAGTTTCCCAAGATCTTAGTGCGTAGCTGCGTCTGTTTTTCTTTCATGGACGAAAAAATAGCAACTTCCGAACGTTTGGGCTCATACGTCGCTCCAAAATCACTTATCAACTTAAGTATCTTCCGCTCTCCCGCTCCCCCTCTCCCACTCTCCCGCTCTTCCAATCCCCTCACCCCGCGCTCGCCCATCACTTGCGCTCGCTTCCCGGCCCTCGGGGCTCGCTCTCCTTCTCCGGGACCAGCGTCGCCACAGTGCGATTCTTCTCCCCAAAATACTTCTGCGCAACCCGCCGTACGTCCTCTTTCGTCACGCGACCGTACTGAGCGGCAGCGGAAAACAGCTTGTGATAATCACCAAAGAAAATTTCGTAGCTCCCCAGCGTATTGGCCTTGCCATTGATTGTTTTCATCTGCCGATAAAAATCTGCCAGCAGAATATTTTTCGCTTTTTCCAATTCCCGGTCGGAAACCGGCGCACTTCTTACCTTTTCGAGTTCTTCATAGACTGCTTTTTCTATCTTCTCAGGCTGTACCTCCTGTTTGGGCTGCGAAGTAATCACAAACAGGGTTGGATCAATGGAGAATCCAAAATCACCATCGATCGAAAGCCCGATTTGATCTTTGTCGACGATACGCTGGTACATGCGCGAACTCTGGCCCGAAAAGAGTATTGTCTTGAGAACCTCCAGTGGATAGTAATCAGCTGCTGCCGTTTCCGGAATGTGGTAACCGATCATCAAAATCGGCAACTGAGCAAACTTGTTCACCACCAGCCGTCGTTCGCCCAACTGCTCGGGTTCCTGCGTAGTGACTTTCGGCGGAGGTTCATGGGACGGAATCGGCTCGATATATTTTTCTGCAAGCTTGAAGATTTCATCCGCGGTTACATCGCCTGCAATCACCATGGTGGCGTTGCTGGGCGAATAGCCCATCCGGAAATGGCGCTTCAGATCGTCCATGGTCCAGTTTTCAATATCGACCATCCAGCCGAGAACCGGCCACTGGTAGGTATGAGCGATATACGACGTGGCCCAGAGCTGCTCGTCCAAAATCCCGAAGTTATTGGAGTCGACTGACGTGCGGCGCTCCGAAGCAACCACGCCCCGCTCCGATTCGATCATCTTGGGATCGAAGGTGAGATTAGCGATCCGGTCGGCCTCGATATCAAAGATCAATTCCAGCGTGGATGGAGGAAACCAGTCCTGGTACACGGTCGCGTCCTTGCCCGTATAAGCGTTGTTGGATCCGCCTGCGGCTTCCATGACAATGTCCAACTGCTTGGGGCCATACTTTTTTGCTCCATTGAACATCATGTGCTCAAAAAAGTGCGAAAGCCCAGTCGTCCCAGGACGCTCATTGCGCGAACCGATGCGATAAAAGATGTATAGAGCTATATTGGGGATCGAATGATCCTCGTGGACCAAGATCTTCATGCCGTTCTTAAGAGCGCGGGTTTTGACGTCCAAGCTCTGGGAATAAAGGTGAGGCGCCACAAGCAAGTAAAACAGAAGGGCGCACACAATGGACGCGGAGACATGGGCACGCGGGGACACGGGGACGCGAGAGATGGGGACATGGGGATACGGGGACACGGAGACGCGGGGACACCGAGACACGGAGACGCGGGGACTCGGAGACACGGAGACAGGGAGACGCGGAGACGCAAGAAGGTGAAAATGAAGCGTTCCGTTTACAGCTTTCTGCCTTCCACTTTCTGCCTTCCACTTTCTACCTTCAGTCACCATGGCAACTGAACTCCTTTTTAATTTCATACTTTCTCACTTTCCCGCTTGATATATCCAGCTTACGACAATGCCCAGGGGCGGCGCCAATAGTTTACCCACTATCGGAACGTGTGCATGAGGTGCTCCGTGTCTCCCTGTCTCCGTGTCTCCGTGTCTCCCTGTCGCCGTGTCTCCCTGTCGCCGTGTCTCCATGTCCCCCCGTCCCCGCTTCTGCATTTGGCTTTCGCCCGGCGTCACCGTGCCGCCCGGTCCCAATCTTTCCTTGAACCTTCCCCGCCGGCATTCCGTAGTGATTTGTAACAATTGAACAGCTGACATAACCTTGCGCATCTAACTGAGGAATAATGGCTAGGAAGAAGTCCCGCAAAATCTTCATCTGGGTACTGGCACTGATTATAGTGGCCGGGCTGGGAGTCTACAGCTTCACCCTCATCTCCCGGCCCAAGACGAACATCGACCCTTCGCGCCTGGCGGCCGCGGAACGCGGCGACCTGGCACGCTCGGTGGTTGCCACGGGGCGAATCGAACCGATTGCCAAAGTGGAGATTAAATCCAAAGCAAACGGAATCATTAAGGAATTAAAGGTCGAAGCGGGCGATATGGTTCGTGAAGGACAGGTTCTCGCCGAGCTGGACAAGGAGAATCTGGCGGCCCGGCTGCGCGAGGCTCGTGCCGGACTGATGAGCGCCCAGGCCAACCTGAAAGCCGCCCAGGCGCAGCTTGAGAAGAACAAAGTAGAGGCCGAAGGCCCAGACGTCCCGTTTTACCGGCGCAACCTGCAGCGCGCCGAGCAGCTCTTCAAGGACGGCCTGGTTCCGCAGCAGTCGCATGACGAGGCACGCACTAATCTGGAACAGGCTGAAAACCGCCAGAATGTCGCCAAGTCTCAGTTGAGTGTCAGCCAGGCGCGAATCGCTCAGGCGCAGGCGGACGTCGCTCAGGCCCAGGCGGCCGTAGACCGAGCCCAAGAGGAATTAAACAACGCTACCATTCGCTCGCCCATCAATGGGATGGTGCTCTCGCGCGATCTGGAAATCGGCAGCCCGGTATCATCCATCCTGAACATGGGGGCTGCAGCGACACTGGTGATGGTACTGGGCGACATCCGGAGAGTATTCGTGCGCGGCAAAGTAGACGAATCCGATATCGGCGTGGTACGGATGGGACAGCCAGCGCGCATCAAAGTCGAAACTTTCAAGAATCGCCAGTTTGAAGGTCGGGTTACTCAGATTTCCCCGCTGGGAGTGGAAAAAGACAACGTAGTCAATTTCGAGGTCAAGGTTTCGATTGACAATCCGGGCGGTGAGTTGCGTGCCAACATGACTGCTAATGCTGAAATCGTGCTGGAAGAACACAAGGGAACACTAGTCATTCCCGAGAGCGCCATCGTTTATGACACCAAGCGCAATCCCTCAGTTGAAGTGCCCGACGCAGCCGCACCCAGCGGCCGCAAAAAAATTGCCATCAAGACAGGCGTCAGCAACGGAACTCGGACCGAGGTGCTGGAAGGACTAAAGCAGGGGGATAAGGTGATTTTGCAATAGCTTCCGAATGTCGAATGTCGAATGTCGAGTGACGAACTGCCAAGATCGAATTGTTAACAAGATGGATTAATCAGCTTCATAACTTTTATTAGTTATTTGAAATAGTCATTCGAAATTCGACATTCGCAATTCGAAATTCGCATGCGTGAACTTGTAGTCCAGGTCTTCTCTAACCTCAGAGCCAACAAACTCCGCAGTTTCCTGACCATGTTCGGAATCATGTGGGGAATTATTTCCATCGTGATTCTTTCGGCCGTTGGTGAAGGGTTTCAGCGTGGCAATCAAAAAGTGATGGAGGAGTTGGGCAAAAACATCATCATCATCCGAAACGGCCGCACCAGCTTGCAGGCGGGGGGACAGCGCGCGGGGCGTCCCATCCGGCTCACCATAGCCGACGTGTATGCGCTTCAGGAGCGCTCCAAGATGCTGCAGTTTATCAGCCCTGAATTGATGCGGGGCGGAATCACCACCAAGAGCGCCTTTAATTCCGCTTCGCTACAGATGAGCGGCATCTGGCCCATCTTTCAGTACATTCGCACTATCGAGGTGGATCGCGGCCGGCTGATCAATGACGCTGACTGCAAGCAAGCGCGCCGCCTGGTGGTTATTGGATTTGACTCGTCCAAGCAGTTGTTCGCCGATCGAGACCCGGTGGGAAGCCAGATTACTTTGAATGGCACGCCCTACACGGTCATCGGCAGGATCCGCAAGAAGGATCAAGATTCCAACTACACGGGTGAGGATAACGCTCGGCTGTTTATCCCTTACGAGACAATGCGCAAGGATTTTCCGATGCCCGCTGATATTTTCACTCGCGATTCCGTCTCTGCGATCATCGCGTCGCCGTACCGCCACGTGGCTGAAGAAATGCAGCGCATCGTCGAACGCGAGGGCAGCACTGGCTGGCTGGAAGGACGCAGCCCGGTCGAGTATGAGATTCGAGAGATCCTGGGACAGAGACACGGTTTTGATTCCCGAGATCTGGAGGCTGTTTCGATGTGGAACACGGCGGTCGAAGCGATCATGTTTTCCAAAATGACCGAAGCGATGAAGGAGTTCTTCGTCTCAGTCAGTATTATCACCCTGGCTTTGGGCGGGATCGGGGTGATGAACATCATGCTGATCGCCGTCAAGGAACGCACACACGAGATCGGGATCCGCAAGGCGCTTGGCGCCACGCCGCGTAATATCCAGTGGCAGTTTTTCTTTGAAGGTTTATTTCTGACGCTGTTCAGCGGAGCGCTCGGGTTTGGCATCGGACTGGGCCTGTGCAAGCTGGTGAACTTGCTTCCCATGCCGGAGAGGTTCTCCGGAATGCTCATTACCTGGCAAAGCTCAGTGTTTGCAATCGTGATGCTCACGCTGATCGGTGTTGCGGCATCGACCTATCCGGCCCGCCGCGCCGCCGAGCTGCCGCCCGTTGAAGCGCTGCGGTATGAAATGTAGGAAAGCGGAGAGCGGGAGAGTGGGGGAGCGGGTGAGCGGGAGAGTGAGGGAGCGGGTGAGTGGGGGAGCGGGAGAGTGAGGGAGCGGGTGAATGGGGGAGCGGGTGAATGGGGGAGCGGGTGAATGGTAAGTAGGAGATGGATGAGTGAGCGGGTTAGAGAGCGAGTGCGTTGGAATCAGTCGTCCCCCACTCTCCCATTCTCCCACTCCCACTCTCCCACTCTCCCGCTCCGCAATGGATAGACCATGTTGCTAAAAGAAGTTCTCCTCCAGGCCATAAATTCACTGATCAGCCACCGATTTCGAGCGTTGCTGACGATGCTCGGAATCGCCTGGGGCATTGTGACCGTCGTGCTGCTGATGGCCTACGGCAACGGATTTCATAACGCTCTAGAAGTAGGCTTCGCCAGCGCCTATTCCAACGGGACGGCAGTAATCTGGGCCGGACAAACCAGCCGGCAGGCCGGCGGAGAACGCGCGGGCCGGCGAATCCGGCTCAAAGAAGAGGATGCCGAGACTCTCAAAGAGCTGGGCCTGATCAAGTACGCAAGCCCCGAATATCTTGAGTCCGAGCCTCTCAATTATGGCAACCGGCAGACGACAGCCGGCGTGCGCGGTGTTTCTCCAGAATATGGGCTGATGCGAAGCGAGATCGCGGAAACAGGGCGCTTCATCAATGCTGAAGATGTGGAAAAGCACCGGCGCGTGGTTTTCATCGGATCGGAAGTGGCACGCAAGCTTTTCAGCAACAGCCCGGCTGTAGGACAGACCATCCGCATTGCGGGGCTTTCGTTCGAGGTGATCGGAGTCCTGGCCAGAAAGCCCCAGCTCTCATCGTACTTCTATCCCGACAAGTACAGTGTCTTTGTCCCTTACACCGCCTTTCGGCAGATCTTCAATCAAGATTTCGTCGACGACATCGTGATCCAGACGATCAATCCATCGTTGCAAACACGCGCGCTGAAGCAAATACGGGAAACACTGGCCGCGCGTCACCGCTTCGATTCTCGAGACGACCGCGCGATCCGATTTAACGACTCAGTCGAAAACAACCAAATCGTCAGCGGCATCACCAATGGCCTGAAGATTGTTTTAATCTTCATCGGGAGTCTGACGCTGATGATTGGTGGAGTGGGGGTAATGAATATCATGCTGGTGTCGGTGACAGAGAGGACCCGAGAAATCGGCATCAGAAAGGCGCTCGGTGCGCGGCGCCGGCATATCCTCGTCCAGTTCCTGCTGGAGGCCATTACGGTGACTTTCCTTGGCGGCATCCTGGGAGTGCTGATTTCTTATGGGCTGGTCAGCGTGATCGGTCCACGAAGGTTCCTGGCCGAACTGATCGAGGACCCGACCCGACAGACCGACATCCATCTGCTATTGTCAACCGATGTCGTCTTGGCCGCCACCGGTATTCTGATTGTGGTGGGCCTGTTCAGCGGTCTTTGGCCCGCTATCCGCGCCTCACGCATGGATCCGATTGAGTCACTGCGATACGAATAGGTGACGGGTGTCGGGTGTCGGGTGTCGGGTGTCGGGTGAATCCTCAACTATTAACCTTCTTTGTCAAGGAATTTCTTAACTGGTAAAGCTGCTCTACCAAAGATGCTGCGCTAGTGTACATAACTGCGCTAGTACCATTTTTGCGAAACCATTTTCGTAACTATTGCGAAATTTCTTGACTAATAAGACCGAGAGCCGAGCCGCCACCCGCCACCCGTCACCGGGCACCCGTCACCCGTCACCCGTCACCCGTCACCCG
>DASXTB010000140.1:0-19138 GCA_036505615.1 Acidobacteriota bacterium
AACAACAGTCGCAAGGCCGATCTGGAGTGGCTGCGCGCGATGCCCGGAGTGAAGCAAGCTGAGGCGATCTCTGCTATTCCTTTGAGTGGTTCCGGCAGCTCGTCCGGTTACAAGCCTCTGGGCTCGAAGATGAACACGCTGTCGACGGGATATTTTGAAACCGGCATTCACGTGCTCGACACGGTAGGCGTTCGGTTGCTGGAAGGGCGGAACTTCATCGAATCGGACGTAACCGAAGCGAAGTCCAAAAATGTGATCATCACCAAGGGGTATGCCGACCGTTTGTTTCCCGATGGGAACGCCCTGGGTAAACAAATTCAAGGTCGAACTGCGGAAAATCCACACACCATTGTGGGCATCATAGAGCCGATGCATGGTTCCTGGCCAAGGTGGCGCTTTGCGCACCATGTCACGTTCATCCCCGATGAACCGGGAGGCTTCAACTGGGGGGTTCGTTACCTGGTCCGCACCGAGCCCGGCCGGCTTTCCGGAATGGCTCCGAAAATTGAAGAGCAGCTCCTGAAGCTGAATAATGGGAGGAACATAAAGGTTGAATCACTGGCTGAGATAAAGGCGAAAACCTACGAAAGTAACAGAGCTATGATTAAGATGCTTTCGGCCGTGATCTTCCTGCTTGTCTTTGTGACCGCGCTCGGTATCGTAGGCATTACGTCATTCTCAGTAACCGAACGAACGCGCTATATCGGAACTCGCCGCGCGCTAGGGGCTCGAAGGATCGACATTGTGCAGTATTTCCTGCTGGAGAACTGGATTATTACGTCAGCGGGCCTGTCAGTGGGGATTGGTCTTTGCTACGCGCTGAACTACGCGCTGGTGACCTGGGTGAGTGGAACGAAAATGGATTGGCGATTGGTCGCCATCGGCGTATTGATGCTTTGGATCACCGGTTTGCTGTCGGCCTTGGCTCCGGCTGTACGCGGCGCACGCGTTTCACCCGCGCTCGCCACGCGCACCGTATAGCGCAGAGAGGCGGCCGGCCTTCGGGCGCAACCAAAAGCGTCATCGGTCATCAGTCATCGGTTAAGATCTTGGTAAAAAAACCAAGAGATTGCCAAGCTGCTGGAGACGGCGCGTTTTTTTCAGAAAACCTTCGCAAATTCACAACCAGCGCAGTTGTGTTAAACATGAAACGGCGTGAGTTCCTTATTTTCTCGGTTGTCGCCAGGAATGCTCTGGCCGCCGATGACGGCTCTGAAGTTGAGGTGATGGAGGTCTTTCATACCGTTAATGGGTTTTCCGCGTTGCTGGTTCATCATGCCGACGCGGCCAGACGCGAGGAATTTGCTCGCTGGCTTCACGGGCACAGCGGCGGCGAAATTAGATGCAAAACTCCTGAAGGGAAGATAGTCGATGGCCAGATCTTCCGCCTGAAGATGTGTTTTGGCCGTGGACTGCTTTTGACTCGCGAGCGGCTCGACGTACAGCCAGGAAGCAGGCTCCATATACTGGCGCCAACTTAGCGAGCAATTCTGGATAGCTCACCAGGTGAGAAGACGCAAGCCCAGGTGCACCCGCGGAACCGCGCCCGGAAGGGCGCGTTGCCCAATCAGAACCGCGCCCGTCAGGGCGCGCGCGGAGAATCTAACGAAATTCGCCGAAATTTTTCTAAGTCGCCGCCGGTTCAGAGTATTTTGTAGCCGCCGAGGATTAACAAAAATTCTCTCCGCGCGCCCTGACGGGCGCAGTTCTGATGCGCCCATTTGTGCCCGCATTCCTCGAGCAGAACTCAGGTCTTCCGGCCGAGACCAAACTGGTCACCCGCTCGAACCGGCTTTCCGTTGGCGAAAACGATCTCCAAGACTTTTTCACTCTGCACCTGTCGCCCCGTCTCATCCTGCAAGCAGGTCACTATTTTCTTGGTCTTTGCGTCAATTACATCGCCCGTGGACGGATAGCCATACCGGCCATCGAGGCTGAATGTAATCCAGCCAGGTTGATCGCGCAGCTTCAGACTGGTGACCTGCCTGGGCGGCATCTGAGTGGCATCGAAAATATGCATGCTGCTGTTTGCGGCGTCGCACAACCAGAGTTCCTTCTCGTCGGGCGTCAGGCCGACGCCGTGGCTGGGACACCCATGACGCTTGACCGGCCCTCTCTGATATCCGGCGACTTCGACGCGGTGCAGCATTTTACCGGTCCCGAGATCTCCGACTTCAAAGCCGAGGAGATCGTTGACATTTACAAAACAGAGAGTTTGATGGCCATTGACCGTGTAGGGGCGAATGACGTTACTGAAAGGGCCAACTTTTTTTATTATATCGCGACTGCGGGCGTCTGCCACCGAAAGAATGGGTGACTTTAAACCCGCAAGATAAACATGCCTGCCATCCAGCCCATAGATGGTATTGTGCGCTCCTGACTTGGTCTCGATTTTGGCAATGACATCACCGGTCAAGCCGTCAACCACGTTCCAATGCGGGCCTTCAAATGAAGGCAGATACATGTGGCTGCCATCCGGGGAAATCGCCATTCGGTCGCATCCGCCGTCATACGTCTTGTTCCAAATGATCCGGTCTGTGAGAAGGTCGAGACAGATCAGACGCTTCAAGGTACTGACATAAAGCCGGCCAGTTGCCGCGCTGGCGCAGATGCCTTTGACATTTTCCGGCTCCTCACCGGGTTTGACTTCCATAGTAGGGATGCGCTTGACCCAACGGTGGCGGTCAGCCGCATCGTAAACGAGAACGCCAATTCCACCGTGCTCCACGTAATTCCGAATCCCCGGGGACGCCACATAGAGAAAGTGTTTTTCTTCGCGGTTGGACTTCAGCCCGATAGAAAAAGCGGCTGCGCCCGCTACCGCACCTTGGAGAAACTCTCGGCGATTGATGTTGGTCATAATTGTCCCCCCGTGAGGCGAAACTTATATCATTTCGAAATTGAACAGAGGCTTACCCGATCTCCGTGCGGCCCTTGCTGAACTCCATGAATTCAACTACGGCGCCGTCGTTTTCAATGAAGACGACACGCAAGCCATCCATCGCTTCAAACGGCCCCAGCAGCACCGTCTGGCCTTCCATTGCCTTGTCCAGGTCGTCGACGGTATAAGCGGTGTGGCATTGATTGCGAACGGGACCAGTTACCGGAGATTCCGGCTCAAATCGGAGGTATTCGACGCGGTAGGGATGATTGTCTGGATTAGTCACCCAAACTTTGGTCTGCTCTACATAGACCTCGCCAGGCTGGCGCTGCTCTGTGATAACACCCGTGTGGTGAAACTTTCGCATCCGCGGCCACCAAGAGCATTATACAGGCTACAGAGAGGTCCAGCGGTTTGCAAAAGACGCTCACCTTTAACCCTCCGGGAAAGCCCGCTGAAGCGGACTGTGACACTCGCAAATGACCGAGGAGGCGAGGGACAGCCACAATTTTCTGGAAAAATCAATCCGGCCAGCCGAAGAAATCCTTGGCCCACATGAAGCGTACGCCGGCACGGCGCGCTGCCTCAAGATCCCATTCCATGTCGCCAACAAACAAAGTCTGCTTGGCAGGGATATCGAATGTATGCATGATGTCCAGCAGCATCCCCGGCTTTGGTTTCTTCCGCCTGCAATTCATGCCAAGCTTACATGTGCACATTTCAATGGCGGTGTGAAGTGGAAAATAACCGATAGCTTCCACTACCATGTCTTGCAGAAGCCGATAAGCCATCTCTTCTGTCAGATCTCCCAGGCTGACACCATCCTGGTTGGAGGCAATTCCCAGGAAAAGCTCTCCAGAATTCCAATCCATCTGATTTAAGGTGTTCTTGACGTTGGGCATTAACTTCCATTCGCCAGGGTTCCTCGGCGACGGCAGCCCCGGGACCGTAGTGCGGCGAAGCGTGCCGTCGGCGTCAAAAATAAAAAGCTTTGTCATTTGCTCTGCCCGCATTGTCAATCGCTTCGCCTCATGCTGCATTTATGTTCAATTCAATTTTCTCATGTCCGTCGGTCGTGGAAAAATCCGGGGCCTCGCGAGCAACACCTTTGTGTCCTCCGTGTCCTTGGAGGTAAAGCTTTTTCAACCACAAAGGACACCAAGGACACAAGAGATCCGGAAAAAAAATGAAACCGGCTTCGTGCCAACCCAGTAAGGGTCAATAGAGGCGGAGATGGAACGGCTGGAGCGGTTCGCACAGGGCGACGTGGACGCGTTCGAGTCACTGTTTCGACAGTTCCAGGCTCCTGTTTATGGCTGGATCTTGCGAATCGTCCGTAATTCGGCATCGGCGGAAGACCTCACAGTGGAAACCTTCTGGCGCATTTACCGGTCGCGCGCGCGGTTTGATCCCCAGCGTAGTTTCGAGGCGTGGGCCCGTCGTATCGCAACCAATGTGGCGCTGGATCACTTGAGAAGCGCCCGGCCTGAGGTGGAGCTTGCCGCCGACCTGTCGAATGGGCCAATGCCGGATCCGGCCATCCAACGTGATCTCCGCGACAAGGTGCAGACGGCGTTCCGCCAGCTGCCGCCAAAGTTTCAAGCTGTTGCGACACTGGCGCTCATTGAAGAACTGCCTTACGAGGAAATCGCCGAGGCGTTCAATCTCTCGGTAGGAGGAGTCAAATCCCGCGTCTTCCGGGCGGTCCGGATGTTGCGAAAGAAATTAAAACGATTGGGATACGAGGTATGAGTCAACTCGAAGAGAAAAGAATGAAAGAACTGCTTCAAAGCGTGAGGCCGCCGGTTACAGATCTGGAGCTGAGAGATGATCTCTGGCCGCGGATGCTCCGCGAGTTGGACTGGCGACACTCGAGAATACCTGGGCTAGACTGGACGCTGTTTGCCGCGCTCGTGATTTGCGTCTTGCTCTTCCCTAAGGCGATGTTAGGACTACTTTATCATTTGTAATGCAGGAGAGGTTTATGCTGCCAGTTGTTAAAAACGTTCAATCTTGTTTGTCGTTTTTTCTGCCTTCCGCTTTCTGCCTTCCGCCTTCCCTAACTTATTGAAACGGAGTTCGTCATGAATAAGCATCCTTACCTGCGCGCGTACATGGCTGGAATCACGGCTCCCACTGTGTTCTTGCTCGTCGTTATGACGGTCTTTTCCCTGGTTCGCTTTGTCTACCATATTCCGATTCCCATCGAGCGGGTCATTGTGTTTCCCATGGCGGTGGTTCCAAATCTGTGGGGGATCTGGAACATGCTTTACATCTGGCTTGACCGGCGCCACCGTCTGCCTATCGGGTTGCACGGCGCGGTTCTCGTCTTTTTGCTCTTTCCCGCTGGCCTCACGGTGGCCAAGATGCTGGGTTTTCTCAACTTGATCCCCATCCCAATATTTGCCATTCTCGTGATCGGCTTGATCGTCTATTACCTTGCCTTCAAGTACCTGGTTGGCTTCTTTAATGAGGTTTTGGGGATTGCCTGAGAGATGGCCGCAAATGAACGCCAATGAACGGGAATGTGGGGACAGACCCCCAATTCGGCTTTGTTTGGGTCTGTACCAGTACACGGCGACCAACTGATAGAGCCGAGATTAGGGGTCTGTCCCCACATTTGCCGATATCTCATCCAACCGGATGTCGAGAGTGGCCACGTTTCCACTGCTGATCTCAATAACCCGAACGGCGTGATTGTTCGTGTCGGCGACCAGAAGCCTGCCGTCCAGAAGCGCCAATCCAGCCGGCTCTGAAAATTCCGCCGCTGACGGATCTCCGTCGCGCAGTCCCGCCGCTCCGGTTCCCGCCCACCCCTGAATACAATTGCGGGCGGGATCAACCAGACGGATCTTGTGATTGTAGGAGTCAGCGACAAAAAGTTTGCCTTCATGAAACAACACGGCCAGCGGGTGCTGCAGGCGGGCATGCTCTCCCACGCCGTCGCGGTCGCCAAAATCAAACAGATGGCCGCCCACGATAGATATTACCTGGCCGTCGGCTTCCAAACTTACCTTGCGGATGCTGGAATCTTCAGCATCAGCGACGTACAACCACCGACCATCCGCACTTAGCCCGCTCGGCTGGGACCAGCTGGACTGAACGCGTGGTCCATCGTCCTTGCTCTCTCGGCCAGTGCCCGCAAAAGGCCGGCATTCCTTTGAAATCAAGTCCAGAGTCCAGAGCTGGTGTGATCCGGCCATGGCGATGTGCAGAATGTTTCCAATCTGAAGCACGTCCCACGGCGAATTGAGCGCGCACCAGATTCCTTTTCCCGGATGCGGCGGATAGTGAGCCGATTTCCGGCCCGTGCCCGCGACAGTGGTGACAAGCCGTTTGTCCAAGTCAATCTTTCGAATCTGGTGGTTCTCGGTATCTGCAAGGTACAGAATTTTCCCCGAAGGATCGAATGTCAGGCCCGCAGGCATGTGAAACTGGGCTGAATCAAAGCTGCCATCCTTTTGTCCCGCTTCTCCACAGCCGGCCACACATGCAATCCGCAAAACGCGTGCATCATCGGCTCCTGCAGACAGCGGCGAACTCACCAGAACTCGATGGTGTCCGGTGTCGGCTATCGCTATCTGTCTTGTCAGTGGATGCGCCGTAATTTTCTGCGGATACATCAAAGGGCGCTGCGGAGGGCCGGAGAATGCGATGGGCAGTGGTGAGCGGTCAAGCTTGCCGGCGCTTCCAAATTCCTGCAAAAGAGTGGCGATCAACTGATCAAGAACCTGCGCGTTTCCTTCGCCGCTGACGCCCCCCACGGCATATCCCTCCGGGTCGATCACGACAATTGTGGGCCAGGCGCGCACTCCCCAGCTTTGCCACATCTTCATTCTCTGGTCGACGATCACGGGGTGTCGAATTTCCATGCGCCGCACGGCATCTCGCACCGCCTCCGTCTCGCCTTCTCTGTGAAATTTGGCTGAATGGACGCCGATTACGACCACGGGTTGGTTGCGATATTTTTCTTCGAGTGCCTTCAGCTCCGGAAGGACGTGATGGCAGTTAATTCAGCCGTAGGTCCAAAAATCTAGGAGAACGACTTTTCCCCGTAGTTTTGACAGGGAAAGGGGTTCACGAACGTTCAACCAGGGGAAGTTCTCTGGAAACTGGGGGGCGCGAATTCGATCGGGCATTAATTTTACTCTGTCGTCCGTTGTCAGTTATCCGTAGTCTGTGGTTCGTCGTCCGGAGCTTCAAAAATCGAAGGCGGAGCCGCGACGGTTGGCACGTGCGAAAAAAACCAGAACCGAGACTGGTTGCAATTTTTTTAAGTTGCTGACGGCTCGATAAGAAAGATCACCGGACTGCCAGCTGCCAAAACAGAAAAGTGTAGATATCGGCGGCTTCATCGATCAATTTCGAGATCGGCTTTCCAAGGCCATGCCCCGCCTTAGTTTCCACTCGAATCAAAATCGGTTTGGATCCCGCGGTTGCCTCTTGCAGCCGTGCCGCAAATTTTTTGGCCATGCCCGGGGCCACTCGATCATCGGTGTCCGCCGTGGTAATGAGAGTTGGAGGATAAGAAACACCGTCCTTCACATTGTGGTAAGGAGAATATTGGTACAAGAAAGGAAACTGCTCCGGATTGTCCGCCGATCCATATTCAGGAATCCAAAACCGCCCCACCGTGAAAAGATGATAGCGCAGCATGTCGGCCACTGGGACCTGGCAAACCACAGCACCGAACAAATCCGCCCGTTGAAGCATGCAGGCGCCCACCAGCAGCCCGCCGTTGCTGCCTCCGCGAATCGCCAGCCTCTCCACGCGGGTGTAGCGACTGCCGATCAGCCATTCCGCGGCCGAAATGAAATCATCAAATACATTCTGCTTCTTTTCCAGCATTCCGGCCTTGTGCCACTGCTCGCCATATTCTCCACCGCCACGCAAGTTGGCTTCAGCGAAGATGCCTTCCTTTTCCAGCCACAGGAAGAGCGCCGGGTTGTATGCAGGCGTGAGGCTGATGTTGAAACCGCCGTATCCGTAAAGCACCGCAGGCCGCTCGCCATCCAGCTTCAGTCCTTTTTTGTGGACCAAGAACATGGAGACCTTCGTTCCATCTTTACTGGGATACCAGACCTGTTCTGTCTCGTAGGCACTGCTGTCTACTCTAGATTCGCTCTTGAAAAAGGGCTCGAGCTTCCGCGACCGGAAATCGTATCGATAACTGGCCGGAGGATAAGTGAACGACTCAAAATTTAAAAACATCTCTTTGTCTCCCGGCTCGCCGGTCAGGCCGGTCACCGTGCCTAGTGCCGGGAGATCAACCTGGGTCTCCACTCTTCCGTCCAAAGTGTGGATGTGCAGTTGTTCGCTGGCATTGTGGAGATAAGAGGTGATGATCCGCCGGTTGACCACAGCCACACTGGACAGCTTATCTTTAGTCTCAGGGATGACCTCCACTGGCGTGGGACTGGCCTTGCCATAATCCAGAGCAATTACGCGTCCCAGCGGCGCGCCTTCATCCGTCTTGAAATAGAAGCGCCCATCGATGTCCTCGACAAATTCATAGGCATGCTTGAAACCGGTAAACAGAGGAGCGATCTTTTCGGTCCTGCGATCCAGGACCCACCACTCACTCTCGTCGCTGGCGCCCTTGAACGCTCCGATCATCAGGTAGCGGTTGTCATTGGTAATATCGGTTCCAAAAACGATTTCCTTGTCATCGGGTCGCTGGTAGATCAACGCATCTTTAGACTGGTCGTCGCCTAGTTTGTGAAAATAGACTTTGGCGAAGTAATTTTCGTCCCCAGCCGCAACCGTGCCAGGCTGAGGAAAGCGAGCGTAGTAAAACGCCTTATTGTCGCGCGTCCAAGTGGGACTGGTGAATTTCACCCAGAGTATCTTGTCAGAAAGATCCTTGCCGCTTCTTACGTCCCGGACATAGAGTTCCTGGCGGTCGCTGCCGCTGCGCGACAAGCCATAAACCATCAGGCTGCCGTCATGACTGGCGCTTACGCTGGTCAGCGCCACAGTCCCATCGGAGCTGAGAGTATTAGGGTCGAGCAAGATTCTAGGTGTCCCTCTCAAACCCTCCTGCACGTAGAGCACCGATTGATTCTGCAACCCCGTATTCTTCTGGAAAAAATAAAACCTTCCCCGGCGCAATGGAACGGTATATCGGGGAAAGTTAAACAGCTCTGTCAGCCTGGCTTTGAGGGCGCTGCGCTCCGGCCGATCCAACAGCGAGTGTGTCAAAGTGTTTTGCGCGTCCACCCACTGAATCACTTCAGGATCAGCGGCATTTTCCAGCCAGCGGTACGGATCGGACACCTTCGTTCCGTGGTAGGTGTCGACGACATCCACCTTCTTTGTGGCAGGGTACTGGATCTTCTGGTCCTTCAAGGTTGCCGCCATTGTGCTCCTGTTTCCTCCAGACTTGGCAGTCTTCACGGCGCCCGCCGGGCCTGCCAGTAACAACATTCCAGAAACACACAAAATCATTTTTTTCATCGGAATTCGTCACTCGTCATTCGTCCTTCGAAATTCGTTATTCGAAATTCCCAACCTCCCAAGCTCTGTCTCAAGCCTTCCGGTAATCGTAAAGGCCCACATTTTCCAGTCGGCGAGAAACGAATAAAGCGGATAGTGAAATGAAGCCGGTCTGTTCTTTTCAGCAAAGAAATGCCCGAACCAGGCAAATCCATAGCCGCACACGACAGCAACCGGAATCAAATACCAGAACCTTGTCCAGACTGCCGCAATCAACAAGAGCAGCGCCAGCGAACTGCCGATGAAATGCAGCTGCCGAGTCCGGCGCAGTCGATGTTCTGACAGATAGTAAGGCCAGAACTCCGTGAAGGACTTCGGTTCAGTCATAGGCGCGTGATTTAGGGCGTTAGTGAATTCCCTGGGTTGGCCGCCTGTTCTCCCCTGTAGGATAGCATTACGGGCTGCACCTTGAGCTCCCCTTATCCCATGATCCGAAAAATTCTCTCCCACAGGCGCAGCAGATTCCAAACATCCCGAAATTTCGGGCGCTGATCCAACTGAACGTGAAAGATCAAAGGCGTTATCAGCCAGTGCACTTCGGTTTTTCCCCGGAGATATCTGGCCAGCGATTCGGTTTCACTCGAGGGAATCAGGCTATCCCCTTCGCCGTGCAGCAGGAAGACCGGTGCCACAGGGGGAGCTGAGCGCTCAGGAGACAGATTTGGGTCGGAGGCGAATTGTACCAGGTGCGGCAGCATCATGGGCGCTAGCTTGCTTGCGTCGCGCGCCTCTACCCAGCCCAAGATCTGAGACGACGGCTGCGGCAGTTGCTGAATCATCCTGTGTCCCAACTCATTATCCTCATGTAGGAAGGCGGTAATTCCATCTGCAAGCTGCCGGCTCTGAGAATCTGGAACCAGCCGGTCACACAAGTTCAACAGAACGACAGCGACTGCATAATCGTGCGGTTTTAAGTAACCGCGGCCCTCGGGAAGCTGGCCGGTACATAAGTAGTGTGCGGTCCGGTACAGGTCGCCGTGCCCGCCCAGGGAGAGCACAAACAAGACTCGGTCTCGGATGGAAGATCGGCCGGCCGCGACAATGCTCAGGCCCCCGGAAAAGCTGATTCCGATCAAACCAACCCGGCCCTTCGTGGCAAAACGCTGCTCGTTGGCGAGCCAGCGAGTCGAGTCTTCGATTTGGTCGGTGGTCTGGGGAGTGATTCGATAGCGGCGCAGGTCCTCCATCTCGGGAGTCAACACCACAATTCCCCGCGCAGCCACCTTGCGGGCAAACGGACCGAGGCGCTCTTCGGCAATTCCCGCCGCGTGCAGGCCGTGCACTACGACGACTGCAGCTCGGGGAGAGCCCGAGGGGACATAAATCCTTCCCGGGATTTTTCCGGAGCGCGTGGGGACGTCAACGTCCTCTGTCCGGACGCTGCGACCCGCCCATTCAGGAAGCCTGCCAATCAGTCCCTGCGGGCCAGCAGCATCGAGGATCAACAGAGACGGCTGCCAGTAGGGATGGAGAAACAGGAGGCCGGCTAACAATCCCAGCAAAATTCCCGTTAGCCACAGAATTCGCTTTCTCAATCTTTGAGACATCTGCTGCCGCAAAATCTTCAATCTACCGCTTCGGTATGCACCCGGGCTTCACCTTGTTCGAAGACGACACGAATCTGTATTGGCTTGCAGCAGATCTGGCAATCCTCGATGTAAATCTGAAAAGGAAGGCTTGGATCGAGGCAGATCTCCAGCCACTCGCCACAATGGGGGCATTCGATTTCGGCTGTTTCTTGCATCAGTTTCAGCCTCCGGGTTTTGCAGCGTAACCGATGCCTGCTGTCCTTGGTGTAACAAGTTGTGAACTCTAGTTTTTTTGACCAGGTTTTTCCGATGACCGATGACTGATGACCAGTGACGGTTTGGTTGCGGCCTTAAGACCGCGGTAAGTCTTTTGTGGTTAAGCTGTTTTTTGACCACCAAGGACACAGTGGACACAAAGTTAAAAGCAACCTGTGAATTGTTAGTTAGTTCAGCGGTATTTCAAAGGCAAGTGGCTTTCAGCAATCCGCAATCGGAAATCCACAATCCGCTATTAAGCAGACCTGAAGCGGATTCTTATTTCTTGAACAGCTTTTCAAAGGCTGCCCGAGGATCGTCTGTAGGTGTGGGTCTCTTTGCCGGAACTGCCGTCGTGATTTCCTTTTCGACTCGGGTCCTAGCCTCAAAGAAAGTGCATTCGTTGCGGGCGTCCTTCTTGGGAATGCGCTTCTCAATCGGTTCAGTGCACTCAAAACGGCTGTTGGGGTCGAAGTGGACGCAATTCTTGCAGCTGTGTAAAGCAGCTTCGCATTTCGGACAAATGGCTTCAAATTCCAGCCGTTCGGTCACCGGAACGGTGGCGCCACACATGGCACAGCGAAAGACAGTTAAAAAACCGGGCATCTTCGGAGAGCGGGGTGCAGAAGGGTCCCTGGGGCCTTTGCGCGCCGGCGCCTTCGACTTATCCTCGCGACGTTCCTCGTCCTGATAGCCAGGCTGGCGATATTTTCGGGTCATAGGTTCTCCGATTTGGTCAGTGGTCCGTCGCCAATTGTCCGTGGCGCTGAACAATCAAACACATTCTCAACGCGGCAGGGCTGCAACCGAAATAGTGCGGCGAGATCCACAGCGACAGGTTGGAATGAATGCGACAGAGCGCGTCTTGCGTGACGCTTCCCGTTGACAATCTTATTATCTATCTCCTTAGCGGAGGCGCGCAACAGAAAAGTCGCCCGGCGTCAACTTAAGCCTTCGTCTTCTCCGACGATAGACGCTTTTGGAATAACCTATTTCAAGTCCGCTTTCGCTTTGGCCAGGAGTTTATCCAAGTCTTTAGCTGCTGCGGCCTTCGGCTTCCGGTTGTAGTAAATGTAGATCTTCTCCAGATCCTGCTGCGCGATTGGTTTGGCCGGACCTTCGAGCACGACCGCTTTGGCGAGGGCTTCGCAGGCGGCTGTGCCCTGACTCATCTCGGCGAGGGTCAATCCCAGTTGATAATAGGCGAAATCGTTTTTAGGATTGGAGTGTATGGCCGCTTCCAGGGACTCCTTAGCCTTGCCAAGCAGGGCGTTCTTCTCACTGCCTTGGTTCTCTTTGGCCTGACGATAATAAGCAGTTCCCACCAAGTATTGATTGAGCGACAGCGACTGATTCTTCTGTTCCGGCGTCAGGTTCGACGGGGCTTCCGGGCCGTTAAGCACTTCCAGCGCTGCCTGCGCGGTCTGTAGAGATTTATCGTTAATCTTTTTGTCGCCGTATGCGATGGCTAAAAGAGTCAGAACATTTACATCCTTTACCGACTTGGCTCCTTCTCCATGCTCAATTACCTTGTCTGGATTCTTCTTCTGATTGTACGCGTAGACCAACTGCTGGCGCACATATGGACCATAGGTGGAGTTCGGATATTTCTGTAAGAAATCCTCTCCCAACTGAATGCGAGTATCGATGGAGGGTTCCTGTTGTATTTTTATGAGGCCATCGTATTCTGCTCTCTCAGTCTGAGCCGACGCTGCCGCGCTTGCGAAAACAAGGCAGACAAAAGCTATAAGGCTGCGTAAAAGTCGCTTCATAATGTCCCTTTCGGTAGGAATAGCTTATTGTACTACGAAACCGGAAAATCTTAGATTGTCATGTCAATTCAGGTCCGCCATTTTCAGGATCCCGACTTTCCGGAGTTACTAAGAATCGACCAGGCCTGTTTTGAGCCTGGGATTGCGTATGACGAACCGGCGTTGGATTACTTTGTCCGCAGGGTCTTCAGCCACACCCTGGTGCTGGTCGACGATTCGCAAATTCTGGGCTTCGGCGTGGCGGCCGTGACTAGATCCAGGGGAAGATTGCCAGCCGGCCACATCATAACGCTCGACCTGCTGCCTGAGGCCCGAGGCAAGGGGTATGGCCGGATTTTGCTGCAACAGTTGGAGTCGCTGCTCGAGCAAGATGGCGCCGTCACGGTGATCCTGGAAGTAGACGTCCGAAACACTCAGGCCATCGGTTTCTATCGGAAGATGGGATACCGACAGGAGCGAATCTTGAGGAATTACTACGGGGAAAAAAGGGATGCCCTTCGAATGTCGCGGCAGCGAAAAGCTGGCTGCTGAAGCGGCGGTTTCGCTGATTTGAAAGCTGACGCAGGCTGCTCGTTGTCGTGGACGTGATACAGGTCCGTGAAATCTGGTTTTTTTAACCACTTTTTTGCGGGGTTCCCACAACACCAAACCCGGAGGGTTTGCAGAGTATAGCCGGCGGCGCCGGTTGGCCATTCCCCGAGTACCAATCGCCCTGAAAGGGCACAAGAATTTTTTGGCAAATTTGAAGTCAAGCCCCTCCTCCCAGGAACAGGTGTGGTCAATTCCCTAGGCGTTCTCCGTTCCGGGCTTCTCAACGTGAAAGCCGGCGTTCATCGGCCATATTACTTGATTCGGTTTCTGACAGTGAGGGCACAACACCGTTTGCGGAACTTCTCTGGAGCGTCCTGCCTCTCCCTGGATAACAAACTTCTTTCTGCACTTGGTGCAGGTAAGTGACTTTTTCATGAGTCCTAATTTTAGCTCAACCGAGCCGCGCGCGTCAGCAAGCGGACTTTCCGCACACCGATTATTTCCAGAATGGAGTGAAAAAATATTCATGGATGTTGACAAGAATTTATGAATAATCCGGGCTAGTGCACTGTTACAACAGATTCGGAATATCAGCCAGCCAGCTCTCAGCTGCTGTAAGCACTCAGCCACCAACGGACTGAAACGCGATGTTTAAGAACTGAAAAGCTACGAGCCGCTGAAAGCTGAGAGCCGAGAGCTGAAGGCTGAGAGCTGGCAGCTAAGAGCCGATCGCTGACGAGACCGGACTTTATGAAGCACCAATGGGTTGGAGGCAAATACCTGAAATCCAACGGCGGCCAGATTCCCGTTATCAATCCCGCCACCGAAGAAATCATTGACAAGGTGCCGCGAGGCACCGCTGAAGACGCCAACCTCGCAGTGGCGGCGGCGCGCACAGCTTTTAAGTCGTGGCGGTGGGTTCCGGGGGTCGAAAAGGCTGCCATGCTTCACGCCGTCGCGCGCACTATTCGAGACCGGCAGCGGGAACTGGCCACCTTGATGACAAAAGAAGGCGGCAAGCCGTTCTGTGAGAACCGCGACGAAGTCGACTGGACTTCAGCCTGCTTTGATTATTACGCCGAAGTCGGCCGCAACTCCCGGGGCAACTCCATTCCACCGGTGTTTCCGCACCAAGTCAATTTCACGGTCAAGGAGCCCTACGGCGTAGTGGCCGCGATTATCCCCTGGAACTATCCGCTTTTACTGCTCTCTTGGAAAGTCGCTCCCGCGCTGGCAGCCGGAAATACAGTAATCATCAAGCCGAGCGAGGAGACGCCGCTGGCAACACTGGCGCTTGCCGAAGCCTTCGCGGAGCTTCCTGCAGGCGCAGTCAACATCGTCACCGGTTACGGCGAAGAAATCGGAGAGGCGCTGGTTACTCATCCGGGCACAGATTTGATTGCACTGACCGGGTCGGTCGACACCGGCAAGCGCATCGGCCAGCTCTGCGCGGCCCAGGTGAAGAAGGCGCACCTGGAGCTGGGAGGCAATGACCCGTTTATCGTATGCAGCGACGCGGACCTAGAAATCGCCAGCCGTGCGGCCTGTTGGGCCGCCTATCTGAACACGGGACAGGTGTGCACGGGCGCAAAACGCTTCTATATCTTTGACGATATCGCCGATGCGGTTACCCGGCGTGTCGTCAAGTTCACCAAACAGCTTAAGCTTGGCAGTGGCCTCGATCCGACGACAGACATTGGTCCGATAATCAATGCCGTTCAGCTTGAGGACATTCACTCGCGCGTCCAAGATGCCGCAGGTCAGGGCGCACGGATTCTGTGCGGCGGCCGGCGCTCCTCTAAGTTCAAAAAGGGATTCTTCTACGAGCCCACCGTTATGGTGAACGTGCGGCAGGATATGCGCCTGGTGCAGACGGAGACTTTCGGGCCCATCCTTCCTATCATGCGTGTCTCCGGAATCGATGAGGCCATTGAGCTGGCCAACGACAGCGGCTACGGACTGGGCGCCAGCATCTACACAAACAATATGGAGTGGGCGATGAAAGCCATGGAGCGCGTCACTGCCGGCACTTTCTGGATCAACGACCCGCTTACAGACAACGAGGCAGGACCGTTTGGCGGGATGCGCCAGACCGGACATTCGCGCGAGTTAGGGGAAGAAGGCCTGGACGAATTTCGAGAGACAAAGCACGTCCATCTGGATTATAAGCAGGAAATTAAGCCCTACTGGTATCCGTATTCGAAGTACAACAAGCGCTCCTAGTCCGTGGTCCGTTGTCAGTTGCCTGTAGCCCGTAGCCCATGGTCCGCTACTGTTAGTTCAGGGTTGGCCGTCGACGTTCAGCGGCCGTTACCACGGGGGGTGGCCGGTCGGGCTTTACCGCGAGCAATTCATGAATCATCGGGAAAACCTAACCACTGACACTTAGACCACGGATGACGGACAACTGACAACAGACCGAGGACAACCGACAGGGAGCGTATGAAAACCTACAAGAACTATGTCAATAACGAATGGGTGGACGCCGCCGAGAAGCGGACACTGGTCAACCCTGCCACGGGAGAACCAATGGCAGTTGTTCCCGAGTCGAATAAGAAGGAGGTGGAGCACGCAGTCCAGGCAGCGCGTGAGGCGTTCGACAGCGGACCGTGGCGGGAGACGACAGCCCAGCATCGCGGCCGCATTCTTTTTGCCATGGCAGATCTGGTGCGCAGGAACGCCGCGTCGCTTGCCGAGCTCGAGACGCGCAACTGTGGCAAGCCTATCGTTGAAAGCGAAATGGACATTGCCGACACCGCTTCCTGCCTGGAATACTACGGTGGCCTGGCGACCAAGATTCACGGCGAGACGCTGCCGGTGCCCGACAACGCGCTCAATTTTACGTTGAAAGAGCCTGTAGGTGTCGCCGGTCTTATTGTCCCTTGGAATTACCCACTGATGCTCGCTGCCTGGAAACTGGGACCCGCGCTGGCCGCCGGTTGCACTGTAGTACTCAAGCCAGCCGAGGAAACCCCGCTCACTTCCCTTGAATTTGCCCGCCTGGTGCAAAAACAGATACCAGACCTTCCGCCCGGGGTGCTCAATGTGGTCAGCGGCGAAGGAACGACGGCCGGTCGTGCTTTGGTAGAATCGCAGGGTGTTGACAAGATTTCCTTCACCGGCGGGACAAACACGGGCCGCGACATCCTGCGGAGCATCGCCGCCTCTCATCTAAAGAAGGTATCGCTGGAGCTTGGCGGCAAATCACCCAACATTTTCTTTGCCGACGCGGACCTCGACGCGGCTACCGACGGGGCGCTGTTCGGCGTCTTTATCAATCAAGGAGAAGTTTGTTCCGCCGGATCGCGGGTGTTGATTCAACAAGACATTTACAAGAAATTTCTCAAGCGAATGAAGGACAAGACCAAACGCATTAAACTCGGAGATCCGCTCAATCGCGGAACTAAGATGGGCCCCCTGGTCAGCAGCGAACATCTAAAGAAAGTCACCGGCTATCTGGAACTGGGGAAGAAGGAAGCCAAGTTGATTGCAGGTGGCGGAATTCCAAAGTCAGCGAAGCTGAAGAATGGCTACTTCGTTGAGCCCACCGTGTTTGAGACCGACAACACGACCCGCATCGCGCGCGAGGAAATTTTTGGTCCAGTGGTAGCCTGCATCCCGTTCAAGAACGAAGTCGACGCTGTCCGCATCGCTAATGACACTCCTTATGGCTTGGCGGCGGCAGTCTGGTCGCGCGACATTTTCAAGTGCCTGAACGTGGTAAGGAATCTGCGCGCAGGCATCGTCTGGGTCAACACCATGCAACCTTGCTACGTGGAATCCCCCTGGGGCGGCTATAAGCAAAGCGGGCAGGGACGCGAGCTCGGCCTGCATGGCGTGGAAGAGTTTCTGGAGACCAAACAGGTGCATATCAACTTGAGTGAGAAGCCAATCGGCTGGTACTAAGGTCATCGGTCATCGGACACCGGTCACCGGTCATCAGGTCAAAGGTCAGCAGGTCCACAGGTTTGCAAGTCAAAACTGATTGGGACTTGATGACCTGCGGACCTGATCACCTGTGGACCTGATGACCGGTGACTGGTAACCGATGACCGATGACCGATGGCTGATGACCGGTGACTTTTTGTTGCTTCTCCAATACCCGACTTTCTATGCCTACTATCTCTCTGAAGACTCCAATCCCCGGTCCTCGGAGCCAGGCGCTGCTGGCTCGGCGCAAAGCGGCTGTCCCCCAAGGGCCATTTCATCTGGCGCCCATTTTTATTCAGCGAGCTGACGGAGCAACCGTCACCGATGTTGATGGTAATGTCCTGCTCGATTTCACCGGCGGCCTGGGCACGCTCAATGTGGGCCACGGCAACACAAAGGTTGTCGAAGCGGTTACCGACCAAGCGCGCAAGTTTCTACACACATGCTTTCACATTGCTATGTACGAGCCTTACGTGGCACTGGCCGAAAAGCTCAATGAAATTACTCCCGGCAATTTCCTCAAGAAGACTCTGCTGCTCAACAGCGGCGCCGAGGCCGTCGAAAATGCCGTCAAGATCGCGCGCTATTTTACCGGACGGCCCGCCATCATTGGCTTTGAGCACGGTTTTGCCGGCCGCACCCTTCTGGCAATGTCGCTCACCAGCAAAGTCATGCCATACAAGTACGGCTTCGGGCCGTTTGCGCCGGAAATTTACCGCCTTGCGTATCCTTACTTCTATCGAAGCAATTTCAGCGACGAAAAAATATTCGTCGATTTTGCGATTGATCAGATGCACCAGTTTTTTGACACGCAAGTTGATCCAAAGCACGTGGCTTGCGTGGTGATAGAACTGGTACTGGGCGAGGGAGGCTTTGTCGTCGCCCCGGTTCGTTATGTGAAAGCAATTGCAGATTTTTGCAAGTCTCACGGGATTCTTCTGGTCGTTGATGAGATTCAGACCGGCTTTGCCCGCACCGGACGCCTGTTTGCCATGGAACACTATGGCATTGAAGCGGATCTGATCACTGTGGCCAAGTCGCTCGGTGGCGGAATGCCGGTCTCGGCCGTAACCGGCCGCGCCGAGATCATGGACAGCGTTCATGTGGGCGGGCTCGGCGGAACTTATGGAGGAAACCCGCTCGCCTGCGCCGCGGCGCTGGCCACAATCGAGCAAATCCAAAAACTGAAGCTCGTGGAACGCGCGCAGCAGATCGGCGGGAATCTGCGCGAACGCCTGGCGCACTGGCAGACTCAAAACCAGCAGGTCGGCGAAGTCAGAGGATTGGGCGCGATGATGGCTGTGGAATTTGTCGAAGACCGCAAGACAAAGACGCCTGCTAAGGAATATACATTAAGCCTGATCAAGCGCATCCTGGATCACGGCGTAATAGTTATTTATGCCGGCACCTACAACAACGTGCTTCGATTTTTGGTGCCACTGGTAATTACAGACGAGCAACTTGAGGAAGGCCTGGCGGTGATTGAGGGGCTGCTAGAATCGTGAATTTGGGGAGGAGGGAGGGGGGAGTGGGAGAGTGGGTGAGTGGGAGAGTGGGAGAGTGGGGGAGTTAGAGAATGGGGTTAACTGAATGACGGGAGGCTTAGAGCGTTGCGAGAAGTCGATCTACTTAACGGCTCTGCGTGTCACCCGCTCTCCCACTCTCCCGCTCTTCCACTCAAGAATCCCCCGCTCTCCCACTCCCCCGTTCTCCCGCTCCCCCTCTCACCCACTCTCCCACTCACC
>DASXTB010000141.1:0-7681 GCA_036505615.1 Acidobacteriota bacterium
TTGGTACTTGCAATGAAAGTCAGACGCTATGAAAATCGCCATGACGGCTCCTTTCTAAATTTGGCGTTCCGCGTCTCGACGGACACTGGACGCCATTTTAAGGGAGTCGTCGTTCTTATGACATCATGAGGGCCGTCTCAGCTTGGCTGCCCAAGGGATTTTACATTTTGTGGGTAGAGACGGCCCTCAGGCCGTCTCTCCGATCATCCTTTTTTTTCGCAAAATCGCCTCCTGTCCGGTTATGTCCAGCATGACTCTTTTTCGGAACTGTTACAGAGTTGAATCCGCCAGGCTGCAGCATTGGGACTATCGGTCTGGTTGTTATCACGTCACCGTCAATACCAGAGAAGGAAAACACTGGTTTGGCACAGTCAGACATGGCCAGATGTACTTATCCAGGGCAGGAGAAATCGTCGTTGAGGAGTGGCTGCGAAGCGCTCAACTCAGATCCAACATTCTATTGGATCGATTTCAGGTCATGCCCAACCATTTTCACGGGTTGATATCGATCCTTCCCCAGGCATCCGGGTCGGTAGTCTCGGCAGATCTCCATCAAAAGCGCAAACCCGCACGCCTGTATCCGGATTCTCTCGGTTCGGTCGTGGGACAGTTCAAAGGTGCCTGTACGGCTCGGATTCGAAAAGAAGTGAATTCATCTTTTCAATGGCAGGAAAGATTCCGCGATCAAGTGGTCCACAACGAGAAACAGTTGAATGAGCTGAAAGAATATATAGGGTTGAACCCACGCAGATGGGAGATGAAACGGCGAAGTTAAGAAGGATTCCTGAGTGTGTCAGTCGCAGGCTAACCGGCCTGCCAAGCTGAGACGGCCCTCAGGCCGTCTCTCCGCTCCCAAAATGTAGAAACTCGAGGGGGCGCACGGCCGTGCGCCCCCTACCTTTGGTGCTCCTATTTGACATCCGAAATTCGTCATTCATAATTCACCAGCGCCTGGCAATACCAGAGGTCCTTGATGGCTCCCAGCTGCAGATCTGGAAACGGATCGACCGGTTCATAGCGCTCTACTGAAAGACCCACGTATTCCAATTCTGTTTGGATCTGCGAAGGCGGAAAATACCTCTCGTCGATGATCTGGACTTGAGCCGTTCCACGCGAGGTAATCGTCAGAGTAGAACGAGCGTGCCGCGTCGTGGGGTCAAAGTGGTTGTGCATGCGCACCTGCTTGCCTTCGAGAGTTTGCTCCTCTTCATGGTTCCACAGTGTCTGGAATGAGTTGAGGTTGTTGACGTCGAAAACGAAGCGCCCACGCGGCTGGAGCGACCGCCGCACGCAACGGAAACAGTGACGCAGGGCTTGGTCAGACAGGAGATGATTCAAACTGTCGAATGTGCAGACGATCAGATCCTGAGGTTCCGGCAGCTGAAACTGCTCCATTCTCGCTTGGATCCAGTGCACCGGAAGTTTTTGTCCCCGCGCCTTGTCCCGCGCGCGCTCCAGCATGGCCCAGGAAGCGTCCAGTCCATACACTTTCACGCCCAGCCTGGCAGCCGCGATTGCCAACGTGCCGGTTCCGCACGCCAGATCGGTCATCACAGCCGCGCTGCGAATTTCTGCTTCCAGTTTTCCAAAAAGCCAAAGAGTAAAATCGCAATCATCCGCCCCGTACCAGAGGTCGTAGATATCTGCAATCGCTTCGGCGTAATGATTGACCCTCATAAAAACTTAAGTCTTCGAGTCCCGCGTCTCGGGTTTCGGGTTCATGGTTCCGGGATTTGTGTCTCGGGCCTCGCGTGGAAAGTTCCAGTTTTCGCGTTTTGGGTTTCAAATGAAACCGCTTCCTCGACAACCGGTGAGGGGCGTCGCTGACCAAATTCGCCTTCCCACTGCGCGATGACCACGGTAGCAAGGCAATTTCCAACTACGTTGACAGATGTGCGCGCCATGTCCATCAGCTCATCAATTCCCAGAACAATGAAAACCGGCTCCACGGGGAGATTAAAGGAAGCAACCGTCCCGAGCAGGATAACCAGCGCCGCCCGGGGAACACCTGCAACGCCTTTGCTGGTAAGCATCAGCGTGAAGACCATCAAGAGCTGCTGGCCCCAAGTCATGTGGATTCCGGCGACTTGGGCGACAAAAACAGAAGCCAGCGATAAATAAAGAGTGGTGCCGTCCAGGTTGAAGCTGTAGCCGGTCGGCATCACGAACGCAACGATCTGGCGAGGGACGCCTATGGCCTCCATTGCTTCCATTGCCCGCGGCAAGGCAGCTTCCGAGCTGGTGGTTGCAAAAGCTATAGAAACCGGCTCTGCGGCTGCGCGGATAAATTTCTTGATGGGAACTCGAGCTATCAGCGCTACAGGAAATAAAACCAGCAGCAAAAAGAGGATTAACGCCGCGTAAAGCGTCGCCAGCAGCTTGAATAAATTGACCAGGATTCCCAACCCCATGTGGCCCACCGTGTAGGCGATCGCCGCACCCACGCCGACAGGAGCAAACAGCATTACGATGTTGGTGAATTTGAACATTGTCTCTGAAAGGCTCTCGGCGAAGGTGAGCATCGGCCGGCGTTTCCGCTCCTCCAACAGGGCTAGTGCGATTCCGAAAAGGATGCTGAAGACGACGATCTGGAGAATCTGACCCTCGGCCACCGATTTGGCCACGTTTTCTGGAAAGATGTGGAGGATAACGTCAGTGGGTGACTGCTTGGCTGCGGCAAGCTGCTCGCTCTTTGCGGCGCTCGAGGGAAGACTCACGCCCACGCCCGCCTGGGTAATGTTGATCGCAAACAGCCCGATAAAAAGCGCCGCCGTAGTCACCAGTTCGAAGTAAATGAGCGCCTTGATTCCCATCCTGCCGACTTGTTTCAAGTTGGAATGTCCTGCGATGCCCACGACCAGCGTTCCGAACAACAAGGGAGCAATGACGGTTTTTATCATGCGCAGGAAAGCGAGGCTCAGAACCCTGAGGTTCACCGCAACTGTTGGCCAGTCGTGGCCGAATTCCGCCCCTACTACCATGCTCACCAGGATCCATGTGGTGAGCGAGCGCCGGTAAAATGCGTAAAAAATTAGGCCGGCAATGGCCAGCCAGCGGCTGGAGCGCAGGATTTGAGGCGCCACGGCAAAGAATCCGTAATGGTTGCAAACCGTCAGGATTGCCGCCAATGCCAGGCCGAAAAGCGCGATGAGAAGACCCCGCGTCTTCATGATTTCGGATCGAAAGCCATTGCCTGCATTATTCACAAATCTGAAAAGACAGGCCACGAATTACACGAATTAACGCTAATTTCGGCAGCGACAGCGCTATATTTGTCACGCAGGCTTACGGCCTGTGCAACCATAAGATGCCCAAAACATTTCTACTGGCCGGCGCTCTTTTTGCGCTGTTTGCTGTAGCAGCAGGCGCTTTTGGAGCACATTTCCTTCGATCTCACTTAACACCAGAAATGCTCGGCATCTTTGAAATCGCGGTGCGCTATCAGATGTACCACGCGCTGGCGTTACTGGCCGCCGGCTTGGCGCTGCAACGGTCCGATCTCCGCTGGCTCCGCTACGGCGGATACAGTTTCATTGCCGGCATAATTATCTTCTCGGGCAGCCTTTACTTGCTCTCGCTGACTGGAACGCGGCAATGGGGCGTGGCGACACCTTTCGGAGGAATCGCTTTTCTGGCCGGATGGCTCTGTTTGGCAGCGGGCTTTCTCTCTCAAGATGCGCCTCGGCATAACTAGCACATTCATCGATGCCGTAGACGGCTTTTCTTGGCTTTGCCACTCTAGGCCTTGGTGGTAAGTGTTTTCACGCGTTCTCGGCAAACCGTATCTTAGAGTCGTATCGGGCCCGTCTTTTCGGGCATGCGGAAAAGAGAATCGTCCAGGGCGGTATTGATTTCGACGTTTTCGACCGATGACTGGGTGACGGTCGTGCCTCCCACCCGGGTTTCAAATGAATAGGGAACCATTATGCCGTTGACCGATTTATAGTCGTCAAGGTAAGTGTCGACTTCGACTTCACCTGCCTGCTCTTTTTGTCTGAAGCTGAGTCTGCGCTCAAGAAAACTTTTTGTGTCCAGATAAAAATACCGAACGTCGCCGTTCTTGAGCGTGACTCTGAGCTTGTAGGCCTCATAGGTTTCCATCTTTTCCCTTCCCACCAGCTCAATGGTGTTGCCTTTCTGTTGGTAATCGACCAGGGGCCCGTCAAAGTCCGCCTGTTCCTTCACCGTCTTGGCCTGGGCCTCCGGAACTTTCTCTGCCACACCGGGAGAGGAAGAATTCATCGACCATGCGGTTGTTCCGTCGTAGGCCTGGACCACAGCGCTCCCCTCGGCGTACATCTCCATGCGCACGAAGTGCGGACGCTTAAGCAGCAAAGTGAACTTCCCTTTTGTTCCGCGCACCAGGATCGCGCCGCTCATCTTCATGGTTTTGACGGCTCTGATTCTCTGCAATCCTCCTCGAGCATCGATGTTTTTTTGAATTAGTTCGTCAACATTTGACGTCGCGCCCTGCAGCGCGATACCAAGCAACGGTACAAGAGTAATCGGAAGCAAATTCTTAAATCGCATCGGCTTTCTCCTTTTTACATTCTCAACAAGACTGATGATCACCTGTTGTGCTCTGCCAGTTGGTCTTCTTTTGCGGCCTGAGTGGATTTTTCCTGTAGCGCTCTGGACACCGCCGCTTTCCGGCGCGCGTAGAAGAGGCTGAATATGAAAATCGCCCCGATCAGGCTTAAGGAAAACCACTTGGGGACTTCCCAATCAATCCAGTTCATACTGTGAAGATACTCCACCATGAGCTTGACGGCCACCCAAGCGATAATAATATAGGCTCCGTCCACAATGGCTGGAAAGGCCTCGATCACCTTCAGAAGCTTGCCGATGACCACGCGAATGGCGATCACCCCGAGAATGCCGCCCGTGATTATCACCCATAGTTTTCTGGATATGGCCACCGCTACCAGTATTGAATCGATCGCAAAAACGATGTCGGTCAGCTCCACTCGAACCACTACGCTCCAAAAAATGCTCAAGCCGAGCATTGCCCGAGCTGGTTTGATGTAGCGCCCGGCTTCCGACCCGGACCGGGTGTAAAAATATTTAATCGGCAAATAAAAGAGATAAAGCGAGCCGATCAGCTTGACAAAACGGAGAGCGATCAAATGCCGGGCAAGGACTATACAGACGATGCGGAAAAAGAAAGCGCCCAGGATGCCATAGCGAAGCGCCTTCTGGTGCTGCTGTTTGGGAAGAGGCAAGACCATCACCGCGAGGACCAGCGCGTTGTCGGCGCTTAATGCCGCTTCCAACAGGACCAGCACAATGATGGTCACGAAATCCGCAAATTCCATCAGCTGATTCTATCGTGAATTGCCTTCTAGTTGCCGCAGGTCGTGGGCTGTGACTTTCTCCACGTTCTGCTTATAATCGTCATTTGACACTTGGATTTCGGGCTTTCGACATTTGTTAAAACCCTTCAAGGAGAGTGCAAATGAAACGACGTCCTTCACGGCGCGATTTTACGCGCGCTTTGGCCGCGGCGGGGGTCTCGGCTCTAGTCCCGCCATCCATGCTCTCGCAGAGCGCAACTGCTGCTCGACCTGCAGGCCAGAGTTCGCAGCAGGAAACACCGCCTTCACCTCAGGCTGAAGCGATGCTCCAATTGCTGAAAGCGAAATTCCCCGATCGCCTCGACCAGGAACAGCTGAAGCGCGCTCTGACTAACTGCGATGGCATAGCGCGCGCTTCAGAACGAATGTCGAAAGCCGTGTTGAGCAACGGGGACGAACCGGATTTTGTTTTCAGCGCCGGCAGGCCGGCGCTTCGTAGGTAGGCCCGGCCATGTTGAGCGAAGGTCTCCTTTACCTTTCGGTAAGTGAATTGGGAGCGATGATCCGCTCTCGCAAAATTTCTCCTGTAGAACTCACGGAATCGTACCTGGAGCGGCTGCGGTCGCTGGGGCCGAAGCTGGGCGCGCTGGCGACGTTGACCGATGATCTTGCGCGCAAGCAGGCTCGGCAGGCGGAGAAGGAAATCATGTCCGGCAAATATCGCGGACCGCTGCACGGCATTCCCTATGGCGCTAAGGATCTGCTGGCCACGCGCGCTATTCCCACAACCTGGGGCGCGACGCCGTACCGCGATCAAGTCTTCGATTATGACGCCACCGTGGTGCGGCGCTTGGCCGATGCGGGCGCGATTCTGGCAGCCAAGCTGGCTATGGTGGAGCTGGCTGGCGGAATGGGATACAACCGCGCGGACGCCTGCTGGACGGGTACTTGCCGAACGCCCTGGAATCTGAACTACTGGAGCGGTGGATCGTCCAGCGGTCCGGGAGCGGCGACGGCTGCGGCTCTGGTCGGCTTTTCGATCGGCTCGGAAACCTCCGGGTCGATTGTCACTCCCGCTTCCTTCTGCGGAATTTCCGGGCTGCGTCCCACCTATGGCCGCGTCAGCCGCCATGGCGCAATGGCTCTGTGCTGGACGCTGGACAAACTGGGGCCGATGTGCCGCAGCGCTCGCGACTGTGGACTGGTATTGAAGGCGATCGCGGGCCGCGATCCCGATGACGGCACTGCGACAGATGCAGCGTTCTCATTCCCACCGTTGGGGAAGCCTTCTCGCCGCTGGCGTGTCGGTGTTATTAAGGGCAGTGCCGACAAAGTCCAGCCTGAAGTAAAAAGGAATTTTGAGCATTCGGTGGGTGTTTTCAGGCAGTTTGCTGAGGTCGATGAAGCTGTCGAATTTCCTGACTTTCCCGGCCAGGTAGTCGGCATTATCGTGAATGCCGAAGGAGGCGCGGCCTTCCGGGAATTAATCGAAAGCGGCAAGTTGTCGCAGCTAGCCAACGGGCAGGGACGGGTGGGCGGCTACACGGCCATGCTTACTCCGGCAGTCGATTACGTCCAAGCGATGCGCTTGCGGGCGCCGATGCGCCGGGCATTCGCGAAGCTGTTTGAAAAATATGACGCCCTGCTTGCGCCCAGCCGCACCACGGTGTCCTATCCGGTCGATGTGGAGTTTGAAAAAGCTTATCCCGGTATCAGCGGTGGTCCGCCTGTAATTCCGGTGACAAACGCCGTTGGAATTCCCGCCATTTCGATTCCCAACGGGCTGGGAATTGCTTCACTCCCCACCGGCCTGCAGATCATCGGCGGATCATTCGCCGAAGAGACAATTCTGTCGCTGGCGGTGGAGTACCAGGCGCGGACTGATTTTCACAAAAAGAAGCCGGCATTCTCAGAAGAGAAGCCGGCAAAGCAGGAAAAGCAGTCATCGGTCATCAGTCACCAGTCATCGCTCATCGGCTCAAAATGGGAGGCCGCTGAAATGTTTACGGGCACTGCAGATTCACTTATCGAGCTTCATTTGTGAGAGAAAGCTCCATGGCTGGGAGCGCACCCATCCGGCGTGCTAGGCCGGTACTATGTAGCTCCTCTGAAGGTTCTCATTCGTGCCGAGTGAAATAGCGGCTCTGCCGCCTGCCTCTGGCGGCGAGGCTTGCCTCGCCCTGGAGTTCCGACATTTTCTCACGCTGCAGTGCGCTTCAAACCAGGGCTCCGTCCGCGTAGCGGACCCTAGAGTTTGGACATTTTGGAGAGACGGCCTCTATAAGAACGACTTTGGAGTCAAGCACAATTTTTGTAAATTTGCCTGACCACTTCTGCACCCAACAGACACCTCGACCTGCGAACTGAAAAGCTTCTTTTTAAAGGGA
>DASXTB010000142.1:0-22364 GCA_036505615.1 Acidobacteriota bacterium
GGCGATTCTAATTGCCTCTCCAACGTGTAAGGCGTATGCTTCTTGATGTAAGCAACCCCAATCAGGCAGGCCTCCTTTTAGGCCAGCAGTCCAAGGTCCCACTCGAAATCCGACCTGTCCGGTTCCCGGAAGCTAAATAGCGAAAGGGAGGTGCTCTATGAAACCCAATTTACAATGGGCTATTGGCCCATTTATCTTGATTTTTCTTCTTGTCAGTTCAGTGGCCGCCGGTGAGGGACAATCGTTGCCACAGAAAGGCAAGCTCCAACCGGCTTCAACCACTGTGGTAGCAAAAACTCCGCCACTTTTTGGTCTGCAAGACGGTACTCCTGTCAAATTGCGGATAGGCCGGACAGTTTCATCCGAAAGTGCGCATGTCGATGAGACCGTGGATTTCGAAGTTTTAGAAGATGTGCAAGTTAATGGCGTGACAGTTATCCCGAAGGGTGGAATCGCTTGGGCCACTGTGACAGAAGCCCAGCCAAAACGTCGAATGGGCCGTGCTGGGAAACTCAACATGAACATTGATTCGGTGCGCCTATCGTCCGGCGAGAAGGTCGCCCTGCGCGCGGTAAAGGCGGTTGAGGGCGGCGGTCACGTCGGGGCGATGACGGGCGCGATAGTTGCAACCAGCATCGTCTTTTTCCCGGCAGCGCCTCTGTTCCTTTTCATGCACGGCAAAGACATAACAATCCCGAAAGGAACCGAACTGACTGCCTACATTAACGGAGACGTGGCTCTGGATTCTGCGAAGTTTGCAACCAAATCGGCGAGTGAGAGCCAACCATCTCTTCAGCCGGTACTGGCCCTCAGTATGCAACCGGTATTTCAACCATCAGCGGTCCCAGAAGCGTCCCAGCGCTCAACGGTCGCTGTAAAGTCAACACCCGATGGAGCCGACATCACGGTGGATGGAAGATTTATGGGAAGCACACCATCTTCTCTACTGCTGATTGCTGGAGACCACAAGATCGCGGTTGAGAAGCTAGGCTTCAAACAATGGCTACGGACGATAACCATGAATCCGGGAGGAAGCGTTGCAATTGACGCCCTGCTGGAAAAAATCCCATAAGGTTTCGACAGGGACCTCGCCGCCGGAGCAGTTGATTGATTACGGCCTATTGCCCGGGCGAAAGGCTGGGGTCAGGTCTTCAGAATTCAGTTCTTAGGGTGTTGGATTCCCCAAAGCAGTTCTTAGGCTATTGGATTCCTAAAATACCTCCTTCGAAAAACTGAATTCTGAAGACCTGACCCCAGATCTATTAGTTCTAATCACAGGCGGCTACGATGATAACAATGCCGTCAGTTCAAATGCGTGGATCTATCGCGCGTGATTTTTGCCCACGCGCCGTCGAACAAATCGTTGGACGCGAGCGGCGCGCGTGTTTGGTAAGATAATTGGTCCGGCGATGCTTGCGTGAAATCGCGCCGCCGCGACAACTCAACCGTTCGACATCTTCGTGTTCTGTAACCTTTGAAACACCTGAACGATCCCCGCGTAATAGATGACACTCGCCGAACCCAATCCATGTTTAGATAGTGGTTCGAGTGCAATTGTGAATCATTGGAATAAATCACTTCCGCGGTCGCCGGACAAATCGTTGGACGCGAGCGGCGGGAGTGTGTTTCGCATCATGACTGGTCCGGCAATGCTTGAATGAAATCACGCCGCCGCGTCAACTCAACCGTTCGGCTTCTATCCGAATCATCACTCTTAAATTAGGAATCAAACTATGAGCAAACTAAATTCAATCTCGGCGCTCACGCTGTTGTTCGGCCTCGTCGGCTCAAGTTCTGCGGCTCAAAGATCAATTGAAGGTCACTGGGAAGGGGTGATGGTTCGCGAAGGTGCGGAGTTGCCCGTCAGCTTTGACTTCACGAATGGAGCCACAGGCCTGACCGCGAGCTTCAACTCTCCGACTCAGAAAGCGATCGGAATACCGCTCAGAAACGTCAGTTACACCACTCCGAAAGTTCATTTCGAGTTAGTTGGCGATGCCACAACTAACGTCTTCGACGGTGAGTTGAACGCCGATACTATCGCCGGACAATTTCGAGAGGGTGATGCCAGAGGCAGATTCTCACTAAGGCGCGTTGACGCCAAGCCGCTCACGTTTAGGCAAGAAGAAGTTAGCTTCCGCAACGGAGATGTAACTCTTTCCGGCACGCTGCTGCTCCCCTTAACGGAAGTGCCTCATCCGGCGGTTGTTTTCCTTCACGGTGCTGGCTCTGAAGGTCGTTACGGGGCGCGGTTTCTCGCCGAATACTTCACTCGCTACGGCATTGCGGCGCTTATTTACGATAAGCGGGGTGTTGGCAAGTCAACGGGTGATTGGAAGCGTTCAGACTTCACCGATTTGGCGGGAGATGCCATCGCTGGTATTCACTTCCTGCAACAACGCAAGGAAATCAATCCTCGAAAGATCGGAATTTACGGTCACAGTCAAGGAGGTTCAATCGGTCCGCTGGTTGCGGCTCGATCAAGAGATGTAGCTTTCGTCATCAGCGGAGCCGGCGGCGGGGTGCCGATGTATGAAGCAGAGATCAATAGCTTAACGAATCAAATTCGCGCCAAAGGTATAACGGGTGGTGACCTTGCAGAGGCGACGGCGTTCATCCAGATATTCATTAGTGTGGCGCGAACAGGCGAAGGATGGGCACAACTGGACACGGCGGTCGAGAAAGCGCGAGACACAAAATGGCTTCCTATACTTGGGGTGCCAGCCAAAGACAATTATTTCTGGTCATTTTATAGGCAAATCGCCGATTACAATCCGGCTGTCTATTGGGAGAAGGTGAGCGTCCCAGTTTTGATAATACAGGCAGAGCGTGACGTCTATGTTCCAGTAGCGCCGAGTGTCGCAAACATAGATCGGGCCCTCAGAAAAGCCGGAAACAAAGACTACACGATTATTATTCTGCCGCGAGCTTTACACACCTTCAACATAAATCCAGAGCCTGGGCAGCCGTTCGAGTGGTGGCACGTAGCCCCGGGCTTCCCAGACTTGTTGACCGCATGGGTTAACCAACGGGCAAAAAAACAAAAGGATTCCTAAAGATGTGTCCGAAGCGGAACAAATCGTTGGACGCGAGCGGCGGGAGCATGTTTTCCAACTAGCTTGGTGCGGCGAAGGGTGCTTTGAATCGCGCCGCTGCTCTGATCCGTCATTGGCGCTGAACCGCCTACTTGTCGAATTGCTCGGCGAGGCGTTTCGGTGCTGCGTTGCGCCAGGCGGTAAGCAGTGCGCTACGCAGGGTAGCCTTCTTGGCTGCCTTAAGCATCACACTGGTAGCGCCGCGCCGCCCCCAGTCTCCTTTGACTGGCAGAAATACTGCCGGTTCGGCTTGCACGAATATCTGCTGTTGTTTCGGTGTAAGCTTGACCATTCCCCAATCCTCGTCGGGCCAGATTGTCGCAAAGATCTTGCCCCGCACTCGAAAGTCCGGGTGCCCCATGTGAGCGCTCTCTGTCGTTTCCGGGAGACTGAGAGCCATGCGCCGAAAATCTTCAGAGGTCATAGGCATATGTCCGGTGGGCTGAGACCATTCGGAAAGGCGGCCTGGAGACGGCCCTCAGGCCGTCTCTCCGCTCCTAAAAATACAGAAACTCCACGCTGACCGATGACTGATGACCGATGACTAATGACGTTTTCAGCTCTACCGATCCTGCCCCCCTTCCGGATTAGCTTCCCTTCGTTCTCGCGGCTTTGACTCGCGCCCCACTCCCAGGTTGTCGTAATTTAACGCCGCATTGAAGAGCAGAAAAAAGCTTCCCTGTGTCTGATGGCGCCACATCGGATTGCCGGCAAACATCACCACGTGGCCCCGGCCTACCGGCACGTCAATGACGGCCGGACGGTTGGCGAGCTCGGAACCTCCCGCAAGCATTCCGCTGACAAGCAGATTTTTTTCGTCCTGAGCGAATCGAAGCACGACGCGCGGCCGCAGTTCCGGCGGAGTAATTAGAGGACCGAGAGCTTGCCGCATCTCGTCGGTGATCTGCTCTTCGCCCGGCCTCGGCTGAGGCGGCGCCTCTACAGTAGGCCGACCCTGAATAACATCGGGGTCGTTCAGACCGCCGCGGCCCGAGGGTCGTTGCCCCGGCCCTTGCCCGCCGGCTCCGCCGCCCGCTCCTCCACCTCCTCCGCCTCCAAAGCCCCCTCCTCCCGGCAGCGCGCTCACTTGAAACAACGGCGCCTGATTAAAATAGACTGCCAGATCCTCCCCATAACCGTAGGCAATTGGGCTTTTTCGGTCGGTGAACTTTGCGTTGTAGACAGAGCCGCGCGCCTGAAGCTGGCGCGCTTCCTGAACGGAAACTCCCGAGGTAATGCCGTATTCGATAGGAATTTGAGAGACATTGGTGATAGTCACAAACAGTCCGCCGTCCTCGACGAACTTCTGAAGATTGGCAGCGCCCCGGATTTCCATCCCGCCGCGCATGTCATCGGTCTGGTCGGGAGAAAGTCCGATATTGGGCGTCAATTCGGACTGCTTCCATGGGATGGGATCGCCACGTTTTGGAATACCATTGACGATCGACTGCGGCGAGCCGCCCACGGGCGGAAAAATGATCACGTCATATTTCTCGCGAAGATTGGAGGTGTCGCGTACGACGTGAGTGGAAATGTACGAGTAGGGAATCTGCAAGCGGTCGAATTCGATGCGGAACCACCCGTCGTTTTGCGTGTTGGTCCAGGTATGAAGGATGGCAATGCGCGGCGCTGCCAGCGGATGAGTCTTAACGTCGGGCAGTTTATCTACGGCAACTGCCGTGAGCCCCAGATCCGTCACAGCTGCATTCAAGCGTGCGCCGAGATCAGAGGGGTTCCCCTCGGCCTTAATCAGGAAGGAGCCTGCATTGAACTGCTGATCCCCCAGACGAAAAGGCTCTTCCGCCGCATCTAATTTCACATCCTTGAGTCTGAATCGCAGCGTAGCCAGCGTGTTGTCTGTGTTGTGGTTGACGATATATGCGGCAGGCGTTTTCGATCCTTTGATTTTCCCAGAAACCTTTACGTCACTTGCCAGCAGCGTCATCGGTGTCTCCAGGATACTCTTATCGGTCACCCTCACCGTTTTCACATTGCGCAGCGCTCCCAGCGTCCAGCCCGTGTCGTCATAAGGTCGCGGGTCATTGACATTGTAGTACTGCCTGTCGAGCAGCATGTCGGCCATGCGCGAGTAAGGCTGATCCATCCGGATAATGTAGGAACCAGCGGTGAATTTTTGGTCCTTGACAGAGAAGTCCTTGGAGGCAGCGTGGATTTCGACGCCCAGCAATCGCAGCAGGTTGACCATATCGGCGGCTTCCACAGGGCGAGGCGTGTCGCCGGGAATCACATAGGCTGCCGGCCCTTCGGTGCTCGCCTTTGCGATGGAGCGTTTGCTTTTCAGATAAAAGTTATTGAGAAACCTTTCTCTGTCGTTTGCGACGAAGTTCATCGCAAACAGGATGGCCGACTGCTGCAGATTGATGTTGTTGCGTATGGACCACTTGACGCGAGGCAGCGGCGGATTGGGCCGGTACCATTCTCTTTGGGATTGAGGCCCCACATTGCGATCGCTGGTATCGGCGCCTTGCCCGCCGAATGTTTCGTAGAAGCGGCCGATCGAGTTGTGACCGTTGGCCACATAAAACATGTAGTTGGGAGCCCAGCCGTCGTAAAACCCATGAGTCCAAACCCCGGGCACGCCGCGCTTGGTCATCTCCTCGATTTCGTGGTAGGCGAGCAGGTGCCATTCGTCAATCACAATGGGATCGAGCCAGGGATTGTAGGGACCGGTTCCGGTCGAGGTGTAGAGGAAGGGGACCGATTCATGCAGATCGTGGAGGATGGTGGGGTGGTAGTCCAGAAACGTTTTCATCATGTTCCGGCTGAGCGCCAGCGCCATGCCGAGGCCATCGCGGTTGTTGTCATGAGCGACGTAGTGTCCCCAGTAGAGCAGCGAGGGCGCGTACTTGCCCGGATTGGCTTTCCGGTAGTTGTACACATCCACTGCGCGGTCGCGGCCGTCGACCTCAAGAGCCGGCGTAATCAGCACAATCACGTCCTTGCGGATGGCATCGATGAAGGGGGTATTTTCGACGGCGAGACGATAAGCAAGCTCCATCAGCATCTCGGGCGAGCCGGTCTCCGGTGAATGAATGGAACCCGATGCCCAGTAGAATACTTTCCCTTCCTGTATCAGTTGTCGCGCTTCATCATCGCTCAGCTTGCGCGGGTCGGCCAGCTTGGCGGTGATTTCCTTGTATCTGTCGAGCTTGGCGAGGTTGGATTCATCGCTGACGGCGACCAACAGCTGCTCTTTGCCCTCTTCACTGTGCTCAGGAGCAGTGAAGACGCGCACTCGCGGCGTGCTCTTTTCCAATTCTCGATAATACCGATACATGTCCTTCGTGTAGGTGAGCTTATTGGGTGTTCCGATGACGTAGCCGAGTACTTTCTCCGGCGAAGGAACGGTATCGGAAGCCGGGAGGTGGTCGACAAGCTCGGTCAGAAAGAACTTCTCCGTAGTGTACTCCTTGATTTTTTGCGTGTAGTTCTGGTCAATGCGTGCGGGAGAGACCGGTTGTGTTGAAGGATTCTGGGCCCCAATGAACGTTGCGCACGCAAGAGTTACCAATGTAGCAGTGGTAATAATTTGAAGACGGATCTGCCTAATCGAAAGATTCATGATCACCTCCGAAACTGGGTGAATTATCGTCTCAATCCCTAGCGCTTTTTGCAAGCGCAGTCGGGAAGACTCTAACGTCGGGCTGCTCGTCGCAGCCACAGAACCGAGGCCGGAAGGGCGCGGCGCGGCAATCTTAAATTATCTGCGCAACGCCGGGAATACCTCGCCACTTGTATTCAGGAGGATTGCAGAAGCCGGTTATGCTGGCGCGCAGCGCTCTTCCGGCCGCGGCTCTGTGGCTGCCCTTGGGCCAGCTTGAAACATGCGCTAGAAAATGTCCAAATGCAGAGCGCGGCTTCGCCACGCCGGACCGCTGCGCTGCTGAAAGCGGCCTTTTACACAGGGCCTGGCCCCGCTTATTTTGCCCGCTTCTCCCTGTTTGCGCTATACTGCTCGGGCCTGTGGCTTTCGTGTTAATGAATAAACTCCTACGCGTCCTGTTTTTCCCACTTCTTTTTGCAGCCCTGCTTGCACAAGTATTCGCGCAGAGCCGAGCGGCTGTTCCCGCTCAACTGGAGAAGAAGATCCTGCTGGAACAACTCAACCGCTCCTCTGAGGCTCGCTGGCAAATGGAATGGGATGAGGCGACCCACCGCGTGCGGCAATTGCGGTCTGGTCTTTCGCGCGCCGTCCGTGGGGATCGAATTGAGGCGGGCCGAAGTTTTATTCTCGAACAATCCGACCTTCTGGATCTTCCCGGGAGCATGGAGCTTGTTCTGGTTGATCAAAAGGAGAGCCTCATCGGGACGCACCTCCGGTTTGAACAGCGGCTGCAGGGAGTGCCTGTTTATGGCTCGCAGATCTCCGTGCATCTCGATTCGCGGCAGCGGGTGTTCTGGCTAAACAACCGGTCGGCATCGACCGACCGAATCGGCAACCGGTTGCAACTGACAGAGGAACAGGCTCGCGGGATCGTACTGGAAGATTTAAAACCGGATCTCCTGACGCTTCGAGGGCCGATCCAAACAGCACTTTACCTTGCCCAGGATGACAGTTTAGAGAATGCGTCCGGGAAAAACACCGGAAAGCAAGCGAGAACCGCGGTCCAGCCGGCCCAACCCACACTGCGCTACGCGTGGCGCGTCATTATTCCCGCCAGCTTCCCGCTCGGTTCGTGGAGTTACTTGGTTGATGCCGAATCAGGGGCCGTGCTGGAAAAGACGGATCTTTTGTGGTTTGCGCGGGGACGGGTTTTCTTTCCCAACCCGATCGTGACTTTAAAGGATCCGACTCTGCGCGACCCGGAGGCCCGAGACACGGGGACAGCTCGAACTACTGCCGACGCAAATTGCAACACAACCGCCGTACCTTTGGCCGCCTATCGCGAGGTTGAATTGCTCGGTCTCTCTTCCAGTGGAAGGCTGGATGGAGAATTTGTAACTACCGGCGCCTCACTCGTCTCTACGGACAGCCGCGCCAAAGGGAATCCAGATTTTTTGTTTGAGCGATGCGATTCACGTTTTAACGAGGTGAACGCTTACTACACCATTGATTCTGTCCAGCGCTACATCCAGCAGCTTGGTTTTCGAAACGTTAACAACCGCCCCGTTCCGATCAACGCAAACGGGTATATTTCCTTCGGAAGAACCCAGGACCAATCCTTCTATGATGGGGCGACTAGAGAGATCGTTTACGGCTTGGGTGGAATTCACGACGCCGAAGACGGCGAGATCATGGCCCATGAGTATGGCCACTCCATTCAGGATAATCAGGTCCCCGGATTCGGAGCGGGCGGGGAAGCCAAGGCTTTGGGAGAGGGTTTCAGCGACCTGCTGGCTGCGTTGTTTTTTGTGCCCTATTCCGACGGCTTCCACGACGAGTTGGTGGGGGAATGGGACGCAACTTTTTACAACGGTTCCGTTCCGGTTCCGTTCCTGCGGCCGGTGGAAAGCGACAAAACCTTTGCCGACTTCAAACAAGGTGGCGACGAACACCGTAACGGCACCATCTGGGCCGCCAGTCTCTGGGACTTTTACAAGAGGCTCGGCGCCAACCCGCCGGCGCGCGACCTGGTGATTCAATTGGTGCTGGAGAGCCAGTTCCTTTATCAACCGAATGAAGGTTTTGTGGAAGCAGCGGATGCGCTGGTGGCAACCGATCAAAAATTAACCGGAGGCGCCAACCAGGCGCTGTTGAATCGGATTCTTACCCAGAGGAAGTTTTTCCGCATTGCGTCCAATCTTCCGGCCGCTCAGCTAAGCGAAGCCGAGCCGAACGACAACCTTGTCTCAGCGCAGGCGCTCAACGGCAGCCAGTATGTCATCAGCGGTGAAATCAGCTCCAACACTGATGTCGATTATTACCGTTTTTCCGCGCGCGCCAACCAGCTTTATGTGGTTGAAATTTACGCAAAACGACTGCCCAACCGCTCGACACTGGATTCCTTCCTCAGCATTCTGGATGCTAGCGGCAATCGAATTCCATACGGCAATGGATTTCTCGAAAACGACGACATCGTCGACGGCGTCGTGCAGGACTCGCGAATCGTGTTCGCCAACAGCGCAGATCGTGAGCTGCTGATTCGTGTTTCCTCGTTTAAGGATCAAAGCGGCGCGGCAACTACAGGACCTTATATATTGGCTATTTATCCGACAGGCAATGCGCTGCATATCCCCCGCGTTTCCTCGGACGCCACAAACTTTACCGGAGTGGCTCTATCCAATTCAGGCTCCACGGATGCGATTGTCGGCCTGATCCTGCTGGATGATAACGGTCAGATTGTAAGTGCAGACAATCCGCGCCTGATCTCGCTTCCCGCCGGCAAGCAGATTGCTTTCCTGGATTCGGAGATGTTTGGATACACATCGCTTTCTTCGGGTTGGTTGGAAATACACAGCAGCTCTCCCGGCGTGAAGGGGTATTTCCTTTACGGGAATCCGAACTCGCTGCTGGGTGAAAGCGCTGCGGTTTCTTTGTCTACCGATTCGGTTTTTCTGCTGGCCAGCGCAGGTTCGGCATCAGCAGGTTCGGCGTCATTTGGATCGGTTACTTCGGCTCAGGACACCGAGATCAATCTGATCAATCCGAACGCGGCTGCGGCGACTGCAGAAATCACTGTTTACACGGCAGACGGTAAAAATGCGCTGGCTGCGCCCACGACGGTTACAGTGGCACCGTTCGGTCACTACCATAAACTGATCTCTGAATGGGTGGCAAACCCGCTTCAGTTCGGGCATGTTCGAGTTCGCAGCAGCCAGCCGATTGCGGGGTTTGAAGTCAACGGAGATCAGCGAAAGACCGGTCTTCGCCTGCGCGACGTGGCCGAAACGGCCGATCCGCTTTATGTTTTGCATTTTGTCGAGGCGCCTGTCTCAGACAGTGCGCGTTATTTCACCATCCTGAATTTGGTGAACCCAACTTCCCAGCCCCTCCAAGTGACCCTGTTTGCCCGAGACGATTCCGGTCAGGCTTTTCCGGACTTGAATGGCGCGCCGCTGATTGTTCCGCCGCTGGGTTCAGTGGAAGTGCCCGTAGCCCAGCTTTTTAACATCACCAATCTGGGTAAACCGTACATCGGCTATCTGGAAATCAGAGGATTTGGTCCCGGTCTTCTGGGCGCGGTCCGGATTGGCCGGACGGACACGCAATCGCTGGTTGCTATTCCTATTGAGAGCGCGCCCAAGAGCCGGATTGTTTTTTCGCAAGTCGCTCATGGAGACGCGGGGGGCCTTTCGTATTTGACCGGTATCGCGTTGCTAAATCCGTTAAACAACAGGCAGACGGCCTTCTATACGCTGAAAGTTTTTTCCAGCGACGGAACCTTGGTGGCCCAGTCCGGGAGCACAGGCGAACAGAGCCTGATCCATCCAGGAATGCGGCTGGTAAAGCTGCTTAACGAATTGATTTCAGATCTTAAGCCGATTCTGGGCGGCTACATCGTGGTGGAGAGCAACGTCCCGCTGTTCAGTTTTGAGCTGGTAGTCCTGCCCCAGAGCCTTACAGCGGTTCCGCCACAATGAGCTCCATCGAACTGAAGAATGTCACCAAGTCGTACCGTGTGTATCAGGGGCGAGGAGGAATACTTAAGGAACTACTGCTGCGGCGACGCTATCATCGACCGTTCTTTGCGCTCAAAGAGGTCTCTCTGTCGGTGGAGCGGGGAGTCACTTTCGGCGTCATCGGAGACAACGGCGCCGGTAAGAGCACTCTGCTCAAACTGATCACCGGGACTACCGTGCCGACCAGTGGATTTGTTCATGCGGCAGGTCGCATCGCCTCCTTATTGGAACTGGGTATCGGTTTTCATCCCGAATTCACCGGAAGCGAAAATGTCCGGTTTACGGCAACTGTGATGGGTGTGCCCAGGGAAGAGGCGCAGCATCGAATGAGAGAAATTGTCGCGTTCTCCGAGCTTGATGAATTCATGGATCAGCCGGTGAAGACTTATTCCTCGGGAATGTACCTGCGCCTCGGTTTTGCCGTCGCCACTGCTTTTGATCCCGATGTGCTGGTTATTGACGAGGCCCTGGCTGTTGGGGATCAGAACTTCCAGAGAAAATGCATTGAACGAATCTACCAATTCAAGCAAGCGGGCAGGAATATCGTTTTCTGCTCTCACAACATGTATCAGGTGCGCCAGTTATGCGATCTGGCTCTCTGGCTGCATCGGGGGGAATGCCGCGCCATCGGCACAGCAGCCGAAGTGGTAGAAGAGTATTTGGATTTTCTGCGGGCCACCAAATCCCCCGGGACCGGGTCATCGACAACGCAGCAGGTGACTCATGTCGAATCTGTGACTCTGACCGACACACTGGGGCGGCCTTGCAATCAATTCCGGACCGGGGAAGGGTTGCGTCTTACCGTGATGGCGCGGTTTCCCGAAGATTGCACGCCCAATCTCGGCATAGGAATTGTTCGGAACGATGGAACTATCTGTTACTGCACCAATACCCGCGAGGACCAATTCGCTATGAAGCCGGCAGGTGCCGGCGCCTATGTTGCCTCCTTTGAGCTTCCGCAGGTGGAACTGCTGTCGGGGCACTATTACTTCAGCGTTGCATTGACCGATGAGCGCATTCTCCAAGCGTATGAAATCCTTGAGTCAGCCTGCCCCTTTACTGTCCGGCACACGGGAAGCGAATACGGGCTTGTCAAGTTGACACACCGCTGGAGCTAGCGTGAATTATTCGCTCGCCACTGCATGCACCCACGGAGCCGCGACCGGAAGGGCGCGGCGCGGCAATTTAAGTTATCCGCACAAATCCCATAACTAAAAATATCTAGCCGGCTTGAGCAAGGCGGGGTTGCCGAAACCGGCCATGCCGGCGCGCCGCCCCCTTCCGGCCGCGGCTCTGTGGCTGGGAATCCACCGCGGGTGCTCCGAGAAAATTCGCGCAATTAAAGTTTTCGCAGCGGTGAAGGAAACCACGCCGACAGCGAATATTGGCCTGCGCCGGTCAGAAGAAGCGCCGCTGCGACGAGCAGTTGTGTCAGAGCGTATTCCACTCCGCTCTTAGACGTCGCGAGCCACGCGGAAGCCGTAGTCAGCGTATGCGAGGACCGGCGGGATGCTGGAGCGCGAAGAGCAGCCGCTTGCCTTGACATGATGCCGCCACGACCCACCTCGAGAAGCGCGCCGCTGGCCGGTTGCTGGCCCGCGCGGGTTGCGCTCGGGCGATACGGCGTAGTAGGCCTTCTGGAACCAATCGGCGCACCACTCGTGGACGTTCTCGCACAGATCGTAGATGCCGAATCCATTCGGTGCGCCAAGGCCGACGGGAAGCGGACCTTTCACCAGACCACCCCAACGCTCGATGTATTCCGGCCGCGACTGAGGCGGCTCGTTTCCCCACGGATAAAGAATGCCTTCGCGCCCTCCCCGCGCCGCACGTTCCCACTCGGCTTCGGTCGGCAGACGATAATGCCATCCAGTAGCTCTGCTGAGCCACTGGCAGTACTTCACGGCTTCAAACCAGCTCACGGCGGTCACGGGCTGGTCCGGATGATCGAAATCCGGCTGATTCCAATTGAGCGGCTCGGGGTGGCCCGTTGCTTGGAGGAAGAGCGCCCATTCGCGGTTCCGCACCTGGAAAGCCGCCATCTCAAACGCATCGACCCATACCCGGTGCACCGGTCTCTCTTCATCTCGTCCCACATCGCAACCCATCAGGAAATAACCCTCCGGGACGAGGGCATAATCCCCTCCTGGAATCTTGCTTGCATCGCTCGGCTTCGATTCCTCAGTTGTGCGCTCCGCCATGTCGTCGTTTTATCTTTCGGGCTTCCTTAAGGCAAGCGCATTCTATAACTTTCGACTCAGTAAACATCCAGATCCCGCCCAACCACCACTTTGCCCGGGTAACGGGATTGCAGCTCTTTGAGCAATTCTTCAGGCGGTGACGCGGTGGGGTTGATGGACGGGCGCAGAACAATCGAGGCGTGATACAGACATTATGAAGCTCTCTTGAAGAACCGGTCCAAATCGATTGACTTCCGATCTACCAGCTCTCCATGAACGTAGCGATGGAGAACACTACCAATCAGTGTCTGATATGGAATCCCAAGACGCTCCGCCTCGGTTCGCAGATCCGCGAGCACTGATCCGTCCAACCGGATGCTGATTGGGATCTTGCCGGCATCCCGATCTGTCTTCACTTTTCCCGGGCGTTTCCTGAGTTTTCCAAGGTCATATTCCTTTTTCATAGTCTCTCACCTCTCGTGTGGTCGCTTTTCGCGCGGAGATAATGCGAATGATTGATGCGTCCGCTCGCTCGCAGAAGACGATGAGGAGAATTCTGCTTTTCGCCGAATGCCCGATTCGAATAAATCGGCTATCATCAGCGCTGTGTTCCGGATCGAAGAACTCAACTGACTTCGAGTCAAGCCAAAACGGTCTGGGCCTCTTCGAACCAAATTCCATGTTTTTTGAAGTTGGAGCGGTTCTTCTCGTCGTCCCACTCAAATTCCACGGTACAAAAGTATTCTATCGTATATACAGTGTCAACCGCAACACCTGGTGCTACCGTCCTTCATCAGAGATCGCTTGCCTTCTCGACGGAAGGCTACTTCACGCCGGACCGTGTCAGTGAATAAAACCTTTGTCAATGTTTTGAAGCGCTTAGAGTATCCGGCGGTGCTTAGACTATCCGGCGGTGACAGACATTAATCCCGGCTTCGACCTGGCCTACAGTGCCGCACACCCGTTATGCTGACCGGAGAGCAGCCTGAAAGCGCGCTATGGACGAGCACATCTTGACGCTGATCTGCGACCCTGAAACACACGAGGCGTTAGAATTCCATCCGGAAGCTTTGGTCAATGTGCGGTCCGGCAGGCGGTACCTTATCCGTGAGGGCATCCCGGATTTCATCGACATAGTCTCGGGTCGAAACAAGAAGTACCAGGAGTTATACGACCACATTGCGTGGCTGTACGATCCGGCGGAAAATCTTTATCGTTGGTTCAAGCGCAGACACGATTTCCGAAGAGATTACATCGACGAACTGGAAGTCCCTTCCGGCGCGCGCGTTCTCGAAGTTTCTGTTGGCACAGGTGCAAACCTTCCCTATTTTTCCTCCGGCGTTGAGTTCTTCGGTCTCGATCTCTCCTGGGGAATGCTCCGGCGATGTCGCAAGAATCTCCATAAATGGAACCGGACCGCGGAACTGTTTCGCGGCGAGGGAGAACGTCTCCCGTTCCATGCGAACATTTTCGACGTCGTGTTCCATGTCGGAGGCATCAATTTCTTCAACGACAAGGCGCGGGCGATTCAGGAGATGATCCGAGTGGCAAAGCCCGGCACAAAGATCGTCATCGTGGACGAAACCGAAAAAGTGGTGAAACAGCTCTACGAGAGAATACCTCTGTTGAATAAGTACTTCCGAAAGCGCATCGAAGCAGTGGCCGATCCCAGACACTTGGTGCCCGGCAATATGCGTGAAGTGAAATGCAAGGAGTTCGCCGGCGGCCGATTGTATTGTGTGACGTTCCGCAAGCCCTGAGACGCTCGGCTCGCGCTTATTGTTTAATCTACGAAAATCCGCAGCTACAGTCCGGCCAAAAACAGCACTCCATTGGAGAAGAATCCAATCACGGCAGGCCTTTACGCATCACGCTAGTGACAGGCAATGATAGGCAGCAATGTGATCCTAGACTACGACAGCGAAGGAAATCTTGTGTCTTTCGAAGTCATGGATGCATCTAAAAAAGTCACGGATGCCAAGAAAGTGGAGTTTCAGGCGGTGCCCTGAAGCCAATTTGGGCAGGAGGACCGCTGAGGAGGACCGCTGATGCCTCTCACCAAGAGCGCATTTAAGTGGCCGACAGATTTGAGATTTAATGTGAAGCAGTACCGTTTTCATCACTTTGGTTCAGCCTGGAAATTGGGCTTCCCGCTTCCACCTAAAGCGCTCTCTACCCAGAGCGCTCTCCCGCGATACCGCTCTCGACGAGTATTATCAATGCATCTAAAACAATCCCGCTGACGTGTAATGGGTGTATGAAAACACGGCTGCTGATTCTCATTCTGACAATTTCGAACTTCGCGCAGCCGCAAACGGACCGCTTCACGACATCTGCCGGCCGTCAGTTTCAGCGCTGGATTGAAATTTTCAATCGGGCCGATCGCGCGGAACTGGGACAATTTCTCAAAGAAAATTTCCCCAGCGATCCGATGAGACTGGACGACCAGCTTGCCGTCCGCGAACAGAGCGGGGGCTTTGATCTCAAGAAAATAGAAGAATCGGGCGAGACACGGGTTTCGGGCATCGTGCAGGGACGCGACACCGGCAACTTCGTGCGATTCGTCGTCGAGGTCGAACCCGGCGAGCCGCACCGGATCACCTCTTTATCCTTGGGGCGCATCCCGCGACCGAGCGACATCCCGCCGCCGCCACGTCTGGCTCAGGCGGCAGCGCTGGAGGCTCTGCGCGAGGAGGTGAACAAGCGCGTGGCGCGGGATCGATTTTCCGGAGCGGTGCTCGTTGCCAGGCATGGAAAGCCCGTGTTTCTGGAGGCGTACGGTCTTTCGGATAGGGAGAAGAAAATCCCCAATCGCGTCGACACCCGATTTCGACTCGGTTCCATGAACAAAATGTTCACTGCAGTCGCCATCGCGCAGCTGGCACAGGCCGGAAAGCTGAAGCTCGAAGAGCCTATCGGCAGCTACCTGCCCGAGTACCCCAATCGCGATGTGGCGCAAAAGGTCACGATTCACCACCTGTTGACGCACACGGGGGGAACTGGTGACATTTTCGGACCTCAGTACCAAAAGAATCGGACCAAGCTTCGCACCTTGAACGACTATGTCTCGCTCTACGGCGAGCGAGGACTGGAATTCGAGCCGGCGAGTCGCTGGGCGTACAGCAACTACGGATACCTCCTACTGGGAGTCGTGGTAGAAAAAGTGTCCGGAGAGGTCTATTACGACTATGTGCGCAACCACATTTACAAGCCCGCCGGCATGACGCGGAGCGACTCTTTAGCTGAAGACGAGCCCGTTAAGGATCGCTCCATCGGCTATATGCGTTCGGCTGGCCAGTGGAAACCTAATACCAATACTCTTCCCTACCGCGGGACCTCCGCCGGCGGTGGATACTCCACGGTCGAGGATCTGCTCGGCTTCGCGAATGCACTGCTCTCTCATAAGCTGCTTAATTCCAAATACACGACGCTCGTCTCAACCGGCAAGGTGGCAACACCAAGTGGAGGCAAGTATGCCTATGGCCTTCTTGATGTCGCAAACGATGGAGTCCGCTACTTCGGTCACGGCGGCGGAGCACCCGGCATGAATGGCGAACTTAGAATTTTTCCTGATTCGGGCTATGTGGTGGCAGTGCTGGCCAATCTCGATCCCCCTGCGGCGACTTCTATTGCGGATTTCATCACGGACCGATTGCCGGCTCGATAGCAACTCGGGAGTTTCCCGGCACGGCGGTCGCAAGCAAGTAAAGGCGTCACAGTTCGATCAGACCGCTCCTGAGCCCACGGCTGACGGCTTCAGTCCGAGACGAGGCGCCGAGTTTTCCCAGAATGGAGCGGATGTGAAATTTGATCGTGTGTTCCGAGATGCCCAGGCGTATGGCGATTTCCTTGTTGCCCAAACCGTCAGCCAGTAGCCGCAGGACCTCGCTTTCGCGGGGCGTGAGCGGCTCAGCTAACCGATCGTCGTCGGGCCGTTTAGGCACGAGAGCGCTGTCGAAGATCATCAAACCGGACGCAACGGACTTGATCGCCTGAACAATCTGCTCCGGTGAAGCGTCCGTCTGCAGCATGCCTCCGATCCTTGCGTGCAAAATTCGGTTAAATATTGCCGGATCGGGTTCGGAACTCAACAGCAGGATCGGGACGAGATCCAGCAATTCGGCCAGCCAATCGCGAACGATTGTTAGCTCTATCTGCGGTCGCAGATCGATCAGGGCAAGGTCCGCTGAGGTCTGCGACATGAGCGAGCGCAAAAACGGAAAAGTCCCCGCCGTGCCGGCAACGCGGATTACGCGGTCGCCCCTCAGGGAGCGCAAAAGCCAATCCCGGCGAGCCGGGGTTGGCGCCATGATCCAGACATCCACCATGCCACTAGCGTAACGGACGCGAGCCAATTCGGATCGTTATTTCAATCTTTTGCCCGCCACGAATCAGCATTGTCCGAACCTCATGGCCGGCGCCCTTTCGGTCGAGCGCCTTATGGACGTCATCCAAGTCGTCGAAAGCATGGCCGTCCATATCCAGAAGAATGTCGCCAAGCAGCGCGCCGCCCGAATCTGCCGGTCCTCCGGATTCGACGTGCACCACCAGCAAGCCTGCCGCAGCATTGACGCCCGCTTTCTTCTGAAGCGATTCGGGAATCTGAACCGGCTGCATAAGCAGGCCAATGTATGGCCCGGACACGTGCCCGCTCGCAGCAATCTCTTCAGCAATCCGTGCCAGCGTTGATGAAGGTATCGTGATGGGTTTTCCGCGAAGCAGACCACTTGTGTTCAATCCCAGCACACTGCCGCCGGCGCCCACGAGCGCACCGCCCGAGAAGCCGGGATACAAGTTTAGGTCCGGACGGATGAACTGGTCGATGCGCGTTCGATCGATTTGCCATTCGCCCATGAGACCGCTGATGATTCCCGTGCTTGCCACGATGTTGCCCCGTCGTGTCCGCGCGACAGCGACGGCGAGTTCGCCGACCAACAGTGAGGCGGTACTTCCGAACTGCGCCGGTTGCGCTTCAATTTCTTGATCGAGTTTCAACAGAGCGACATCGGTGCCGCGATCTCTACCGGCCAGCCGCGCTTGAACAGACCGCCCCGGCCCAACGATCACTCCGATACCAGCGTCGTGCCGGATCGTGTGCGCCGCCGTCAGGATGGAGTTGGTGCGCCAAACAATTCCGCTGGATGTGTGCCCGGATCGTCCGTCTACCGCAACAATGGATTTGCCGGCATGATCAACCGCACGGGATATTTCTTTTGAAAACTGCTGCCACGTAGCTTCCATTTGTTCTTCTCCCGTGGCTAGAGTGCCTGACCTTGCGCCGGGCGCGCATCACCCAAACGGTCAGGTAGGATCGGAGACAGGCTGCTCGCACTTGCGGTGCTGTGGAAAGAAGCGCAGGAAAGACAGCTCGGGAAATACCACCAGCTCGGCTCCGCCACGTCGCGCTTCTCGCAGCGATTCGATTCCGCGAGCCACGTTTTCGTTTCGGTCTTGTGAAGCAACCTGCTGAATAAGCGCGATTCTCACGACGATCCCATTGTTGGCAACATTTTTGCTCCGATGACCAATGGCTGATGACTAACAGGACGCTGAAACAGTCGCCACGAAGGCTTGACGCGGCATCGCAGCAACCAAAGGTACTGGGTGCTCAACTGTGAAGTTTTACATTTAGCCCCGCTGGGCGGGGCGCCAAGAATTGTAGCCCAGGGCGCAAGCCCTGGGTCTACGGAAATCCCTGAACAACCGGGCAGCCACGTAGCGGCGACAGAGTTTTCCAGGCCAGAGAGTTTCTAGCCTCCGCTTCTTCAAACCCTACGCGCAATTGGCTTGGGCATTTTGCCCTGCCATTGCAAAACTCTTTCGCCCCGCCCAGCGGGGCTCGACACAGGGGCGTTAATCTTACAACCCAGGGCTCACGCCCTGGGCTACAATTCTTCTCGCCCCCTATGTTGACGATTCTCAGTAGTGCCTGGTAAGATTAGGTCCTACCTGGTAACACCAACAATAGAGGTCGTATGAGAACACGCCAGACTATGACTATCTCCCTTCCGCCTGAGATGGTTGAGGAAGTGGAGAGGGTCCGCAAGGCGGAGCATCGAACCCGCTCGGAACTACTACGTGAAGCCCTCCGAGTCTACTTTTCCCGCCGTATTCCCGAAGAGACACCCACGGCAGCCGACCTCCGGGCGATTCGGCGCGGTCGGACAGCGTACGCGCGCGGCGACTATGTAACCTTGGATGAACTGCGCCATGAAATGGAATCTTCACGTCGCCGGTCCCGCAAGAAAGTCTCTTAAGCAAATCCCTGATGGCGACCGGAAAAGGATTCTCGCGGCGCTTGAATCTATGCGTCAGGATCCTTTCAGTGGCGACATTGCTCGCCTTAAGGGTCTGAAGCAGACGCGAGAGGGCAAGAACTTCCGTCCTCACATCCTCAGGCAGCTTGTCAAACTCCGGCTCAAACTCATCGCCGATTTCATCCACCCATTTTGACATTGGCCTGCCGTTGTGTTGTCTTCCTCGAGGAGCTCCGGCACAGTCACGCCCGCGTAATTCTCCCTGGGAGACCATACCAATGCGACCTCAGGTTTTGGTCGAACTTCTTCCATTTGTCCGAGGAAAACAGCATTCAGCATGCTGGTCCGTGTAATTACCTGAATATTTTGAAGTTACCGGGGCTTTTTGATGGTAGATTAAATCAAGGATAACGATCAACATTGATAAGTTATTGATTAATAGGCAGAAAGATCATATTTATTATCACAAGATCTGTGATAGAATCCGGAGTGTTATGAGACCACAAGACTTGAAAACAACCCGTCTAGCCAAAGGATGGACGCAAGCGGAAACAGCAAGGCGATTGGGTGTGTCCCAATCCTATCTGGCTATGTTAGAGAACGGGAGCCGAAGACTTTCAGCGCGACTGGTTCGGAAGGCTAGAAATGTTTTTGGCCTACCACCCACAGTTCTGCCGACTACGGAGACCGGACAAGTACCGCTTGGGAAAGATGCTGCCGAGACTCTGGCACGACATCTCGCTGCTCTAGGGTATCCGGGGTTCTCCTATCTTCGGCCTCGTTGTTGGAAACGAAACCCAAGCGAAGTTCTGCTGACTGCGCTGATGCAAGATGACTTAGAGGCGAGATTAGTGGAGGCACTTCCCTGGTTGCTTTTTCGTTATTGGAATCTGGACAAGAGTTGGCTTGTTCAACAAGCAAAGTTGCTTGACCTCCAGAATCGCCTGGGTTTCGTGGTCAGTCTGGCGCGGCAGTTGGCTGAGAGGACAAATTCACCGGCTGCTCGACTCGAAGCGCTCAAGGGCCTAGAGCTAGATCTGGAACAAATCCGACTCGCCCGTGAGGACTCTCTGTGTAAGGCTTTGAAGCCGACGGAGAAACAATGGCTGAGAGAAAATCGCCCGGAAAAAGCAAAACATTGGAATCTCTTGACAGATTGGCGACCTGAGATCCTCCCATATGCCGTCTAGGTCGGTACGCAACGAAACTCTTCCTTCTCCGTGGGTAGATTTCCTAAGAGAACTCGATGAGCTTCTCCCCCAGGCAATCGAACTTCATTGCTTGGGTGGATTCGTCGTCAGTGTGTGCTACGGGTTACCTCGACCCACCGCCGATGTAGATTACATCGCAGTCCGACCATCCGAGGCGTATGGTCAGCTTGACGAGATTGCAGGCCGTGAATCTCAGCTTGCGAAGAAACACAAAGTTTACCTTCAGCACGTCAGTATTGCGACTTATCCTGAGAACTATGAACAAAGGCTCGTGGAGCTGTTTCCGCAACAATTTCGCAATCTCCGACTCCTCGTGCTGGACCCATATGATCTAGTCCTATCGAAGTTGGAAAGGAACAGTCCAAAAGATCGTGAGGACGTAGCCAATCTGGCTGCTAGAATTCCTTTGGATCGTGAAACTCTACGCGAGCGTTATGAACAGGAACTTCGACCAAATCTTCTGTCCAGAGAGGAGTATCACGACAGAACACTTTCCTTCTGGCTAGAAACTTACTTCACGGATACCTGAGAAGCGGGGGTTGTCGCTTCGAGCTCTCAATAATGGCTGCTACTTACGTAATCGAGCGGTGACAGGTATCGGAGGGGGAGGGAGAATCTCTTCGTACTTTACTGTGAAGGCATCCTCCTTTGCTTGCAAAGACGATGAACCTCAATAAGCAACTAACCACTCATCACGGCTGCCTTGTTTGCGAGTACTTCACTTCAGGGGGGAGCGTTAATTTGATTTTTTGCGTTTGAATCTTCTCACCGGCCTGTTAGCTTATCGTCGATCGGGTGTCCGGGCAAACGTGTTCGCTAGATTTACTGAGGTTTGGTGCGAGCCTCGAATCGACCGAAGCAAACGTCGCTCGGCAATTTCCTCTCCCTTCCCGATGTTGCCGCCTGGCATTTCCGCATCACGGAAAAAGTGGGTGGCGGTGGAATGTGTCGTTTACACAGCTGAAGATCTCCAGCTTGGCTGCAGTCGTGCATAAGTTTCTTCCTGAGACGCTAGCAAGAGATCATTTTACGCTGGAGCGCCGGCACCACGGCGACTGTTTTTCTCCTATCCCAAGAATCTATCTGCGGAATTTGAAATCCACTTCGATCAGGGCGGAAATCAAGACAGGATTGGAATTCTTCAATGCGGGTGAGAACTTGCACTTTCGTATCCAATCGGCAGCACTTTGATCCAAATCCGGGTGTATCCTCACCAAGACACGAACGTCACTCACCCTTCCTTCGATGTCGATCAGCACTACTAGACGAACCATTCCATATATGCGTTCGGCAACGGCTGTAGGCGCATAAACGGGCAGCGGAGCGCGATAAACTATTTCCGGATTCCTAAACGCGGGATTAAGCGGGTGTCGATCAATCTCTAAAGAGTTTCTCAATCCTTCGACTAGCCGCAGCAGGGACGATCGTTCGGAAACTGACAGCGATCCTTGCAATGCGCGTTCGTAAAAATCCAATGCCACGCTGGTCTTGTGATCAATCACAGCGAGATTGCCGAACAAAAGCAGTGCTTGTGACAAACGTGGATCCTGCTCTAAAGCCAAGCGCAGTTCGGCGTCAGTCTCTTTGCGGCTGTCTCTGTACAAAAGCACTGCGAGCAGGTAATGCGCTTCTGGAAAATGAGGCTGGAGACGAACCGCTCTCTTTAGACTTCGGACAGCGTCCTGAGTTTTGCCCGCGTGATAGTACGCCAGCCCAAGCAAGTAATTTGCGTCGGGTGAGTCCTTCATCAGCGACACCGCTTGCTTCAGTTCCTTTATAGCAAGTTCATACTCCTGTTTTCTCAGCGCCTCTCGCCCTTTCTCAAGTTGATCTGCAAAAATATCGGCGCCACGGTCCATCTGCTTGACCGCACAGATCAGAAGAAAGAGGGAGAGGATACTTCTATGAACGCCTACCATGCAGTCACGCCTGTCCAAATTAGCTTTTCGGAGAGGCACGGCTGAGCCATCCTAATAGGGTATTTGCAGACATCCTAAAGGGAGGGCAATCAGCCGTGAATAGATTTTGCAGCATCTTCAA
>DASXTB010000143.1:0-8201 GCA_036505615.1 Acidobacteriota bacterium
TTCCCTCAAGCCACCTGAGTTCCGAGAGCTGATCGCTTCCCAGGATGACTTTGCTTGATTTTTCCGAGCGAACGGACGAGGTGGGCGAGAAGAAGGCCAGACAGGCAAGGATTAACCCAAAGGCGCAAAGTCGCCACGTGCGTGATGCTCTGATGCGTTTCATGGGAAGCTGAGGTAATTGCCAGACCGCGAGTCCGCTTGCTGACGCGCGCGGCTCGGCCGATTCGGCCGCTCCGGTCATGGCGCCAGTACGAAACACTTGCACACCTTCATCTCGGGAAGGACCTTCGAGGGATTGCACAGGCCTTCCGGGTTGAAGACGTCTCGCACCTTTTCCATCACTGCCAGGTCCTCGGGGCTGAAGACCCAGGACATGTAGTCCTTCTTTTCCAGGCCGATGCCATGCTCGCCGGTCAGAGTGCCGCCGGCATCAATGCAGATGCGGACGATCTCTTCGGAAGCAGCCAACACCTTTTCCACGTCTCCAGGCTTCTTTTCGTTGTACAGCAGCAGCGGATGCAGATTTCCGTCGCCGGCATGGAAGACGCTGGTAATCATCAGTCGATATTTTTCAGCGACGCCGTAAACTTTCTCCAGCACTTCCGGAAGCCGGGAGCGGGGAACTACTGTATCCTGCAAATACAGATTGGCGTTCAGCCGACCCATAGTTCCAAAAGCGCCCTTACGCCCCGCCCAGATTTGCTTTCTTTCCTTCTCTGTCTTTGCTTCGCGCACGTGGTAAGCGCCCGACTGAGTAAGGATTCCTTCCACGCGCCCGGCCTGCTCTTCTACCTCCGACGCCAGACCGTCCAACTCCACGATCAGAACCGCTGCAGCGTCGGTCGGGTATCCGGCGGCATGCACCGAGGCCTCCACCGCTTTGATCGTGAGGTGATCCATCAATTCCAGAGCTGAAGCCAACACTCCTGAAGCAATGATGCGAGTGACCGCCTCGCCTGCGACCACGACAGAATGAAACGCCGCCAGGAATGTGCGCACTGCCGGCGGCGCTCGCAGAATTCTCAACCACAGCTTGGTGGCGATTCCCATCGTGCCTTCAGATCCGGTGAAGAGACCGGCCAGGTCATAACCAGCCTGGTGGAAGGGGGATCCCAACTGGACGATGGCGCCGTCGGGCAGTACCGCCTCGATGGCCAAAACGTGATGGACCGTGACGCCATATTTAAGGCAATGCGGGCCGCCGGAGTTTTCGGCCACGTTGCCGCCTACCGTAGAACTCACCTGACTGGAAGGGTCCGGAGCAAAATAGTAGCCGTGAGGGCTCACCTTCTCGGAAAGTGAAAGATTGATCACTCCCGGTTCGGCAACGACAAACTCATTCTCAAGATCGATCTCCCAGATCTTCTGCATCCGGGCAAGCTCGATGATGATCCCTCCCTGTATGGGAATTGCGCCTCCGCTTAAGCCGGTTCCCGCGCCTCGGGGAAGGAAGGGAATCCGATATCGGTTCGCGACCTTGACTACATCAGATATCTGCTGCGCCGTTTCCACGAACACAACCAGATGCGGGGGGTGACGGTGGAATGTCAGACCGTCGCACTCGTAAAGCAGCAATTCGGATGCGTCACCGATGACATTCTCTTTTCCAACCGCTGAGTGAAGCTCCCGGGCGAGTTGCTGCTTTGTTGTCACGGGTACAGGTTACATGTTTCAGGTTTCAAGTTACAAGTTTCAGGTTTGGTGGATCTGGCCGCCACTGAACGGGTATGGACGTTAATTCTGGAAAAGTTTGAGAACCACGGGGGACACTGGGAACACGGGGCTTTTAGTGATTTGCTTTATTCACAATATTGGCGTTCAACAGCCTTCTGGTGCCCCGTGTTCCCAGTGTTCCCCGTGGTTAGATAAGTTCTGCGTCAGCTTCGCACTATGGTCAGATGGCATAGTCCAGCGGAGGCAGCTGGAGCCGCGGCATCAATCCGTCCAGGATCTGGCTCAATAAGGTGTCTATCGGAGTATTTTCGCCGTCGACCACCATCACCGGATTGGCCGGCGCTTCGTAATCGCCGTTCATGGCGGATTTCACAAAGATGTCAATGAATTCGCAGCCGGTCTTCAGGGCAATGTTGCGCACTCGGTGCCGGTCGGCGCGATACGGCAGGGGAAAGTCCGTGATTGCCACCATTCCTGCTTGGGCGAACATTCCGGCCACTTCGGCTACTCTCCGGACGCCTTCAACTCGATCACCCGCAGAAAACCCGAGATCCGAGTTGAGGCTGTCCAGTGCGGTTTGGTTATCCATGACAAAGGCCGCCAGCCCGCGATGGAAAAGCAGACGCTCTAGCCGGCGCGCGACGATCTGGAGTGCTGATTTGGAAGGCCCGGTGAGCCAGACGACCGCTCCCTTGTGGCCGTGACGGTGATGTCGCTGTTCCACCGTGATAGCACCGGAGGACTTCGAATCGGCGGCTCCAATTTCGACGGGGTCCGCGTACACGATGTTGTAGGTAATCCCACCTCCGGCAACATCGGTGCCGTCGACGATCACGAATCTGCCGGTTTCGGCAATCTTGGAATGATCGTCGAGCACGACGGGCTGCTTGGTTCGGATCGTCAGCGCTGCGACTTCATTGCGCTCCACGTAATCACGGTCTGTCACAGCCCCTTTCAGAGTGGCAGCGTCGATTACCTTTTGAATGCGGGCAACTTCGCACTCGACCTCCTGAGTCGCGAGTTTCAGCTTGTATCGCTTCCCGCGGATCAGGGCCGATCTCCCCAGCCAAAACACACGCGCCTCAAAGTGGGTCGTCAAAGCCGGGCCGCGCTGCTGGTGTGAAGCCAGGTGGCCTCGCTCCACAAAAATCTGTTCCTTTAGCGTAATGCCTACCGATTCGCCGGCAAAGGCGGTTTCTTTCCTGGGCGCATTCCAGTTCTCAATTGAATTTACAATTCCTGTTTTGTTATGGGGCCAAAAGACGAGCGGGTCGCCCACGCTCAGCCGGCCTGCTTCAATTCGTCCGGCTAGAATTCGTCTATGATCGAACCGATATACGTCCTGGACTGGAAATCGAAGCGGCAAGTCGGTCGGAAGGGCTTGGCTGTGAAATTGATCCAGCGCCTCTACCGCGGTCAAACCGTCGTACCATGGCATTTGTGAAGAGAGAGCGGCGATATTGGCGCCGTCGCGTGCCGCGACGGGAATGAAGCACTGCGGCTCGATGCCCACCTGCTGTAGAAACTGCCGGTATTCCTGTTCGATCCGCTCGAAAACGGACTGCGCATAGCCGACAAGGTCCATCTTGTTGACCACAACAGTAATCTGGCTGATCCCAAGCAGCTCGAGCAGGTATGCGTGCTGGCGCGACTGGTCGCAAACTCCTTCGTTGGCCGCGATCAGGAGAAAGGCAGCATCTGCGCTTGCCGCGCCCGTGATCATGTTCTTTAGAAATTCCTGGTGACCTGGCGCGTCGATGATTACGTACTGGCGCTTGGCTGTGTGAAACCAGGTTTGCGCCGCATCAATGGTGATGTTCTGGTCGCGCTCTGATTGGAAGGCATCCAATAGGAAAGCCCATTCGAATTTGACGCCGCGCCTGCGACAGGCTTCGTAAATTTGCTGGTATTTTCCCTCATGCAGCGAATGGGTATCGTATAGCAAGCGCCCCACCAGAGTGCTCTTGCCGTGGTCTACGTGACCGACGATGACGATTCGCAACTGTTCCTGGTTTTCTGAGAACCTATCTTCAGCCGCTGGTTGTTCTATAACTGACTTTTGTAGATGCATCGTTTGCCGGATCTCTAGTTTTCAAGTACGTAACCGCAAATAGACATTCGTCATGCGCGTCTATTCGCGGCTCCATTACATATATCCGCTTTCCCTAAGCCGCTCGAATGCGTCCTCGGCTTCCTGATCCTGGGCCCGCGTGGCTCGTTCGCCTTCGCGGGTCCGGTGCAACTCTTCGATGATCTCGGGAACAGTGGTGGCTTCTGAGGAAATGGCCCCCGAACAGGGAGCGCAACCCAGACTACGATAGCGCTTGCCCTCACGAGCGAAATACAAACTGACCACAGGAATATTCTCGCGGTGGACGTACTCCCAAACATTGATTTCGCTCCAATGCAGCAGGGGGTGTACTCTGACGTGTGTGCCGGGTTCGAAATCGGTTTTGAACTGATCCCAGAACTCCGGCGGCTGGTCTTTGAAGTCCCACTCAAAATTCTTGTTCCGGGGCGAAAAATAGCGTTCCTTGGCCCGCGTCCCCTCTTCATCACGGCGGATGCCGAGGATCAGTCCCGCGAAACCATTTTGCTCCAGAACCTGCTGCAGTGCATCTTTCTTGAGCAGCGAGCAGCATTGTACACGGCTGATCGTCCCTTTGGGGAAGGTGTCACCCCGCGCAAGCGCCGCTTTGTTCTGCCCTACAATCAGGTTCAAATTCCACTCCCGAGCCAAGCGGTCTCGAAACTCGATCATTTCCGGGATTTTGTAAGAAGTGTCAATGTGAACTACGGGGAAAGGAATGTGTCCAAAGAACGCTTTTCTGGCCAACCAGAGCAAAACATTGGAATCTTTCCCAATCGACCAGAGCATCGCCAGATTATCGAATCGATTGAATGCTTCGCGGAGAATATAGATGCTGTGGTGCTCAAGTCTGTCCAAATGCGAGATCGAATGTCGAATGTCGAGTGACGAATGTTGAATGTCGAATGACGAATTCCGAATGCTGATTGGATCGGCGCTATTTGGGCTAGTCATCTTTGCGTTATATTCCCATCGTTCGACATTCGAAATTCGACATTCGTCATTTGTGCAAGCCGCACTCCGTTTTTGCAAATCCCGCCCAGCGGCCCGATCGTGGATCCTGCCCCGGCAGCACGGGCGCCGTGCAGGGGACGCATCCAATGCTCGGATAGTTTCTGTCGTGCAAGGGGTTGTAGGGAACGTTGTACTTGTGGATGTAGTTCCAAACATCCTTGATTGACCAAAAGGCCAACGGATTGAACTTCACCAGGTGGAATCTTGAATCCCACTCGCGAATCTGCGCCTGGGCGCGACTGGGAGCCTGTTGGCGGCGAATGCCGGTGATCCATGCATCCAGTGTGGAAAGCATGTGCTTCAGCGGCTCAACCTTCCGGATTTGGCAGCACTGATCGGGAAGGCGGCTCCATAGAGCTGGCCCGTGTAGTTTCTCTTGCGCCTGGACGGAAAGCTCTGTGGCGACGCGCTCAAACTGCAGCGGGAACTTCTTCGTGGCCAGTTCAATCAGCCGGTAGGTCTCGTCAAACAGCAGGCCGGTGTCCAGATAGAAGACGCGAGCGCCCGGCTTAATCTGCGACAGCGCGTCGACCAAAATCATGTCTTCCGCTCCAAAGCTGCAGGCAAGAGAAATCTTTGGATGGAATTCTTCGATTGCTTTCTGCAGACAGTCAAGCAGTTCGGCTTGCCGCTGCTGCAAATCGGATTGAGGTTCCGCAGCGGAGATCTTTTCGCCTAGCTCGGTGCCAACTAAAGTCATGGATTATCTCCCTTGCGCTCGGGACTCACAGCCGTGTGCCTCCAAATATGGAGAGTGCCTCAAAATACGGACCACCGGGGACACTGAGAACACGGGGGATTCAATGATTCCTTTATCGATACGATTTACCGTCAATTTCGAAAGCCCTTGTGGTCACCGCGTTCCCAGTGTCCCCCGTGGTTTCACAATTTTGAGACAGCCCCTATGGCTTGCCGGGTCACAATCTGGACGCGCCCCGCAAAGGTTGCTCGAATTCCGAATCAAATTCTTCCACGGGAGCGGCATCGAAGACGGCTGCCAGCTTCTTCCTCAGTTTTACGACCTGGCCGATGACAACGACCGCGGGCGCCGTCATTCCGCAGGCAAGCTCTTCGATGTCAGCCAGGGTTCCCACCACTGTTTTCTCTCTGGATGTGGATCCTTGGGATGTCAGGGCAATCGGGGTGTCGGGCCTGACGCCGGTCGACTTTAAGCGGCTTACAATGCGGGAAAGATTCTCAAATCCCATCAGTATGACAAGCGTTCCAGACTCTGTGAGCCACGATGCCCACTTCTGGATGTCCTTCTGGCTGCAGTCATGGCCCGAGACGATGGCCAGAGCGCTGGAGTAATTTCGATGAAGAACCGGAATTCCCGCCAATGCCGGAACCGCCACGGCACTGGTAATTCCAGGGATCACTTGGAAATCAATTCCCGCGCTGACCAGAGCTTCCGCTTCTTCTCCTCCTCTTCCGAATACGAACGGGTCGCCTCCCTTCAAGCGCACCACGGTTAGGCCTCTGCCCGCTTCAGCGATGGCAAGACGCTGGATCCATTCCTGGCTCTGGGGGCGCCCCTTCTCTTTGCCCACGTAAACAAGCCTGGCCTCGGGCCGGGCTTGTTTCAGCATGTCTGGGTGAACCAGTCGATCATAGAAAACAACGTCCGCTTCCTTTAAACACCGAAGACCGCGCAACGTGATCAGCTCGGGATCTCCCGGCCCTGCGCCCACCAGATAAACCTTTCCTTTTTTCTTGCCCATGGTTACTCCAGCCTTCTGGTCAAAATTCGCGGAGATTCCTTCTCCAGGACGCATTGCCATGCTTCGGCGCGCTGCCGCATTCCCGGATAAAGCGCTTTCATTCGAGGGCGAAGCCGCGCGTACCGTGCCAGCACTTTTCCTGCGCCTCGATCCAATAATCGGTCAAGCAGTTTTGCCACCCAGGCCGCGAATGCAGGGGATTGGCCATCGGTGGAAACTGCCAATGCCAGATTTCCCCGGCGCACAACAGCAGGCAGGTGAAAATCACAGTGCGGCGGGTCATCGGCCAAATTGACCAGGCAATGTCGCTTCTTGGCCAGTTGGTAAATCCAATGGTTCGCCGTTCGATCATCGGTGGCGCCAACGACGACCTGGGGAGCCCCGATATGCTCTTCGCGGAAAACATCCTTTATCCACGAAACCGATCCATGTCGGGCCAACCGCGAAAGAGCCGGCGTCAATTGAGGACTCACCAGCCGTACCAACGCCCCGCATTGCAGCAGGCTTTTGACGCGTTTCTCGGCCACCGCTCCGCCTCCAATCACCAGACAGGTCTTGCCCTGAAGGTTGAGGCTAACCGGATAAAGTTTCGGCTTCCTCATATTCTTCCTGTTCCGCATTTTCAAATCTTCGATCCGACGCATACAGAAATTGCCAACTGTTTCAGCTCCTGTTTGAGTCGGTTCATAGAAATGATCGAAAAAGAAACGCCCTGGGTGCTACTTCCCAGGGCGTCTTTTGGTTCATTCTCGGTGCCGAATCTTAAGTCAAGGATTCAAGCGTCGCGCCCCGGTAACTGTCGCGAGAACAACAGAAGCGGGCGCACTCGTTCACCGTGCGGTAATGAGTCTGATTTTCTGCTGCGCAAGTACTCCTCACGCTCCTTATCTTGATAAACTCTATCGGAATTATAGGCATTTTTCAGAGGAATACTAGAGGTCCTCGTTTTTGAAGTCAAGCGAATTCCCCGAGCAGACCATATAAAATAAAGATGGTTCTCTCAAATTGAAAGATCGAAAACGGGCCGAATCGAACTAAGGAGCATCCTCATGAGAGCAACTTTAAGTCTCTTGGGTATATTGATCGCCCTGGGCGTTGCATACTACATCTACAAAGGACAATTGACCGAAGGTCCCGCCGGGGGCTCGCCCGTCCAGCATATCGACGCGGTAGCTGTGCGAAGCGAATTGCTCTCTATCGCTCAAGCAGAACGGCGCTACCTTGCCAGTCACGGAAATTACGCAACTATCGATCAACTTCAGCAGGAAGGATCCATAACCTCAGGCAGCAGCCGGGGCTACAACTACGAAGCTGAGGTAGACGACGGCCAGCATTTCAAAATCACCGCGACGCCCTCCGATCCGTCCAAGAGCGGCTGGCCCACGCTGTCCATCGACGAGACGATGCAGGTATCGCAGAGATGATGCCTTTTAGGCTCGAGAACATGGGAAAGGACTCAGTCGCCGGTTATTTGTAGCGCCGGCTTCCAGCCGGCCAAGCTGTCCCGGAGGGACAGCCTGGCGCCGCGAAGCGGCGCTCTGGACTTTGGACATTTTGGAGAGACGGCCGGCGGGCCGTCTCCCGCACAATCTTTCATCGTGCAGGAGACGCCCCACAGGGCGTCTCTCCAATGGCGCCGCTTCGCGGCGCCTAGGCCGCTTTCAGCGGCCTAATGTCCGCGAAGCGGATGCTCGGGTTTGGAC
>DASXTB010000144.1:0-6378 GCA_036505615.1 Acidobacteriota bacterium
GATCTTGCGCGCAAAGGCCAATAGAGCTCTTGCCAACCCGATTCTCGGATTTCTAGTGCGAGACAGGCTGGGACAGGATCTATTTGGGGAGAATACCCTCCCCTTTACCGACAAAACGCCTCGCCCTGTAAAGCAGGGGCAAGAATTCACTGGCGAGTTTTCTTTCAAACTGCCCATGTTGCCAAATGGCCAGTACGCTGTAATGGCGTCTGTAGCCGATGGCGATCTTTATAAGAACGTGCAGCATCATTGGTTGAACGACGCTCTCATTATCCATGTATCTTCCAGCAAGATCAGGTGGGGATTGGTGGGAATCCCTTTTGAACGGGTTGTATTAAAGGTTCACGATGACTAAGAAGACACTCGAGAAACTGTACGCGGAACACGTTGGCAAGGTATCCGATAAATGGTCCCTCTATTTTAATGAGTACGATCGAATTCTTGATGAGTACCGTAATAAGCCTGTCCGCCTGCTAGAAATCGGGATACAGAACGGCGGCTCACTCGAAATCTGGTCCAAGTATTTTCCTTATGCCCAAAAACTAGTGGGCTGTGATATAAATCCCGACTGCGCTGGCTTGAGTTATGAGGACCCCCGCATTGCGGTAGTAGTGGGGGATGCCAACTCTGATGCAGCGCAGGCCGCGGTTTTAGGGCACGCACCAGGCTTTGATGTGATCATAGACGATGGGTCACACCGCTCCAGTGACATTGTGAAGACGTTTGCCCGCTACTTCCCTCACTTGTCAGATGGTGGTGTCTTTATTGTGGAAGACCTGCACTGCAGTTACTGGCAAGAATTTGAAGGTGGTCTGTTCGATCCATTTTCTTCCATCACATTTTTCAAGCGTCTTGCCGATGTCGTGAGCCACGAGCATTGGGGTATTGAGAAAGCCCGCGCCGATATTTTGAGTGGATTTTTCGCAAAGTATGGCTCCCAGATAGATGAGGATGCCCTCCAGCATGTTCACTCGGTTGAGTTCATCAACTCAATGTGTGTCATCTGCAGGGCCAAGCCTGAGCGCAATCGGTTGGGGAGGCGAGTCATCGGCGGTTCGGTCGAAATGATTGCACCGGGGCATCTGGAGGTACAAGGATGGCAATATCGGCCTGCTCCAGCCGCATACGACCAAACTGGCAATGTGTGGACGGCACGCAGCATGCCGCCAGACGAAGAGCTTTTGTTCCGTATCAAGGAACTGGCCGAGCGAGACGGGCAGATCACTTCTCTCAATCAAGCTGTAGCCGAGCGAGACGGGCAGATCACTTCTCTCAACCAAGTGGTGATCGAGCGAGACGGACAAATCGCCAGCGTCAACCAAGCTGTAGCCGAGCGAGACGGACAGATCGCCGGCCTCAACCAAGCGGTGGCCGAGCGAGACGGACAAATCGCCGGTCTTTACAGAGAAATTGAGTCATACACATCCTCAAAATCGTGGCGATTCACCAAACCGTTGCGGCTCATCGGTCGTGAGATCAGGAGTATCAAGAGCGGAGCCAAAACCATCTTGATGTCCCCGCGATTAAATGACCAGGGGTCGAGGCGTTTGTTCAAGGAAAAACTTCGACGCGCATGGATCCAAACCGGACACTCTTTCTATCGACGTTGGCTTAAGGGAACGCAACTTGGCCATCTGATTAAACATGAAAGCATAGAGCGGGGATATATTACGCCAGCAGAAATCCAAAATTGCACGCTGACACAGACCAGATCTGAAGAAGAAGAATCATTTGTCAACACCGTTTCGGAGATGCCCGGTCTTATAAGCGCGCCCCTCAACCTTGTCCTGTCTGATACGCTCGCAATGCGGCCCCACATTGACGTGCTGCTGCCTAGTCTCCGAGTGGAGGATATGTCCGGCGGGCCAAATACTGCGCTTCTGCTGGCCGGGCATCTCGCGGAAACCGGGGAATCGGTACGGTTAGTCGCCACCGGTGTTTCGACCGGAGGAAAAGAGGTTGCGATTTATTCGCACATGGATCGTTTGCTTCAGCGCCAGGTGGATCGAGGGCGAATCACTCTGGTCGATGGAAGCGATCGTTCCAATCCCATCATGGTGGGTGCCAATGACCTATTTCTAGCCACAGCATGGTGGACTGCACAAATGGCGAAAGATGGGATGCAAAAGACAAACTATGACAAATTTATTTACCTGATACAGGATTTCGAACCGATTCTTCATGAAGGTTCAACCTATCAGGCTCTGGCGTTGGACACCTATGGTCTTCCCCATATTCCGGTTGTCAACTCTAAATTGTTGCGTGATCATCTTATCAAGGAGGGCTGCGGTCGCTACTCGCAACAGGGATTTGCGGAGGACGCATTGTTTTTCGAACCGGCGATCGATCGGAGTCATTTTTTCCCTGATGTCCATAAGAAGCAGGATCCTGGAGTTCCCAAGCGGCGAGTTCTACTTTTCTACGCTCGACCCACACGTGCGCGGCGAAACCTGTTCGAAATAGGAGTTCTCGCGCTGCGACGAGCCGTTGCCGCCGGTCTTCTTGAAAAGGACACCTGGGAAATATGGGGTATGGGAGAACAATTCGATGCCGTTCCGCTCGGCAATGATGTTTTTCTTGATCCCCTTCCGTGGATGAGTTTCGACGGTTACGCCGAACGGGTTCGAACTGCTGATCTGTTACTTTCATTGATGTTTTCACCACATCCGAGCTACCCTCCGCTCGAAATGGCGGCATCAGGAAAGTTGGTCGTTACTAATAGCTTCTCGGTGAAAACTGCGGAGCGGATGCGCGCGCTATCGCCCAATATTCTGGTCGCGGCACCTAACCCCGATAGCGTTGCGGCGGTCTTGCAAAACGCAGTGGGCCGTATCAACGCCGGCTTGCCCAGCTATGACCCATTCGGAACGATTGATCTCCCTTCGAATTGGGATGAAAGCCTTGGCGGCATCGTTCCCACCCTTAAGAAACGAATTGATACGCTCCGCAAGAGTCCTTCGCGGCACCCTAAGTTCCTTAGCAACGGTTATCCGGTAAAAGCGAAGTCGGAGTATGAATGCTTTCGCAAACGCCGCTTGAGCGAGCGCCGCCGACAGGGTCACTACTGTCAAGATCCAGGACTCCTCAGTTTCTTGACCCCGGTATTCAACACCGAGGCAAAATATCTTGAAGAATTGGCTGGCAGCATCTTCCTACAGGACGGCGGTACCAATTTCGAATGGCTGATTCTCGACAATGGCTCCACTAACGAAAGTACGCGCGCAACCCTGCGGACGATTGCCAAGCATCGATGCGTGCGTCTGGAAAGGGTGGAGAAGCCTCTCGGCATCATCGGAGGGACGCGCTACTGCTTGGAGCGCGCTACAGGTCGCTACATTTTGCCGTTAGACCACGACGACATCGTCGAACCTGATTGCGTCCATGTCCTGACGCGCTTCGTCCGTGAGGCTGGATTTCCAGCATTGCTCTATACCGACGAGGACAAAGTGGCCGATGACGGGTTCGTCTCACCCTATTTTAAGCCCGGGTGGGATCCAGTCCTGTTTGTTCATTCCTGCTACATCGCACATCTTTGCGCAATGGACCGTGAGAAGGCGTTAGCGCTTAACCTCTACAGCGATCGCGGGGCTGAGGGCTGCCCTGACTGGGACAGCTTTATAAGGTTCATAAATGCCGGATATGTGCCGCATCACATTCCGGAGGTGCTTTATAGCTGGCGGATGCACGGTCAGTCGACATCAGAAAACATTAACTCCAAGTCATACATCTCGGACTCACATCGTGTAACCCTCCAGCGATTTCTAGACCGTGCGAACGCACCGCATATCGAGTTGATTCCCAGTCCCTTCTTTAGTCAAAATGTGGACTGGTGGTTTCGACGGAAGCGTTGTAATCCGGCCCCATACCTTTCCATCTTCATCGGGCGGGAACCGACTGCCTCAGTTACGGGCGACATTCCTCAGCAAATTCCTGTCTCACTCAAGCCTTCCGAGGGAATTAGCCGACTTGCGGAAATCTTGGGGCAACGGGGTGGTGAGCTTGTGCACATATGCTGGGATGGCATTACACCCGATACTGATGAATGGTTCTGGGAAGCGATGGGCCTGATCGAGTTATTCCCGGATACAGTGATGGTGGGCGGCACCTTGCACAACGGCAGCAAGGTGTTGGATGGCCCCCGTATTTTCGGATTCGGGGAAGGGTTCGAATGTCCGGACCTTGGCCAACTGCTGTCTGACCCAGGTTATTTCGCAAAGATGTGGAAGCCACACTCAGTCTCAGCGATATCCACAGGGCATTGTGTAGTGAGATACAGTTTCCTAGTGGATGCTCTTCCCGAGCTAATCCAGGCGCAGGTGCCACTCGGGATGTTAGGACCTTGGCTGGGCGCATTGGCACGGGAAGCAAGCAAGCGCGTTGTGTTCTCGCCATTCATGCGCGCCCTTGCCCAAGCCGTCCCTGAAGATTGCGCTAGTCCGGAAAGTCGGGCGCATTTCCTGTCCCGCTTCTGGCATCTACTGCCCGATGAGCAATTGCTTTCCCCAAGGCTCAGCCTGAATTCCGCGTCCGCTTACACTCCCGTGGCCGACACTGAGAGAGAACAGCATTTGGAACGCTTGCGGCTCGGGATGCTCGCATATCCAGATTGGTTCAATCTCGAAATCCAGCGTCGAGCGAATCGATATCCCTTGCCAAATAAGGTTGCAACCCTTTCAATCATTACCACTGTTTATGAGGGAACCGACATTCTCCTTCTTGATGCATTGGCGGACTCGATCACAAAACAGACTCTACCGGCGGCTCAATGGGTAATAGTGGCGCACGGTCCAATCTCAGGAGACGACTTGGGGCGTATTCGTAAGAAGGCAGAAGTCTGGGGTGCGACCCTTGTTGTCGAGCCCCATTCCCTAGGCATCATGGGTGCCATGCGGCGAGGGCTGGAGCACGCACAAGGTCAATATATTGTGCCAGTTGATGCGGATGATGTCTTAACCATTGACGCTCTCCAGATACTAATCCACGAGATCGACCGACTAGATCGGCCGGACCTACTCTATTCCGATGAGGATTCTTTGGTTGACGGAACGGTTACCGCCCCCTACCTTCGGGGTACTTTCGACCCTGTACTAAATCTTGAGAGCTCTTACATCTGGCATCTGTGTGCCATAAACCGCGAAAGCGCCGTCGAATTTGAATTGTATACCGATGCTGAAGCGACCTGGTGTCACGACTGGGACAGCGTAATGCGTATAACCAACGCTGGTGGTCGAATTGAGCACGTCGGGGAGATTCTCTATCATTGGCGCCAACATCCTAGTTCTACGACCAATCAGTCGGTGGGTGATCCAAGATCCCTAGAATCGGTCCGTCACGTTCTTGAGCAGCAAACTCGCCGCACCCCATATCCGGAGCGATATACAGTTGAATCATGGCCGCTTTATCGTGGAATGAGGGAGCTTTATATCGCAAGGAAGGAGGTTGCGCTCCCCGAATTTGTTTGGGTCGGCGACGTCCTACGCGGAGCCCTTGGAGGTAAACCTAGTAATGACACCGTTTTGGTGGTGACCTCTGGCGACCTGACGATTGAAAACGAAGCTGTCTACGGGGAAGTGGCTCGACTCTTTGAATTGCATCCGAGTGTAGCGGCGGTCGGTGGGCGTGTGCTTGACCCTGATGATCGCATTGTCGAGGGTTGTGTAGTAATCAATCAAGCCGGAGCGTTTGAGAGCCCATGGGAGGGTCGCAACGCGGTGGATCCAGGTCCGTATGCCTTGGCTCTTAAGCCTCAGAGCGTGGACGGCGTAGGCCCTTCTCTCGCGTTCTTTAGACTCCAGGCGCTAAGGGAGATTGGCTGCTCTTTGCCGGATGAGTCGACTGTACTGAGCTCTTGGGTAGCCGACGTATGCGACAGAATTAACGAGGCGAATTGGAAGATTGCCTTTTCCCCGTTGGTTTATGCGCGGACTACCAAAGCTTGGCCAGTTACTCGTCAATTTAGGCAGCCCGCCCGCCTATCATCGCAAACAAGCAATCATGCAATTGCTCGCTATGGAAGATTTTGCCCTCACGACTACAACTAGATTGTTGGGGGTTGAATCAAGCTGAATCCAGGGTACCGGTTAAGGTTTTGTGCGGGAAGCGCGGCATTTCGGATCAGACGTTATACACTGGAAGGCAAGATACAGTCGGCTGAGCGTCTTGGACCTGAAGCGCTTGAAGAAACTCGATGCCCGTCGGAGCGCCGGGAAATAGCGCGCGATATAGCCCATGCATGGGTCAGAAGCTAAAACGAGGAACGGCCCCATGAAACGCTCGGAAGCTTGTCTCCGGCATGCCTCCTAGCGTCGACCGAATCATCGACAATCTCTACTTCTGAGTTGACTACTTGGAGCTTACCGCGGCATCTCCGTTGCCGGT
>DASXTB010000145.1:0-9828 GCA_036505615.1 Acidobacteriota bacterium
GTGGACGTGGGCGTGATCGTGAACGTAGACGGTATTTCAAATGGTGATTCCGAGCTCCATTTCCAAATAATCCTTGGTGTCCTTTGTGGTTAAACTGCTCTTTGACCACCAAGGACACAAAGGACACAGCGGTAAAAATCAACCTGTGGGTTTGCAAGTTAGTTCAGCGGTATTTCAAAGGCAAGCGGCTTTCAGCACCATCATTTGACAACTTCAATCAACGCCAGACTATGCGGTGGCAGAACGAGTGAGGTTACCGCGGAGCTTCCCGGTGGCAGCCGTTTGATTTCAGGCGCGGGGAGCTGTCCTTCCGCCTGCAATCGGCGCTGTTGTTCGCGGGTGGGAAAGGAAGGCTGGCCCATCGCCTCCCACGCCGCGAGGGCCGATCCATGAGTGGCATCCAGCAGCCCGATGCGAACTCGACGTGGACCGCTCAACCCCTTCAACACTAAGGAAAAGGATTTTGGCTGACCCACTTCATCCTGGGGCACGTAGTTCCATGCAGCGATCGCCAGCGAGCCATCGGGGCGTCTGGTGACAAGAGCCGACCGCGAATCGACCGCTATGCGCTCGCCGCCTAGCTGGTGAAGCAGCTTGAACGCGTTGTAAGAAGCCTTGGGAATGTGACCGGCCGCAATCAGTCCGAAGCCTCCGTAAAACGGACGCTTCACAACGCCCTGCTCCTCGAATACATCCGAGAAGGTCCAGTAGGCCATCGTGGCGGCCAGACCGTCACATTGCCCAATCAAGTTCGCAAGCCAGGGTCCCATAAAAGGCGCATCCGTGACGTTGACTTCGTTCATGTAGCTGGCATTGTATTCCGTCCAGTGAATCGGGAGGTTCGGGCGCCCTGAGCCTTTCACCTGATCGTAAACTTTCTTCACAGCACGGGCCACCATGTCGCTGCGTGGGATCTGCTCGCTGGTTCCGAACACGTCCTTTGCCGAGTCGTTGGCGTAGACGTGGGTGGAGACAAAATCGACCGGCGCGCTTGTTTCAACACAGTGCCTGATAAACCGGTCCACCCATGCAGCCTGCGCCGTGGCCGGCCCTCCAACGCGCAGCCCGGAGCTGACTCGTTTGATGGCGCGAGCGGTGTGATCGTAAAGTTCATAATAGGTCGCTTCCTTCGGCTCGCCCGACCAGAAATCAATATTGGGCTCATTCCAAACTTCAAAATACCAGCGAGCCACTTCGTCCAGCCCATAGCGTTGGACAAGATGTTTGGTGAATTCGTAGATAAGTTCATCCCAGCGGCCGTAGTCCTTAGGAGGAGCAGTGATTTGCCGGTACCAGAAGGGATGTTCGACAAGCCTTGAAGCCAGCTTCCGAGGCATGAAGCTAAGCTCTATGAATGGGCGCACGCCGTTTTCCAACAGCCCGTCGTAAATTTGGTCTATATAGGAAAAGTTGTAGACCGGTTGCCCTCTGCCATCTTCGTTGTAGAGGCCGACTTCGTCGTGGAAGATGGCGTGAAAGCGGACATACTCCATGCCGGTGATGCTTTTAACTGCGCGCAAATCGCGGCGATAGCTGTCGCGCAAGGTAAGAATGGCTCGTCCCGAGCCAAATACTTTTTCCCAGAAGTGAGGAAAAGGCCGAACAACGCCGGCGGCGTCGACCGTGATGGTCTCACTCTGCGAGAATTGTGAAACTTGAGCGGGCGGAGCCGACGAGCCTGCAATCACGCACAGGCTTACCGCCAAAGCAGTAGTCCTGATCCGCAGAAACCGCGTTCGTTCTAGACGCAGAGAGTTTTTCAAATGATTCCTTTGTCAATAGGAATCTGCTGCCAATTTCGAAAGCCCTTGTGATTCCCGTGTTACCAGTGTTCCCCGCCCCGGGAGGGCCGAAATAATGTAAGCCCACAGCGCAAGCTGTGGGAATTATGATCATTGATAAACAATTTAGCCCCGGAAGGGGCGAAAGAAATTTTTCCTCTCAATTTCAATATGGTGAGCGTTCCATCATGGCGAGCGTTTCATCTGGAATAACTTTCATTCTTCCTGCTGATTCTTTCGCCCCTGCCGGGGCTGGCATGTTGTTAATAACCTATAAATCCCACAGCTTACGCTGTGGGCTAACATTACGCCGCCCCTGCCGGGGCTGCCAGAGACGTTCCTCTGGCGACAAAATGTCCGAATTCGAGAGAAGCGTGCGCTCCCAGGATCCCTACTGAAATTGGTAGTCTGTCCCCATTCAGTAGGGCCATTTCCAATCGCGGATTTCCGGCATGTCATCACCATGATGGCGAATGTACCGTTTGTGCTCCACGATTCTGTCGCGCAGTAGCTGCTTGAAATGGGCGCCCACACGCTGCAGTCGCGGCACGCGGTCGACTACATCGCCCGCCAGGTGAAAACGGTCGAGATCATTCAGCACCGTCATATCGAAGGGCGTTGTCGTTGTTCCCTCCTCTTTGTATCCACGCACATGCAGGTTGCCATGATTGGTGCGCCGATAAGTGAGCCGGTGAATCAGCCAGGGATAGCCGTGATAGGCAAAGATGATAGGTCTGTCGATGGTAAACATTGAGTCAAACTCGCTGTCTGCCAGACCGTGAGGATGTTCACTTGCAGGCTGGAGCGTCATCAAATCAACCACGTTAATAACTCGGATCTTGAGGTCCTGGAAATGCCGGCGGAGCAGATCTACAGCGGCCAGCGTTTCCAGAGTGGGGATATCACCGGCGCAGGCTAGAACGACGTCCGGCTCGGTTCCCTGATCGGTGCTGGCCCAAGTCCAGATTCCAATTCCTGCGGTGCAGTGCCGGATTGCAGAATCCATGTCGAGCCACTGCAGGGCCGGCTGCTTGCCGGCAACAATGACGTTGACATACTGTCGGCTCCGCAGGCAGTGGTCGGCCACGGAAAGGAGTGTGTTGGCATCCGGGGGAAGGTAAACGCGCACAACGTCCGCCTTCTTGTTCACTACGTGATCGATAAAACCCGGGTCCTGGTGGCTGAATCCATTGTGATCCTGCCGCCAGACATGCGACGTCAGCAGGTAGTTGAATGAAGCGATGGGCCGGCGCCAGGGGATATGGCGTGTCACCTTCAGCCACTTGGCGTGCTGGTTGAACATCGAATCAATGATATGAATGAAGGCTTCATAGCATGAAAAGAAGCCGTGGCGTCCCGTCAGAAGGTAACCCTCCAGCCACCCCTGGCATAGATGCTCGCTCAGCACTTCCATGATGCGCCCATTCGGGGTTACATGATCGTCACCCGGCAGAATCCGGCCCGTGAAGATCTTATCTGTGACCTCATACAGCGCATCGAGCCGGTTGGAAGCTGTTTCGTCGGGTCCCATCACACGAAAGTTCTTCGACTCTGCATTGAGCTTCATCACGTCACGAAGAAACTTCCCCATAACCCTGGTGGCTTCTGCTGTCACGGTCCCCGGCTTGGGGACGGCGACCGCATAGCTGCTAAAGTCGGGCATCAGCAGATCTTTGAGCAACAAACCGCCATTGGCGTGCGGATTGGCGCCCATTCGGCGATTGCCTCTTGGCGCCAGGTCCGCCAGCTCGGGAATCAGCCGGCCCTCGGCATCAAACAGTTCCTCAGGCCGGTAGCTCTTCATCCACTCTTCCAACATTTTGAGGTGTTCCGGGTGTGCTGCGTCCACAGAGAGCGGAACCTGGTGCGCGCGGTAAGAGCCTTCCACTTGCTGACCGTCCACAACCTTGGGTCCGGTCCATCCTTTCGGTGTCCGCAAAATGATCATCGGCCAGGCGGGGCAGCGCGAAAAACCTTTGCCGCGGGCGTCGTTTTGAATAGACTGGATCCCGGCATGCACCGTATCGAGCACCCCCGCCATTAGTTGGTGTATCGCCTCCGGCTCATCTCCTTCCACAAAATACGGCTCATAACCATACCCGTTGAACAGCGAAGTCAGCTCTTCATCGCTGAGGCGGCCGAGCACTGTCGGGTTGGAAATCTTGTAACCGTTCAGATGCAGAATCGGCAGCACGGCTCCATCGCGCGCGGGGTTCAAGAACTTGTTTGAGTGCCAGCTTGTCGCCATCGGACCGGTCTCGGCCTCGCCATCGCCCACCACGCAACAAACCAGCAGATCGGGATTGTCGAATGCCGCGCCATAAGCATGCGCAAGAGCGTAGCCAAGCTCTCCACCCTCGTGTATGGAGCCCGGGGTTTCAGGAGCAACGTGGCTGGGGATTCCTCCTGGAAAGGAAAATTGCTTGAAGAGGCGCTTCATTCCATCCGCATTCTGGGAAATATTCGGATAAAACTGGCTGTAGGTCCCTTCAAGATAGGTGTTGGCTACAAGTCCGGGACCTCCGTGGCCGGGACCGGTGATGTAGATAACATTGAGCTCGTGCTTCTTGATCAGCCGGTTCAGATGAACGTAGATAAAGTTGAGACCGGGGGTGGTTCCCCAGTGACCCAAAAGTCTCGGCTTGACATGCTTCAGCTTGAGCGGCTCGCGCAGCAGCGGGTTATCGTACAGATATATTTGTCCCACTGAAAGGTAATTGGCAGCGCGCCAATAGGCGTCAATCTTGCGCAGCACTTCCGGAGAGAGTGGTGTGCTGATGGAAAGAGCGGAAGTGCCTGATTCGGAGATGCTCGCCGTTTGATAGGCGTCAGCAGGCCTGGTTCCTTTAGACAGCAACTTTAGTGCCCCCGTTCAGCTGGCGGACGCTCTCGCATCTGGTGCAAAGTTAATTGAGCAAGCAGCCTCTGCGTATCTCTGCGGCGACTAAAGCGCCGGAGTCGGCGAAATCCGAGACCGAAGTTCTCGTCGATGCAAAAGAAGCTGCGCCAAACGAAGAACACATTATATATCTGGATTGCCTGGTGTGCCGCTTAGCCGCGGTTTTCTTCAATTTTGAGACATGGTAAAGCGGTTGCGGACCACTCCTGTGCTCGAATCTCATCGCGAGGCCCATGTTAATATTATCGCAAGGACAAATGCCCGATTCTTCATCCAGCATTCAATAATGAAATTGGCCACTTATAACGTGCACAAATGCCGCGGAATCGACAGACGAACCAGTGTGCGAAGGATCGCCGATGTGCTGGAGGAAGTCGACGCTGATATCGTAGCGCTTCAAGAAATCTTCTCCTCTGAACAAGGGCGGCAAGGCCAATTAGAGCTACTGACCTCCATGCTCGAGGCACATGCAGCATTCGGCCGAACGCGTTATCTTCACGGGAAAGCTTACGGCAATGCCGTTTTGAGCCGCTGGCCGATTGTAAAATCTGAGAATCTGGATATCTCGTGGAGAAGGCGGGAACAGCGCGGTTGCCTGCGAGCCGATCTGAAAACGCCCCGTGGTGTGCTTCATGTTTTTAACGTACATATGGGCACCTCTTACTTCGAACGCCGCCATCAGGTCCGATCACTTCTTTCTCTGCAGCAGATGGATGAACAACTTTGCGGTCCTCGAGTTCTTGTAGGAGATTTCAATGAATGGCTTCGAGGACTTCCAACACGAATGCTGGCGGAGAAGTTCGAGAGCTTAAACATTCAACTGCTTATGCGAAAGAGACGAACCTATCCCGGATTTCTACCGCTATTGCATTTGGACCATATTTATTTTGAAAAGCCGTTGCACATTGAAAAAGCCGAACTGGTGCGGACGCAACTTGCCAAAGTGGCTTCCGATCATCTGCCGCTAGTGGCGTGGTTCAGATGGGATGAGCTGGCAAGTTAGCAGTTTAGTACAATGGCAGGTTGGCAGGCGTGGGGTTGAAGGTCGGCAGGTCGCTTTAGAAGTTTCCCTCACTGGGAGCCGACCGCCCAGGGTTTACTTCATTTTTCTGCTCCTCCGTGTCGATCCAGTTGCATGCCACTTTTGTTGCGCTGAGGATTGCTTCTTCTCTGGAGTTGAAGCGTCTCTCTCCCGTATGTGCATGAGCATAAAAACTTCGCTCGGTTTTACGCTCGGCAGTCCAGGAATCATCCCACGTCCCGATCAGTTCCCGGCCGTTGAACTTGATAGTCCAACCTTTGTAAGGCTCGACGGATACGAAGGGCGCCGCGTCTAACATCCGCGACGCGGAATAGAATGGTTGCCGGGTCGAGCCTGTCCTGTCTGTGGGCACGCCCAGATCAGGGTCTCCTTGCGACTTGGCTCCCTTTTCCATTACGCCCTCTTTGAATTTGGGTGGCGCAGGATCAAAAAGATTCACGGCCTTTTTTTCTTTGATCGAGATTATGTGATATCCAGATTGTGCTGTGACGGGCAAATGAGGTCGGTACTCCAGCGAACAAAGCTGGAGAATATCGGATTAAATACTATTAAGGCTTAACATAATGTTCATTTTTTCTAGGACACTGAGTCAAAGGCATGCAGCCATGACCAACGACTATAAGAACTATTTCAACTGCCGATCCAGGAAATCAGCCGCCGCATGATAGGCCTGAAGCCAGCGATCGTGCCGAAGGAAGTCGTGCACTTCGTCGGGAAAGATCAATTGCTCAAACTGGACGCCTTGCTCGCGAAGCTTGCGAACCAGCTCCACGGTTTGATTGAATGCCACATTGCGATCATCGTCTCCATGGATGAGCAACACCGGAGATCTCCATTTGTCAACTGAGCTGATAGGCGAAGACTCCCGCCCCAATTTGATCAGGTCCGCAGAACTGGCCGCAGGTGCACGGCCAACTCGGGCGCTCCAGTCATGCACTCCATGAAAATCGACTCCGGCCGCAAACAGCTCCGAGTCGCGCGCCAACCCCAGAGCGGTCAAGTACCCTCCATACGATCCGCCCCACAAGCCAATTCTCTTGCCATCCACATCCGGTAGGGACCGGAGATATTTTCCGGCAGCGACGATGTCCTGATATTCGGAAGCACCCCGGGCTCCACGGTGTCTGGCTTCGCGGAAAGCCCTGCCATATCCAATGCCGCTGCGATAATTGACCGACAAAACCACGTAGTCGCGGCTCGCGAGGTATTGATTGAACGCATACGAGTTATGGTAGTAGTACATATAATGCCACCCAAGCAGCATCTGGCGCGGCGGGCCTCCATGCATGAACACCACTGCCGGCTTCTTCCCCGAAGCGTCCCTGGATTTGAACAACTGCCCATGCACGGTAGTTCCGTCTCCGGACTTGAAAACCACCTGCTCGGGCTGGACCAGTTGGGCAGCCGGAAAATCGGACGGCAGAGCCTGAGGCGCCAGGGGCCTAGCGCCGGACCCGTCTGCAGAAGCCACATAGGGCAGAAATGGATCGCGCGCCGTGGAATGAAGGAATGCAATCTGTTTTCCGCCGCCTGCGATCACCGGATGTATTTCAACGCCGTCGCCGCGGGTAATTTGTGCGGCATCAGGCGGGTTATGTGTAGAGACGTCCCGGCGGGAAGTCTCTACGAAATCAATTCTCCACAGATGACGGCGATCAATGTCCCCTTCGTTGGTGGCAATGAGGGCATAGGAACGGTCTGCAGACAGTACAGTATTCTCCACTTCGTAATCACCATTGGTCAGCGCTATCGGCTCTGCCGGCTCACCATCGTTTGACTCGGGGGCCCGAATGGCGTACAGATGAAACCAGCCATCCTTTTCCGAGCTGAATAGCAATCGATTTCCCGCGACCCATTCCAAAACGTTACCGCTCGGATAGTTGGGGTAGGAATCCATTTCACTGCTGCCCGACTTCCAAACCTCCCACCCCTTCCCTGTTTGCGCGTTGGCTACACGGATCGCCCACGGCCGTAGTATCTCTCTGTTCGCCGACGGAGTATTGGCGACATTGAACAGGCGGACAAAGGCAATGCGCCTCCCATCAGGAGACCAACGGGGCGCTATATCACGATCGACGCTGGGCTGGATGAAGCGAAGTTTCGATCCTCGTGTGTCAAACACGGTAATAAAGCTGTGATCTTCGCGCTGAGAAACAAACAGAAGCTGTGAGCCATCCGGAGACCACGAGGGAGAGCTCACCTGGCCGCGGATTTCGAACATTTTCCTCTCGCCGCCGCCGCGGGCCGAACCCATCCATAGAAGACGGTCGCGGCTGTAAACCACTCGATTTCCCTGCCTGGAAAAGATCGGATGTTCCCCTTCCCCCAGCCTTAGCATGGCGGCCGTGCGCGCGTTTGCCACCCACACTTCCTGTTTTGCCCCCGCCGCGTCACTGGTGGGGTTTGGGATTTCTCCGGCGCTATTCTTCGGGCCTCCTCGGACGAAGGCAATGAAGTTCCCATCAGGCGAAAAGACAATCTCCGAGATTTCTTGACCGTCATCCTTTTCATAGTGTGTCAACCGGCGCGCTCTAAAATCCGGAGCCTCCGCGATCCAGATGCTTCGCTTTCCTTGGAAGTCAAAAACCCAGGCTATTTTGCTCCCTCCTGGAGAAGCAATCAGATCTGAGGGAAACGGCGAGCTGAGGATTTGTTCCAACGTGAATCTGCCGCTGGATTGCGGATTGAGGATCGGGGACCCTGCCGATTGTGGATTGCGACTTGTGGCTTTTCCCGATTGCGGATCGCGAATTGCGGATTGCGGATTAAGAAAAGGTGCTGCGCACTCCAATAATAGAAAAGCCACAATCACGATCGGAATTTGCCGGTGGGAAGTCATCCAAACCTCCTTTTAAAACTGTCAGCGTCGATCGCGGATAACTGATGACCAATAACGCTTTGGTTGCGGTCTGGCCGCGCCGTGTTCCCAGTGTTCCACGTGGTTCTTTTCGTAAGTTTTTTAATCCGCAATCCGAAATCTACAATCCGCAATTCTGGGCATTCCACATTCCGCATTCCGCACTCCTAAAATCCCCCGCCTCCCCCGCCTCCGAAACCACCTCCACTGAATCCTCCGCCTCCGCTAAAGCCGGAGCCGCCCGAGCTGCGTGGAGCCGAAGTCATCACCGAAGCAGTACGAACCGACATGCGATTGAGATCATTGACGAAGGAGTTTGTTTGGAAAGTCTGGAAATTTCCTCCATACCAGGTGGGCGGCTGGCGGTAAATATCATTGAACGCGCTGGCCCACTTTTTCTCCACTCCCAGAGCCATGGCAAAGGGCAAAAATTTCTCAAACATCTCCGGAGTCTTGATGACGCGCGCGAAGCGATCTGCTTCGACACGACCTAGAAATTCCTCAAACCCCAAAACTCCTTCCAGAGCGCGGGTACCCTGCATCGTCCGCGCCGGCATCACCCACCCGAACGCGGCTATGATAGCGGCGCTCAGCACCGCAGGGACAATAACTGTGGCCACTGGCAAGCCGAGCGTTGCGGCGATGCTCCCTCCGAGCCCCATAAAAGCCAAGCCGGCGACGGCTGCCACAATCAAGTACAATTTGCGCACATTGTCGGGCCGGCGATCGTAATAACGATGTTCGATAAGTTGATCGAAGATTCGGTCCCGAATATTGGGAAGCTCCTTATAAAAGCTATTCTCCAGCTCCGACAGGGAAACGACTTCCCGGTTGCCGTCATCGAAGAACCTCCGCAGCAACTGGCGCTCGTGAGGCTTCAGATCACTCCATTCAGCCTCTTTTTTCAGTAGCTTGAAGCTATAATTCTTGCTCGACCACAAACCCAGCAACTGCGATTGATCAGTCTCGTCGATTCGCAGATATCCGCGCACGGCCAGATCTACAATGGTGGCTGTGATATCCCGCATGTCCGCCGAGTTGTCCACAAGCGTGCCTACCTCGGCCGGCGTTAACTTTGCTGGAGGCTCGTATAAAGGCATGATCGGCTGCAATCTGGGATCGCGACCGCGTGTATTCCAGAGCCAAAACATCAAAGCGAATACCAGGACGGGAATACAAAAAGTCCAATTGCTGCGCAGAAAGAAGCCGGCTCTGTCCAGCGCAGTGGGCCGCGCGATAACTCCGGTAT
>DASXTB010000146.1:0-19882 GCA_036505615.1 Acidobacteriota bacterium
GACTTTCACCTGGGATCCCTGAAGGAACGCTTCCAAATTCAACCGGATGCCGGCGGGGACCTCCAGTCCACTGTCGATCAGCCGAGTGAACCGGTCATAGACGCCCCGTGTCATTGCTCGATCTCCGCCCGCTCCCGTCTCGGTGTCGCCGTCAATTCGAACCGAAGGAACTCCGCGAACGGAGTAAAACTTCGCGCGTGCTTCCGTGGATGGATTGGTTAAAGGATCCGGCTGCGGTATATGCAGGTGATAAACCAGTACCGCCACGTCCTTTCGAGGATAACGTTCCATCACAGCGTCGGCCGCCAGATCGGCGGCAACGCAAGGAGGGCAACCGGCGCCGCTGAAGACTTCGATAAGCACGACGCGCTCGGTGCGGGCAGCGGTCGGCTTGTAGGCCTCGACCCGAACAGGATTGGAGTATAAATTTTTGTACTTGGCATCCAGGATGGCTTCCAATCCATCCAACTTGTCACCATGGCTTTTTCGATAGAGTTCTTCCAGTTGCTTGCGCGATTGAGACTTCATCTTTCCGGTAAGCGCGGCCGTTGCCAGATAATCAAGCGCTGCGGCGTCGTTTCCCGACTTTTCAGCCAGTTCGGCCAGACCGACGGCGGCGTCCGTAACTGACGGATCGGCATTGTAGGCCTCCTTGAGCGCTTTTTCTGCTTCGGCGGTTTTACCTTTCTTGAGCCACACCCGGCCAAGTATGGCCAGACTGGCAGCCCGCCTGGGGCGAACTTCTTCGTCAATGGCGGCCAGGCTCTTGGAAGCGAAGTCTTCGGCCAGGTCCACCATTCCCGCCTCCATCAGTGTGGTGGCGACGCTATTAAGAAGGTAAGCCCGGCCTGGGCTGTTTGCGGCCTTGATTACTTTGTCTGCCTGTGCCTGAATCTGGTCCTTCTTGTCGGGCCAATTCTTGACCAGGACCTCGAGAATTGCCTGGTTGGCTGAAGCAGCCCCTTGACTGTTTGGGAAATCGACCAGGAACTTCTGCAGTGCTTCAAGTTTTTTCTGCGGATCCGGGATACGCGCCGCTTCCATGTATGCTTTCATATCAGCCGGCATTTCTCGCGGTTGTGGCCCAGTTTGGAAGGAAGGTTTCTCGGATGTGGCTTGAGGCGATTGCGCCGCAGGCGCCAAAAACAAGCCACCGCCGACAAAATAAAGCAACAAATTGAAACACACCGGCAACGAGGAGAATAGCTGATGCATGGTTCCTCCGAAACGGCTGCTCCGTTCCATTATACTTGAGACAACTTTTCGACAGCTGGTGTATATGAATCGGAACGGAAATCCTCGCTACAAGGCGCTAGCGCTGCAGGGGCGGAACCAAAGGAAAAATTTTGTTGCACCCTTACAGGGTGCCGAGGTCAATATTGGGGGAAGTCGACCGGGGGCGCCGCCCGCCTGAGGCGGGCTCTGCCCCCGGCTATACTCTTTGACGCCTTCGGCGTCTAAACCAAATTTTTGGGACCGAAACGAATTTAATGATTAGCATTGCGGAGGGTGCTGATATTCGCCGCTTTTCTGTCTCTTCGATAGCATTGCTGGCCCTAACTCTTTTTGCCGCTGGATGCCGGAGAGGAGAACTCCCTCCGCCGGATATGGTCCTGATAAAGTCGGGAACCTTTCTCATGGGGACCGAGCACGGGCTGCCCTTCGAAGGCCCCCCTCACCGGGTGACGGTGCATTCTTTCTGGATAGATCGCTACGAAGTAACTAACAAAGAATTCCAGCAATTCGTGGAGGCGACCCACTATATTTCTGAGGCGGAGAAGTACGGCTGGTCGGGAGTCTTCCTGCCAGAGAAGAAAAAGTGGTCGCCCGTGCAGGGCGCCCAGTGGCGACACCCCGAAGGCCCTGGCTCTTCTCTGGACAACAGATGGAACTATCCTGTGGTCCATGTCTCGTGGAATGATGCTCAGGCCTATGCTCAATGGGCCGGCAAGCGCCTGCCCACTGAGGCCGAGTGGGAATGGGCGGCACGCGGCGGATTGGAAAAAGCGGAGTTTGCTTGGGGGAATGAATTCACTCCCAAGGGTCGCTTCATGGCCAATACCTGGCAAGGGTTTTTCCCGGAGAAAGACGAAGGCAGTGATGGGTACCTGTCCACGGCGCCAGTGGGAAGTTTCCCGCCAAACGGATACGGCCTGTACGATGTAGCCGGCAATGTCTGGGAATGGACCGCGGATTGGTTCTCTGAGGATTACTTTGAAAAATCATCTGGCGCCTTGGACCCGCGAGGACCGGCCAGCGGATCGGAAAAAGTGATTCGGGGAGGCTCTTGGCTGTGCAGCGCCAACTACTGCACCGGATATCGAGTGGCCGCGCGGCAGAAGAGCCCCGTCGATTCCGGATTGAATAATTTGGGATTTCGGTGTGTGAGATAGTTACCAGTGCCCAGTGCGCAGTTGCCAGTTGCTAGTTACCAGTTCCCAGCTTCTACTTGCTAGTTCCTTGTTGCTGATCCGGCTCTAAGAACTGGCAACTGGCAACTAGCAACTGGCAACTGCGCACTGGGCACTGATAACAGGAGACCTAAAGACATGAGCCGGTCCAAAATGGCAGCCATCTCCGCGACCCTGGCTGCTTTCTTTCTACTTGCCGCTGCTTTTCCGTATTTGAAAACAGCCACGGCGCGCAAGCCTAACATCATCTTCATTCTCGCCGACGACCTCGGCTACGGCGACCTGGGCTGTTTCGGCCAGAGAGTGATCAAGACTCCCAACATCGATCAGTTGGCCAAGCAAGGGATGCGCTTTTCACAATGTTACGCAGGCAGCACCGTCTGTGCGCCTTCACGCTGCGCCCTGATGACGGGCTTTCATACCGGGCATGGGCGCGTGCGGGGGAACGGGTTAGTTCCGCTTCTGCCCCAGGACAGGACGGTAGCTGAGATTCTGAAACAGGCCGGATACGCCACTTCTCTTATCGGTAAGTGGGGCTTGGGCGAGCCCGGCACGACCGGAACGCCCAACAAGAAGGGTTTCGATGAATTCTTTGGTTACCTTAATCAGACGCATGCCCACAACTACTACCCGGAATATCTGTGGAAGGACGAAGAAAAATATTTCCTGAAAACTGGGGAATACTCGGACGACCTTTTTACGCGTGAGGCGCTTGACTTTGTGCGCAGAAAAAAGGACCGGCCTTTCTTCCTTTATCTTGCCTATACCATTCCGCACGCCAACAACGAACTGGGCGCAAAGACCGGCAACGGGATGGAAGTGCCGAGCGACGCGCCCTATTCAGGCGAGAGCTGGCCCCAGAAAGAGAAGAACTTTGCCGCCATGGTGACACGCATGGACGGCGACATCGGAAAGCTTCTGGCGCTGCTCAAGGAGTTGAGGATCGAAAGCGAAACTGTGGTCTTTTTCAGCAGCGATAACGGCCCCCATAAAGAAGGCGGGCACGATCCCGGATTCTTCCACAGCAGCGGCTCGCTGCGCGGCATCAAGCGCGATCTCTATGAGGGCGGCATTCGTGTGCCGATGATCGTTCGCTGGCCGGGCAAGGTCAAGGCGGGTACGAGCAGCCAGGTTTGGGCATTCTGGGATTTCCTTCCCACTGCCGCCGAGCTGGCCGGGGCAAAAATTCCCGCAGGCATCGATGGAATTTCGATGATGCCCGTATTGCTGGGGCAGTCACAGAAAAGTCATCAATACCTTTACTGGGAATTCCACGAGCATGGATTTTCGCAGGCCGTTCGCATGGGCGACTGGAAAGCGGTGCGGCCGGCACCGGGAATGCCGCTGCAAGTCTACGATCTGAAGACCGACCTGGGCGAGCGCAACGACGTTGCCGACCGCCATCCTGAGCTGCTGGCCAGCATCGAGCAGATTCTCGACAGCGCGCGGACACAGTCCAATGATTGGCCGGTTCCGGTATTGAAGTAAAGCTTTCGACAAAATTCGGCGTTGAACAGCCGACCACGTTCACCTTCACGAACCCGGGGGCAGAGCGCGTTTTTTGCGCGACGCCCCCGGTCGACTTCCCCCAATATCGACCTCCGCACCCTGTAGGGGTGCAACAAAATTTCCCGATGATTGACCCGAGCCGGTCTTCCCCCAAAAAAATACATCCGCGATTTGTGTCGCGCCCCTTCAGGGTGCATCCCCTGGATGGGTGTCGCAGACCGGGGGCGCCGCACAAAACGCGCGCTCTGCCCCCGGCTATGCTCTATGACGCCTTCGGCGTCTCCGTCTGCGGCTTGCGGCCGTTGCTGCAATATTTGGTTGCGGCTCTGCCGCGCTGCGCCTCTGCGGTGAGTGTTTGTGAATTAATCCGAGCTGCTGCAGGCTGATGGCCTAATCCGGCAAACAGATCGAGACGTGCTTGGTTTCCAGGAAAGCCTCGATCCCTTCGACGCCGCACTCGCGTCCCAAACCGCTTTGCTTGACGCCGCCGAAGGGAGCGATTGTGGTCGATGGAACGTCATCATTGACGGCTACCGTTCCCGCCTCCACAGCTTCGGCGACTCGGAATGCACGGCCGATATCACGAGTGTGGACGTAGGCTGCCAGTCCATACTTGGTATTGTTGGCGCGCCCAATCGCCTGCAGCTCATCCGAGAAGGGCACCACCGGTATCATCGGTCCAAATGTCTCCTCGCACATGCAAAGCATGTCATCGCTGACGTTGGTTAGAACGGTGGGCGCGACAAAATAACCGCGGTCGAATTTTTCTCCCCTCAGCCGTTGCCCACCGCACTCCAGCCGGGCGCCCCGAGACGTGGCGTTGTCGATCTGCTGCATTACTTTCTCAAAGGTCGGCTTATCGATTAAAGGACCGATGTTCGCCCCTTCTTCCAAACCGGGGGCGACTTTGAGGCCTTGCGAATGCCGGACGAATGCTTCCAGGAACGCTTCGTATATTCCTTCCTGAACAAATATGCGATTGGCTGCGATGCAGGACTGGCCCGTGTTGCGGTACTTGGAACCGGCGGATTTTTGCACGGCAGTTTTCAGGTCGGCGTCATCGAATACCAGTACCGGACAATGGCCGCCCAGTTCCAGCGATAGATTCTTGATTTGTCCGGCGGCCCCGCGCATCAAAATGGCACCCACTTCCGTGGAGCCGGTAAAGGAAATTTTCCGGCAGATCGGATTCTCCAGAAACTCTTTTCCCATCTCCTCGGCCGGCCCGATCACGACGTTGATCACACCGGGAGGAAAGCCTGCGTCTTCGCAGCATCTTGCCATGGCCAGCGCCACCAGAGGTGTCTGCCCCGCGGGCTTGGCAACCACTGTGCAGCCTGCCGCCAGCGCCGGGGCCGCTTTGCGGGCAAGAAGCATCAAAGGAAAATTCCATGGGGTGATCACTGCGGCCACACCTACCGGCTGCTGGAGCGTCAAGTGTCTCTTGCCGGGAGTCTGGTGTGGAATCAGGCGGCCATACGTCCGCCGCGCCTCTTCCGCGTACCAGTCAAAGTGCTGGGCGCTTCCTTCCACCTCGATGAGGGACTGGCTGAGGGGTTTTCCGTTCTCCAGCGTCATCAAGCGCGCGATTTCGGCCTGCCGCTGCCTCATGAGCGCGGCCGCTTTCCTCAATAAATTGCTCCTCTCCAGGCCGGTCAACCGTGACCAGGCAGGGAAAGTGCGGCCCGCAGCATCGAGCGCCTTGCGCGCGTCTTCTCGGGAGCCGTAAGCGACCTCTGCAATGGTGGAACCGTCAGCCGGATTTTTTATTTCTCGAGTTTCTCGGCCACTCCCCTCGACCCAATGGCCGTCGATGTAAAGCTGAGTAGCGGGAATCTTCTCGCTGGTTTTCTCAGTTACGGATTTCATGAAAGCTCCTTCCAAATCATTACCTAGATTTAAAGTAGAAAACATCGCGGCAATCCGATGCCTGCAAGGAAAAATTAAACCACCGAGATGCGGCGCGCACAAGCTGGAACCAAAAAGGAGAGAGTCACGGCAGTTTTCTAGCTCGAAGAGCCTCCTATTGAATAGCCCCATCCGTAAGGGGCATGTTTCCCAAATCAGAACCGCGCCCGTGAGGGCGCGCGCGGAAAATCTAACAAGATTTCGCCGAAATTTTTCTAAGCTAGTGCCGGCTGGAAGTATTTTTAGGCGCCTGGAGATTAGCAAGAATTCTCCCCGGGCGCCCTTACGGGCGCGATTCTGTTTTTTTACGGCCTATCGAAACGTCAATCCCACGCGAAAACCGAGGTGGTGAATTGTCCCGTACCCGGTGTTGACGTGATCACGGAACTCCAGCCGGAGCGCCATCCCGTCACGCATCCAGTAGTTGGCTCCACCTCCGAAGTTGAAGAAATTCGCTGTGCCCTCTCTAAAGAAGAGACTGTAACCGGCAGTTACGAAGGGATCCAGCTTTTGCTTTGGCTGGAAGTGGTAGGATCCGTTTGCCGAAAGGACCCCCACGCCCAGCGTTCCCAGGTCGCGTGCTGCGGCCAGGTAACCGAGCTCGCCGCCGGCCGCCAGACCCTTGTAGATGAATCCCTCGCCGCCGCCTCCAAAATGTAGTGTCGCCGTGCCGCTCGGCGCCGTCCCGCCTGGAGCGGCAAAAACATACCCTTGACCGCGACTCTCGGTCTTGTCTTGGGCGAGAGCCACGCTGGGAACGATGAACAGAAGCCAGATAGTAGAGAGTACTTTTCTCATGTTTCCTCCTTTGTGTGCGGCGCGCCAGCGCCGGGCCACGTGTGTTGAGCATGAGGAATGCCAGACTGGGTCAGAGGAGCAACCTGAGTTAGCTTTAGACTTCTGTTCGAGATACCCACGAATGGTTGAAGTTCTGGATGTGACTGGTTCGGTCGCATCGATAAGCGGAAATATCTTCAGAGGGCGAACGAAATCAGTAAGTGGTCAATAAGAAAGGTTCTGGCTGCGACCTGTCAGGTCACGGCCCGACAGCTTAGACGCTTTCAGACACAGCACCACAGAGCCGCAACCAAAAAAAGACCGATCACGTTCACGATCACGTCCCTACGGTGGCAGGGCCACAACCGAAACAAAAGCCGATCACGGCTACATGAACGGTGAACCGGCAGCCAAGGATGTAAGAGGCCGTCGGTGAAACCCTTCGGGTTTTGGAAGATGTGCGGGGCCGAGGAAATGTGGTTAAAAAACCAGATAGAGATATCCCTCCCTTTTAAAGCTCGCCTTTCAGCAGCCGATGAAACTGGCCTCGATCGATCCCGACGTTTTGTGCCGCTTTCGAAATATTGCCGCCGGCCGCTTCCACGGCAGCTTCGGCAAAGCGCTGCGCCAGGGCGGCAATCTCCTTGCGGCAAACTTGCTTCATCTCTTCCCTGCGCCGATCCAGTTCTTGATAACTTTCGGGGACCGTTTTCACCAGATGCCAGTAAGGATTCTTCTGCAGGTCTCTTACCCGAGTGGCCTTTAATTCGTCCGGCAGGCAATCAAGAGCCACTCTTCCCGATGCTGACAAGACCAGGCTGCGATAGATGATGTTCTCCAGCTCGCGAATATTTCCCGGATAATCATGCTCCTCCAACGCCTGGTAGATATCGGGTGCAACATCGAGACGGCTGAGATGGAGCAGTTCGGCGTACTTATGAAAAAAGTGGTCTGCCAGCAGTCGAATGTCAGTCTTCCTTTTTCTCAGAGGAGGCAAAACAATGGGAAAGACGTTCAGCCTGAAGTAAAGATCTTGACGGAAGCTCCCCTGTTCGACACTGTGGAGCAAATCCTGATTGGTCGCCGCGATGATGCGCACATCCAGGCGGATGGGCGCGCCCCCGCCGACGCGTTCAATCTCCTGCGACTGCAAAAAGCGCAACAGCTTCGCCTGCAGTTCCAGCTTCAACTCACCGATTTCATCCAAAAAAAGTGTCCCATGGTGGGCGCGCTCGAGTTTGCCCGTCTTGGAGCGGTCCGCGCCCGTGAAAGCTCCTTTCTCGTGTCCGAAAAGTTCGCTTTCCAGGAGTGTCTCCGGTATTGCCGCGCAGTTAATGGGGACAAAGGGCGCATCTTTTCGGGGACTCAAGACGTGGACCGCCTTGGCAAAGAGTTCCTTCCCCGTGCCGCTTTCACCAGTCAGTAGAACAGCCGCAGGCGTCGGCGCCACCTTCTTTAGAAGATCCATCGCCGAAACGAACGAGGGATCGCTGCCGATCAGACCATGAAGGGCCTTTCTGTGATCCAGGAAGACCTCGCCTTTTTTCGCGGCTCCGGGCTGCTCGAAAGACCGGGAGAAAAACAGCGACTTTATCAGCGGGCGTATTTCTTCCAGGCCGGCTAGATCGGAATCCGACAAGCCGGCGTGCAGCCGCAGCGTGTCAAAATACAGAATTCCAATTACTTCCTTATGTCCCAATATGGGCACAGCCAATATGGACCGGACGCTGGGTTGAAGTATACTGCTCTGCGCGGCGTAAGCAGGATCCTCCAGCGGATTGCGGATCAGCACGCTCTGCCGGAATCGCAGTATTTGGCGAAACACAGTGCGGCTGATTTGGAATTCCTCCAGTGTCAGGTTGGGCTCGCTCAGGTTGGAAGCAGCCATCACGCAGACCTGGCTGCTTTGCTCGGAGCAGGAAATGAGGATTCCCCGGTCCGCTTTGAGTCTCTTGGTCAGGGAGTCCAAAAAGGTCTGAACAGAGGGAGCTTCGTGGTCGAGAAACTCCAAGGTCTCCCGCACAAAATGCAAAGCCTCTAGATCATTGCTCGGCTGGTCGGGCATGTTTTTGCCCATGATAAGCGAAAACCGGTCAGGAAGGGATCAATCGAATTGATATAATCTGCAGATCCGAAACCCGCGATCCGTAATCAGGACAACCTATCCCATGATAGGGCAGAAGATCTCTCATTACCGTGTGCTCGACAAGCTGGGACAAGGCGGAACCGGTATCGTTTACCGCGCCGAAGATACCGTGTTGGGAAGGAACGTCGCCCTGAAACTCCTGAACCCCGAAGCGACCCGCAACGAAAACCTGCGGCTACGGTTGAAGCAGGAAGCGCGAGCCGCTGCCGGACTGTCTCATCCCGGGATTGCCACCGTCTATGGGCTGGAACAGGCCGGTGACGATCTTTTCATCGTTTACGAATATGTCAAAGGCGAGACGCTGCAAGTCTTGATGGATAAGGGCCCGCTCGGTCTCGATCGCGTGCTTCAGATCGCCGCCGACATTGGCGGGGCCTTGGCAGCAGCTCACGGCTTGGGAATCGTTCATCGGGATCTGAAGCCGGAGAACATCATTTGCTGTGCCGATGGAGGAATCAAAGTTCTCGATTTCGGTCTTGCCCGTTTCCAAAGCGGGCTTTGGGATTCAGAACCTCCGGCCACCCGCATTACTGCCGAAGGGACGATTGTGGGAACGGTAGCCTACATGTCACCGGAGCAGATTGAGGGCCGTGAAGTGGACTTTCGAAGTGATGTTTTTTCCTTTGGCATTCTGCTTTATGAATTAGCGTCCGGAGTCCATCCTTTTGAAGGCGCGACGCCCGCCTCAACGACCGTGCGGATTTTGACTTTGCAACCTGTAGCGCCGTCGCAGATCAATCCACTGACTCCACCGGAGCTGGACGCGATCGTAAGGAAATGTCTCTCTAAGAATCCGGAGCAGAGGTATCAGTCGACGCCGGAATTGGTGGCGGAAATTGATCGGCTGCGCCGGCGCGAGGGCTCCAGCGAAAACAGGAGGTCAGGCGCAGGCCGGACTTTAGTGGGAGTTTCGCCCGTTGGTGACGCCCTCAGTCCTCGCTGGTGGTGGCAGTTCCATCAACTGAGTGTCACAATTGTTTACTGCGTCCTGTTGTTTCCTGTCTGGAGAATCAAGGAATGGATTCCTCCGTCATCAGGCGCGACGATTTTTTTTGCAGTGCTGGTTTGCTCCGCGGTCGCGTCGATCCTGCGCCTGCATCTGTGGTTTACGTCTGTGGTTAACTCCGGTGAGCTGCGGGGGCAGCTGCAAAGGCTGGCGCGTTTGGTGCGTTGGGTGGACTGGTGTTTAGCTGCTTTGCTCTTGACGGGAGCTGCTGCCGTGGCATCCGGCCACGTGGCATGGTCAGGATTGCTGACAGCTCTGGCCATCGGCATATTTCTAACTTCGTTGATCGTCGAACCTGCAACCACGGCTGCCGCGTTTGGAAGACCCGGCATGGACTAAGAGCACTCATTTTTTTTAACCGAGCCGAGCCATCTGAAATGAAAAACACGTTGCTCATTTTAGTTTCAAGCGCGGCAATGCTTCTAGGAGGTATCGCTTCAACGCCCTTTGGTGCAAGGCCGCGGCACCCCAACATCATTTTCATTCAAACCGACGACCAGGCAGCTTGGGCATTAGGTTGCGCTGGCAAACGCGACGCCCACACGCCCAACCTGGACCCACCAATCTTGATTGGTATCCGACTATCCTGGCCATGACGGGCGTGAAAATGCCGGCTGGCATTACGACGCGCGGGCGGAATTTTCTGCCGCTTCTCGAACGCAAAAGTCTTCCCTGGAATAACGACTTCTATGGCGAGTACAGCCAACATCATTACACTGAGGCCCACCTGCGCATGTACCGTACGCCCCAGTGGAAGCTGATCCGCGACTTCAAGAATCAAGGCAAGGACGAATTGTGTAATTTGTCAGCCGATCCGGGCGAAACGCGAAATCTGATTAATGATGCTGCATCGCAGCAGATGAAGAAGAAGCTTGAAACCAAGATCCTGGCAAAGATGAAGGAGCTGCGCGATCCGGTCTTTAAGGGGTGAGCAGACGGCAGGAGGCAGACGGCAGTCAGCAGGAGGCAGACGGCAGGAGGCCAGGAAGCACTGAATTCTACGAAGATTCCCCACTAAATCTGCCGCTGGTTTCTGCAGAGCTTCAGCTATTCCTTACCGCTTCCTGCCTCCTGCTTCCCGCCTCCTGCCTCCTGCCTCCTGCTTCCTGCCTCCTGCCTCCTGCTTCCTGCCTGCTGCTTCCTGCTTCCTGCCAACTAGATTTTCGGATACTCCCACGGCTTCCGATAAGGCCGGCTTAGCAGCTTGTTGGCTTCCGGATCTCCGAGAATCATTTCCTTGTCGCCGTCCCACTGAATGCTTCGTCCCAGTTTCAGCGACAACATGCCAAGAAGGCTCATGTTGGTAGAGCGGTGTGCGATTTCGATGTCGCGCACCGGGCGCCTGTGTTCTTTGATGCTCCGCAAGAAATCGGCAAACAACTCACGGATGTTCTGATCGTCCGGTTTGTTCAGTTTTGGATCTTCATGAATGATTGGCTTCTTTTTGTCGCTGGGGTAAAACGTCCAGCCATCCAACCAGCCCATGTGAAAGGTTCCTTCCGTGCCATAAAAATAACAGCCGATGTTGGTCTTTTCTGCCTCGTTTCCGGCGTACTGGCGGTGCTCCCACACAGCGGTGAAGGATTCAAATTCAAAAGTGGCCACCTGTGTGTCGGGGGCATCCGTGCTGTCCTTCTTGATATGACGTCCGCCTATGGAATTGACCCTTTTCGGGAACTTCTCCTCTGTCCACCACAGAATCTGGTCCATCCAGTGAACTCCCCAGTCTCCCAGCGTGCCGTTGGCGTAATCTAAAAATTGGCGAAAGCCTTTGGGATGGATCGCCTTGTTAAAATGCCGGAGAGGCGCCGGACCACACCACATGTCCCAGTCCAGTCCCGGCGGAGGATCTGAATCCGGCGTCGGTTGGCCTGGACCACCGGGGTAGTGGACAAAAGCGCGCACCATACCGATCTTGCCCGCCTTGCCGGATTTTAGAAATTCCATGCCGGACTTATTGTGAGGCGAAACGCGCCGGTGCAGCCCTACTTGAACCACGCGGTCGTTGTCCCGGGCCGCCTTCACCATGGCGCGCCCTTCGCGGACGGTGTGACTAATGGGCTTCTCGACGTACACATGGGCGCCCGATTTGACAGCGGCGATGGTTGCCAGCGGATGCCAGTGGTCAGGGGTGGCGACGATGACGATCTCCGGTTTTTCCTTTGCCAGCAGTTCTCGAAAATCTTTGTATGCCTTCGGCTGGTCTCCGGAAAGTTTTTCCACGTTGGCGGCGGCGGGATCCAATTGATTCTGGTCGACGTCGCACATGGCGACGACCTTGCATTCGCCCGAAGCCATGGCCTCGTGCAGTATGTTCATCCCCCACCAGCCGGAGCCTAGCAGCGCCGTTCGGTACTTATCGTTATTGGCGCCGAAGATGGGAACGGCTGAGAAGGCCATGCCGGCGGCAACCGAACTCCTGATGAAGCTTCTCCTATTTATAGGCGACATAGTTGTGACCTCATTGTTTCAAGCGAGACCTGATTATATGCCAAAAATCGAAGGCAGGGTCGCGACTTGCGTCGTGTCCGTTGTGTCCTTGGTGGTGAAAAACGATTTCAAAACGAAAGACGCAGCGCCAGCTGAATTTGACGCGCGGGATAGGCCGCAAGAATGCGGCCGAAGGTGGGGCGGTCGATGAAGCTCTCGGGCAACTGAAAATTGGGGCGGTTAAGGACATTGTAAGCCTCAGCCCGCACCTCCAGGCGCCGTTCCCTGCCGCTCAGGAAGCTTCTGGAAAGAGCCAGATCCAGGCTTGCAAAATTAGGACCGATCACGATATTCCGGCCGGCATTCCCAAATGTAAATTTTGGCGGAAGTGCCAGAGCGACAGTGTTGAAAAACTTCTCGGGTGTCCGATGATCAAGACTGTTCGGATCGCCAGACACATTCGGGCGGTCGTGTCCAAAAAACCCGCCGACATTGCCCGTATTGCTGTTGTCGAAATTCAGGCGCGGCGTAAAAGGCCGGCCCGACTGGGCCGAAAGGATGCCGCTCAGTTGCCAGTGGTTGAAAAGTGTAGAGACAACTCGCCGGGCCGCCTCTACCGTGACCGATGGAATATCGTATGTGAACGCCAAAGACGTGCGTTGGCGAAGATCGAAGTTGGATAGAGCTTTCTCGGCGGCGACGTTCGCGCTGTTCTGGGGCGTGTTGTCATCGCCTGTGCTCTCCAAGAAAGCGGAAGTGTTGTCGATGGACTTTGAAAATGTGTAGGCTCCCAGAAAAGAAAATCCGCCCCGGTACTTTTTCTCTGCGCGCAGTTGAAGAGAGTGGTAGCTGGAGCCGGCGCCGGATTCAATCAGCAGTATATTGCCAAAACCGGAGATGGGCCGCCGGGGATCGATAGGGCCGGTGCCGGGCCCGGGCTGATTCAGATTCCGCTTCATCACCAGCTTGGTTCCTTTCGATCCAACGTAGCGTGCGCTCAAGTTGATCCCTCTTGCGATCTTTCCTTCCAGCCCCAGGCTCCACTGCTGCGCGTAGGCGGTGCGAAAATTCGGGTCCAGAGTAATCGGCGACGGCAAGGGCGCAAAGGCTCGGTCGGTGGGGAAGGGCGCAGCCAGGCGCAACGGCGTTTTGCCGGGAAAAAAGAGGCTCAGTTGAAAGTAGGGCGGATTGAAGTATAGCGCTGAATTCTCGATCAACGTTCCACTGTCATAAAAAATCCCGTAACCGGCTCTCAGCACCAGTGCCCCCCGGCCCGTCGGGTCCCAGGCCAACCCCAGGCGCGGGGCGAAATTATTGAAATCACCGTTCAGGCCGGAGCGCGGGACCCCGCCTGTTGCGACGGGCACGATCTGGCGGCGGGCCAGATCAAAAACGGCCATCCGATCATGCGCGTCCAGCGGCGGGGAGTTGTATTCGTAGCGCAGTCCCAGGTTTAACGTCAGCGATTGACGAAACTTCCAGTCGTCTTGCAGGAAAAGATCGTATGCGTGCGTCCGCAATGCCTGCGGATTGTCGTTGATCGCAAGGATAGTGACCGACGGAAGCCCCAGGAGAAGGTCGGCCAGGGCATCCCCAGTGAAAGCGCCTTGAAAAGTGATTTGTCCCCGCGAAAACAGATGATTATATCCATTGGAAAGATAGTAGCGGACTTCGCCTCCGCCTTTCAGGTAGTGTCGACCCTTCTGCACGCTGACGCTGTCGGAAATGTGAAATGTTCCGGTGCGCCGCACAACCGGGAGGTTGGGATCATCCCCCAGCGTTTCATAACCGGCCAGGACAACCGAAGGAAAACCCAAGTCTGTCTGGGTGATAGGCTGACTGCTGAGCGGCGACGGCTTACTCAGGCCAGGGAACTGAATCCCCAATAAAGTGAATGCGTCTTTGCCCGTATTTTGATGGAAGTTCTCGCGGCGAAGACGGCTGAAACCGAAACGAAAGTCATTGAGCGCACCATGCGAGATCGACTGTGTCGCGCCCAGGGCAAAATTCTGTCCCCGATCGAGCACGGTATTCCCGTATCCCGGGAGATTGGGGCCCTTGGCGCCGAAAGGAAACAGGCGGAAGTCATCCACAATGCCATAGTGAACAAAGATCGGATTCTCCCCCGAAAGGCGATGGTCCAGTTTTAGGGTCAGTTGCGTCGCGCTCACCGTGCCGATGGGAGAGGAGACGAAATTCTGGCCGGCGACGAGTCGATTGGCGCCTGGATAAAGCCGTGCCACGGCCGCCCCCACCGGATCGATCCGCCCGACAGGTATGCGATTCTGCTCGAACGCTTGGCCGGTGAGCGGGTCACGCACAACAACGCTGCTTGCCGCAAAATCCCCTTCCTTTTGAGCGACGGTTGGGACACTAGTGGTGCGGGTCTCCGCCCGGCGGGCGCGCGTTCCTTCAAAGCCGATGAAGTAGAAGTTGTCGGAAGCACCCAAAGGCCCGCCCACAGTCCCCCCAAACTGGCTCTGCCGCAGAAAGGGAACGTCCCGATCATGAGGGTCGAAGAAGTTATGAGCGTCCAGCCCCGAATGACGAACGAACTCGTATGCAGAGCCGTGCAATTTTTTTCCGCCGGATTTAAGCGCGACATTGATCTGAGCCCCGGCGTTGCGGCCGTACTCGGCGTCGTAGTTATTTTCCAGAACCGTAAACTCCTGAATGGCGTCGACACTGGGACTGAGCACGAAACGATTCAGAAATAGATCGTTGTTATCGACCCCATCGAGCAGGAAGTTATTTGAGGCCTCGCGCGCGCCGCCGACGTTGATGCCGCTGTTGCCCTGCGTAGACAGTCGCGAGCCGGAGGCGGGCGGAGCAACTCCAGGCGCTAAGAGTGTAAGCTGCAGGAACTCGCGGCCGTTCAAAGGCATGGTAATCAGCGTGCGGTTATCGAAAACCTCTCCGATGGTGCTGTTGTCCGCCCGCAGGTTTTCAATGTCCGCACTGACTGTGACCTGCTCTTCCGGCGCGCCGGGAATCAACAGCAGATCGAGTGTGGCTTTAACACCCACCTCCAGCCGCATGTCTTGCACGGTCTCTTTCCTGAAGCCGGAAAGAGACGCAGTCAGCGTGTAACGGCCGGCGGGCAAGAGCGGCACAACCAGCGTGCCGTATGGGCTGGTGCTGCCCGTGCGGTGGATTCCGGTAGCCTCGTTTACCAACTCGATGGTTACTCCGGGAAGGATGGCGCCCGACGAATCCTGGACATTGACAAAGAGCGTTGCAGTGGCGGTTTGGGCAAGGACACTGGAGAGGGCGATGTATAGAATTAAAGTGACAAGCAGACACGGCGACGCGGGGACACGGGGACAAGGAGACAGAGGGACACGGGGACGCGGGGACACCGGGACGGGGGGACACGGCGACGCGGGGACACGGGGACGCGGGGACACGGGGACAGGGAGACACGGGGAGGCAAGAAATGTCTTGGTTTGGAAGGTAGATCCTTGCCTATGACTGCTCATGCCGATCCTCTTGGCTTCCGTGTTCGCAAACTCCTTCCGCCGCCGGCTCTCCCTATCTCCGTGTCTCCGTGTCTCCGTGTCCCCTTGTCCCCGTGTCGCCCTGTCCCCTTGTCCCCGCGTCTCCTTGTCTCCGTGTCCCCGTCTCCTTGTCCCGCGTCGCCCGCGTCCCCTTCTCTCCATCCCCTTCAACCAATTTTCTCCGCCTTCTTCTGCTGTTGGCGCTTCTGCTTCTGCTCTTCGCGCTGCGTCTTCATCTTCTCTGTGCGCTTGGTCCTCTGTTCCAGGAACGCGAACAGGTCAGTCGTTTCCTGCTGGTTCAAATTGTCCAGCAGACCTTCAGGCATGAGTGAAATCTTCGAAATGGAGCGTGACCGGATGGTCGATTTGGGAATAGTCACCTCGCTTCCATCCGCGGTTATCATAGTGACTGACTTCGAGTCTTCCCGCTTGATAATGCCAATGGTGGATTGGTCGTCTTTGGTGACAACTTCAACGGCGACATACTGGTCGGAAATGGTCTTGGACGGATAAATGATCGCTTCCACTATGTCTTTTCTAGTGAAGCGTTTTCCCACGTCGGTAAGGTCAGGACCCGCGTCCTTACCCATGTCGCCTAACCTGTGACAGTTGGCGCAGTAGGCCTTCTCATAAGCGAGTTTGCCCGCCGCAATATCGCCGGTGTAACTCATCGGATCCCACAACAAAAACTCGGAGAGTTCCTGGTCCGAAAGGATCTGATTTTCTTGCAGGCGGCGAAAAGCCCGTTTTGGTTTTTCTTCAGGCTTCGAAATCTCTGGACTGAGCGAAGGGACGCGGCCCATGGCGGCCTGCTTTTCGGGCGGCGGCACGACCTTCAAAAAGTCATTCCAGATGTCTTCAATATATCCGAGAAAACTCGCGCCCCCCTTCCAATGCTCTTCCTGGGTCTTTTCAAACCACTGGACGAACGCGCCTCTTTGTTTGGGCTCCCAGCCATGCTGGATGGCGCGCAGGAAATGGGCGTAGAGAATTTGCTGCTCCCGATCCAGCTTAGGGTTAGAAAGCTCTTGCAGTATTTTGTCAATGGCTCCCGGAGTCTCAAGGCGCGCCAGCGTTCGCGCAATCTCGCGGTTCAGTGCTTGCACTGTAGAAAGTGTCGCGCCAGGGGTGCGAGACGCCGATTCCTTTGAAGGGAAGCGGCCCAGCAGCAGCTCGCCCATGGAATCGTAGATTTTGGAGTAATCGACTCCCTCGTCGCCAATCATCGTCAGGTGAATCACTCGCAGCAGGCCGAGGAGGTCTTCGTCGCGCGGTTTTGCGTTCAGCAGCTCCAACTCGCGCGCAAGCAGGTACTGGACATCATTGGTCCCCTGCACGGTCTGCACCAAGGCCAGGAGTCCTTCTGTGACTGCCGGGTACTTATCCAGTTTCAGCGCTTCGTCTCTCCACATATTTCGATTCACGCGCCTCAGCACCTGCCGCGCGGCGTAGCGCAGGTAACGATCGGGACTTTCCAGCAGCGGGAAAATATCGCGCACGGGTGAAAATGGAATGCTCATTGCAGGATGAATTTCCGTTCGGATCAGGGCTTCACAGGCCCGCCGGGGTACAAATGGATCGCTGTCGTGCAGGCGCCGCGCCAACTCGCGCCGCGCCGATTCCGTGGGATGCAAACCGAGGTAATAGGTGGATGCGGCACGCACTTCCCACTGGGGATCATTGCCGAGAGAAGTCAGCGGCGCTTCATCGGGAATAGATTGAGAAGCTGTCTCCGCCGTCTTGGCTTCAGCGCCGTAAACTTCAATCAACTCCAGCGCGCGCACGCGGCGCTCGGGCAAAACAGCAGTGTCTTTTGCTGTTTCGAGCAAGCGTTTTGGCCACTCGGTTCCCGCCAGCTCGCGAATTTTTCGCAGCCTTGCCCGCGCCCAGGACGAACGAGGCTGAGGTTGCGTAAGCGCCAGATCGATTAAGGATTGCGGATTGCCCATTGCGGCCTGCGGAATTGCCAGTACGTCGCGTGTCCGATTTACGGTTTCGGGTTTCGGGTTCCGGGTTTCGGGTTGGGCTGGCGCGGCGGTTGCAGTCGATCGTCGTTTCTCTTTCTTGCCGCGGCTCCGTGACTTGTCGGGTCCCTTACCTTCACGGCGCGCGCTGGAATCGCTGGATTCCGTTCCATACGCTACACGATAGATTCCGCCTTCGGTAAATCGGCCGCCTTTGGAGAAATACAAAAACCCGTCCGGTCCCACTTCGAGATCGGTGACGTTTAGAGGTTCGCCCAGCACGAATTCTTCGGTTTTTTCTTCGTAGGTCGCTCCCGATTTTTTGAGGAAGGAAACCAAAATGCGTCCGCGAGACCAATCGCCCAGAATGAACGAATCGTAATACTCCTTGGGGTAAACCGTGTGCTGGTAAAACGTCACGCCTGTGGGGGATCCCCGTCCAATGTCGGTCATGGACGGCAGGCTATCCACGTAGTAAGCAGGCCAAACTCCCGAGCCAGTGCGCCAGCCTTGATCGCCTCCTGGGATGAGATGATGCGTGCGCACGGGGCGGTACCAGGGGAGGTTGATGTCCCACTCCATGTCGGAGTCGAAAGTAAAGAGTTCCCCCATCAGGTTGAAAGCAGCGTCATACGTATTGCGGAATCCACCGGTGAAAACCTGCCATCGATAGGATTCAGAAATAGAGGCGTCCGGACGGGGCGTCTCCAGAACAAGGCGCACGATCGTCCCACCTGGAGCGCGGACGTTCACTGCGTGACCGCGCGGGTCGGTGAAGATCGGCAGCAGTTGTCCTTCAGCGTAATCCTTGTAGGGCGAAAAGAAATCCGGTGTTGATACCAATCCGGTGTGGTTGCCGAGGACTACGTGGAGCAGGCCGTCCGGTCCGAACAAGACAGCGTGCGGCCCGTGCTCGCCCATCTCTTTGGTGAAAAGCTCGAGGGTGGACACGGTATCGCCCTTGCCGTCTCCGTCTTCGTCGGTCACCCGATACAGCCCCGGCCCGCGCGGTCCGTCACCAACAGCGAACAGATCGTTGCCGTCAAAGCAGAGCCCCTGGCAGTTGGTGACCTTATCGGTGAATATCTGCTCGCTATCGGGCAGGCCGTCGCCGTTGAGATCCAGCAGAGTCACCACCGGCCCTTTTTCGCGAGAGATGACCAACCGTCCCTGGCTGTCGAAAGTCATAGCAACTACCGAGCCGCTCTTCTCCGGAGAATAAACCTCTTCCACTGAAAACCCGGGACGAGTTCGGAAATGAGGTTTGAGGCTGATCGCGGGCGGATTCTGGCCTTGTGCGGTCAGACCGATCCAGAGGGCGCAGATTGGGACCAGAAGAAGAATGGAGAGAATGAGGATGCGTCTCATTAAAAATTACAGGATAGTAAAAGAGTACTTTACCACCCATCAGTATACATGGCGAACTCTGTTCCGATGGCTGTCAAGAAACTCTCCCTCGGTTCAGTTGGAAGTGCAAAGGATGTCCTGATACACAGTGTAAAGGATGTCTTAACACACAACACATAGCGGAGCCCTGGGATAATAATATTCAATTATAGCTGCTAAGTCCGCCCCTCGGGCGCTGTCCGCGAAGCGGACCAGGGCGGAGGCGCGCCCTGGAACTTCTACATTCTCTAAGATTGCGTAGCGGACTAGCGCTCGGGACGGACCCTGGGACGGCCGATCATGCTACGCAATCGGGCCCGGCCCGGTTTGGGGGCGGGCAGCAGAATAAAGCCCAGGGCGGAGCTTGCGTAGCCCTGGGACAGCCGATCATCTCCACGCAAACCAGCCCGGCCCCGCTTTTGGGGCGGGCGGCAGAATTTTTTCGCAAATTTGCCACCAGCCCGGTTGTGTAGTTTGTATGTCACACAGTCACACCAATCTGCTCTATCACATCGTTTTTGCAACCAAAGGACGAAGGCCATTAATGCCCCGCCAGCACTGGGAGCGCATCCATCAGTATTTAGGCGGACTGGCACGGGGTCTTGGTGGCATCGCTCTGCAGGTGGGAGGCGTGGACAACCATATCCACACTTTAAACAAAATTCCTCCAACCATGGCCATCTCAGATTTCATCGGGAAATTAAGATCGAACTCCTCAACTTGGATGGAACAGATTTGTCCTCATTTTGGGTGGCAGGAAGGATATGGGGCAGTTAGCGTGAGTCCTTCTCAAGTTGAGCGCACCCGACGATATATTGCCAATCAGGAGGAGCATCACCGCAAGGTGA
>DASXTB010000147.1:0-16370 GCA_036505615.1 Acidobacteriota bacterium
GGGAAGGTGGGACGACCAGACCTATGTGTTTCCCATGAATTTCCAGTTGATCCACCGCGTCCGCGCGACGCTGGGCTACAGCGCAACCGCGCCTAAAAACTACATGGATTTCTATTGGAACGGAGGGCGCTGGTGGGACCTCCTGAACGTCCGCTACGAGTTTTTGCGCGGAAAAGGCGGAGTTCCGGAGCTCAGGGAGCACTCGTCGATGATTCCTCGCTTTCAATTGACACGAAATATACAGACACTGGGCGGCCGCACATTTACCGATTGGATTTTGGCAACCGCCGATGAACCCGATGCGGTGGTGCTGGATGCGTATGAACGGCAAAAACTTCCCCATGAAGCAATGCAGCTTCCCGGGCTGAAGACGTCAGTTCAGGGGAATGTGCAACTGCTGTGGGAAACCAACAGGCACATGGAGATCAACGTAGAAACTGGAATGCCTGCCTTTCTCTTGACCAGCGAGCGCTACGACGAGGGGTGGCGCGCCTATGTGGACAAATCGCAGACTCCGGTAGTTAGATGTAACGGTGTGCTGCGGGGAGTATGGGTGCCCGCCGGAACGCATCGCGTCAGCTTTCGATTTGTCCCTCCCAAATTTCTGATGGGGCTTGCCATTTCGACGCTGTACTGGCTGGCGCTGGGGGCAAGCCTGTATTTGTTTCGGAAGAGGTAGGAGGACACCTCTATCAGCGACGAAGGAGGGCTAGGCCAGAGTTTCTACATTTTCTCATGCTGCAGTGCGCTGCAAACCAGGGCGTCCGCGACCAATAGCAGTAGCCGGGGGTGCCGGAGCGCGAAGCGCCAGGCACCCCCGGTCAGCGATTCCCCTACGGAATCGGACCGCGCAAGCGGTCCCATTTCCTCCTTCTCAATAAACACCGGGTGCAATATGACGAGCGTTATCTTTGGGACTGAGGCATCGATGACCGCTGAACTTGATGGGACCGCTTGCGCGGTCCGGGGATATCGGGGATTGCTTACCGGGGGTATCTGGCGCTTCGCGCTTCGGCACCTCCGGCTACTGCTATTGGTCCGCTTCGCGGACACTGGACTTTGGACATTTGGAGAGACGGCCGGTGGGCCGTCTCCTGCACAATCTTTCATCGTGCAGGAGACGCCCCACGGGGCGTCTCTCCAATGGCGCCGCTTCGCGGCGCCTCGCCCGCCTACGGCGGGCTGGGGTCCGCTTCGCGGACACTGACCGCTGAAAGCGGCCTCGTTGAAGGAATCTCGAGCGCAGGATTCCTCTTTTTGCTTCCGACAAGAAGGGGAAGACTCTAGAATTCCGCTGGTGCGTTTCCGTCGATACCGGCCAGTTTTTGTGTTTCTACTTTTCACCGCGCTTTTCTTCTGGAAGATCACCTTTTCGGGTGAGTACAGCATGCTTTGCTCGAGATCCTGGGCCTGGCAATTTTATCCGTGGTTTCAGTTTTCTGCGTATGAAATCCAGTACAATCACACCTTCCCTCTGTGGGATCCGTTTTCTTACGCGGGCAAGAATTTCCTGGGAGAACCTGGCAACGGGGTCTTCTATCCCTGGAATTGGTTTATCTTTCTTGCTCCCTTGCGCTGGATGATTTCTGTCGACTGGGTTCAATTTTGGATCTTGCTCTCATTCATTCTGGGCGCGTGGGGTACTTATCGGTTCGCGCGCCATGCGGGCCTGAAGCTGGTGGGCAGCGTAATCGCGGGTGTGACCTTTATGTTTGGCGGTTACATGGCGCGAGCGGCTGTGTGGGACATAGGCGTCTTCCAGGGACTGCTTTGGTTGCCTTTCGTCTTTTTGGTTTTCTCAAAGGCTCTTGGCCAGATCAGCGTACGACAGCAGTTTAAATTCTCACTGCTCGCCGGAGCTTTCTGCGGAGTTGGATTTCTGGCCAGCGTACAGGCAGGCGTCTGCATCGTTTTGAGCCTGGCTCTATGGACTGGGCTCTATATAGTCCGGCCCAATTTGGCTGCCGGCCGCAAGACCGCTCTGGTCCTTCTGATGATTGTGGCTCTGGGCGCGCTGGCGGCAGCGTCGGTGCAACTTGTCCCCGCCCAACAATACTCCAAGGCTGCCTTTCATGCTGCTGACCCGGGGAAAGCTGGTGAGCTTCCCGCAGCAGACTACAAAGTAGATCCGCGCAGTTTGTTCTATCTTTTATTTCCGCTGGAAAACGGCCGGGGCGGGGCAGCCATCTACTTTGGCATTTTGCCGCTGTTTCTGAGCGCCTATGGTTTTTACCGCGCCAGGCAAACCGGAATCACTCGTTTTGCATTTTTAGCGCTGGCTGCTCTTCTCTACTGTTTTTCGAGATTCTCAGTGTTTCACGGCCTGCCGGCTAGTGCATTCCCGCTATTGCGCGTGACTCGCGAAAGTGAATCAATGCTGGCGACGTTCCATTTTGGGCTGGCACTGCTGGCCGGCGCCGGAGCGGAAAAACTAGCGATGGAAATCAGCAGGCCGGACCGGCGCGCGCTCCGCCGGTTGTGCCGCTGGAGTGGAATGCTGGCGGGAGTGGTAGGGGCAGCGCTGCTGGTGTTGAGTCTCTTCGATGTCGCGGGTGAAGGAAGCACCGCCCATATTTTTGCGGGCTATTTTGCAAAGCTCTACTATTCCTGGCTGATGATACTGGCCGCGTTTGGGATCCTGGTTTGGCGCCTGGTGCAGAGAGGTGTCCCGCGACTCTTCGTGGCGGTGGTCCTGATCGCCTTGCTGATTGATCTGTCGGGGTTTAATACTCCCGGTATTCTGCTCCGCTCGGGCGCTGACGGAGTCACCAACTACTATCCGAGAGCTATTTATCGCCCGCAGCCGCTGTTGCAATTTGTCTGGTCGCTCAAGGAAGAAGGGAGATGGGATTATCCCGATTCCGTTTTTCCACCTAATTTCAGTCTCGTCCATCGCGTGCGAGCCACTCGCGGCCAGGGACCCACGATTCCGGCCTATTACATGGATTTCTATTCCAAAGGCGAACGGGCCCTGGACCTGCTCAACGTCCGCTACCAATTCACGGCTGCGGCTGGCAGCGCGCCGGCTGTGACAACGAGGTCCTCCGTGGTTCCCCGATTTCAACTGACGCGCAATCTCCAGACCCTCGGAAACCGTGCTTTTGGGAAGTGGTTGGACAGCGCTGACTATCAGCCGGACGCTGTGGTCTTGGACTCTTATGAACGCGAGAAGCTGCCCGACGAAGTGATTGGATTGAGCAGGCAGAAAACGCCCGCACAAGGAGCGGTTCGCTTGCTCTGGGAGAACAATCGCCGGCTTGAGTTGCAGATAAGAAACGATGTCCCAGCGTTCCTGATAACCAGCGAGCAGTACGACGCAGGCTGGTACGCCTACCTGGACAATGTCGAGACGCCCGTTGTCAAGTGCAATGAAATTCTACGGGGGATTTGGCTGCCGGCCGGAGACCATCGAGTAAGCTTTTGCTATCTTCCAGTCGGGTTTCTGAAAGGCCTTACGCTTACCACTCTTTACTGGCTGGCTGTCTTTGCGGCGCTCTACTTATTCAGAATTAAGAATGAAGAATGAAGAATTAAGAATGCAGAGGTTGAGTGAATGGTATTGGTAGGTGTGCTGCTAGCTAACTCATTCGTCGCTCGCCATTCTTAATTCTTAATTCTTCATTCTTAATTCTTAATTCCTAATTCCCTAGCTTTTGACTTGGAAACGCGCTTCGGAGACCACTTCCTTGTTGCCGATCTTGTCTTTTACCGAAACGCGGACGCGGTAACTGCCTTCCTTTAGTTCCGGGATCGGAATGCTCCTCACCAGCACGATACGCTGGCCGCTGAAAAATTCCACAGAAGCGCCGTCTTCATCATTAATTTGTTTGATCACCTTGTCGCCGCTGGTGATCTCATAGGTGACTCCGACCTGGGGCTTAAGCTCCTTCTGGTCGACAGCGACATTGTAAACCTGCAGATAAACGTGCAGGGAATCTCCCGGAGGCAATTCCCGATCTACATTGGGAATCACTTTCAGGTCCCCCAGAATAAATTGCTCCATCGCTTTAGGAGCGCTGACTTGGCGTATGGTGCGCGCCAAGATCAGGGTGGAAGTTGTCAGCTTGGATGTGTCTGTCACGTTGGGGACCGCGATGCGGCTTTGGATCACTCCGATCTTTCCGCTGTGGAGATCCTTCACCACCAGGTCCAGTTTGTACAATCCCGGCTTGAGCAACAACATCTTCTGATAAACCGATTTGCCTTTTTTCTCCTGCTCTATAGTGGTAGAGGCGGTGTCAACGCTGACCGTATCGTCAAATTCCTGTACCAGCTTTCCGCCCAGCCCGCTCACTTTTCCGTAAATGTTAGCGGTGGCGGTAGAGCCATTTTCGATTTCCTTAAACGTCAGGTCCCTGTTGGAGATCTCCAGGTTAATCGGTACCAGGTATTGGTCTGACGACAGCCGAATCAAGTCGTACGCGTGCCGGAATGGGAACATCTGATAGCTGATGTTGGTTTCCACAACCTGTTTCAAGTCGTCAAAATGGATCTGTGGTGGGCGCTGCAGCGAGAAGTACTGCTCCAGCCGGGCAAAGGGCGCGTCCTTGGCCCTCATTCCCTCCATGGCCTGGTAGGACGGGTCGTTGTATTTGCTGGGATTAAAAGCAGCGCGGTCCTCTTTGTTACGCAGCCCCAGCATTTCGCTCTGGGTCAAGCCCGCTCCGGGAACGTAAAGCAGGGCATCCTTCTCATCGGGCGACAAAGCCATTTTGTATTCACCGCTAAACGTCTTGTCCACAAATTCGATTTCAATGTCGTCGCCAATGCCGTCGATATGGCGATAGCGCCACCTTTCAAACGGGTAAGTCGACGTGGTCCCGCCGCCTTCGTAGATCTCCCGCTCGTATGTGCCCCCGGAGGGATGGGCTTCAATTTGCGCGGGAGGTCCGTACATGATGTAAATCCGGCCACGGTCGGTCTTCCACCCGGGAATGCCGCTGCTAAACCGCTCATTGGAGTAGGCAATGCGCCGGTAGTGTTCTTCTTTGAACTCGTTGTTCGCCGTGCGTGGATCCGTATCCCGCCTGGCCCAAAACTGCTCGATGAAGTTTTCCTTTTCCTCGACAGTGGACAGCTTCTTGAAGACGTCTGCTTCCTCGGGTGTGATGATATAGACGACGTCCTCGGTTCGCCACTTCTTGAAATAATCCTCCATCTGCTCCTTGGCGCCTTTCTTGTCTTTGGCGCTTTTCTGCGCCAGGGCCAGGGAGAAACAAAGGATGACCAACGAGAGAAGAATCGCCAATCTACGCATAATCTGCAAGCTCCCCAAAATCGACTTTTTGAAGGTCTATTTTACACCAGGAAGGGACTTCTGGTTGATTAGAAGTTGAAGCCGCTCCAAAGGAGCGGCTCGGCGCCGCGAAGCGGCGCATTTGGAGAGACGCCCCGTGGGGCGTCTCCTGCACAATGAAAGATTGCGCGGGAGACGGCCCTCAGGCCGTCTCTCCAAAGTGTCCAAACCCGAGAGGCGCTCCAAAGGAGCGGGCTGGAACATAATTCAACTAGTCCTCTCAACCCTCACTCTAACCCCCGACTCCCGGAACCGATAATCAAGAACACTGGCTCCAGCTTCGGCCAGCGCCCGGCTGACGGCCTCACGCCGGCCTTGCTTTACAAAGCTGATCATGCAGCCTCCGCCGCCGGCACCGCAGATTTTGCTGGAAATGGCGCCGGCCCTCCGCGCCGCGCTTACAACCCTGTCGATACGGGCGTTGGTCACGCCTTCAGCCAGTTCCTTGCGGTTAGCCCACTCGCGATCCAGCAGTCGTCCAAAGCTGTCAAGCTGCCGGTCGAGCAGAGCTCTATGCATTTGGACGGCTGTCTGCTTGATCTGTTTCATTTTTTCTACTGTGTTCCCGCTATCGTCTATGTATTTTTTCATCATGTTCCAGTTGCTGGTTCCCGAAAAACGCGATTCTCCGGTGAAGCTCAGCACCAGGCGTTCCTGCAAGGCATGCCGAAATCTTCTCGATAGTGTTAATTTTTCACGCCTCACTCCGCTAATCCCGAACCAAAGAGCATTAAACCCACCATACATGGGCGGGTAGTAGTCCTGTTTGCCGGTTGGGATCCGTATGGACTGCGCCTCGATGTTTGCACCGTGATCAATCAGTTTTTCGGGATCAAGTTTCTTGCCTGAAAGCCGAACCAGGGCCGATGAGAGTGAAATCAAAAGCGATGAGGAAGCCCCTAAACCAGAACCCTTGGGGACGCTGTTGCGTGTGGTCACCTCCAGCCCCTGCTTGGGCTGGTAAAACTTCAAGATTCGGGCTACCAGATCCATCACACCTGAGGGTTCCAGTTCCTCCAGCGATGGAGCTTCCTCGATCAGATCCAAATCCTCGGCGATCAAAACGACCTTGCCATCCTTGCGGGTGGCAAGGCGCACGCTGCTGTTAAGATCCACCGCCGCATTCACAGTGATTCCAAAATCTTCAAACAGATAAAGCGGGAAAATATCCAGAGTTCCTCCCGCAAGATCAATGCGGGTGCCTGCGTCCGCGTAGATGATCATACCTAGGCCCTCGATTTCAGTTGAATCCCGACAATTGCGGATTTGGGATTGTAGGTTTCAGATTTCAGACTTCTTATTTCCCAATGCTTGAGAACTCCGAACTGTCCATCAATTCCTCTTTCAGTGCTCTCATTCCGGCACTCGAAGGTGATAACCCCTAAGGCAACCCACAATCGGCATTCCACAATCGCCGATCCGCAATCGCCGATCCGCAATCGACAATCCGCAATCGACAATCCGCAATCGACAATCCGCAATCGACAATCCGCAATCCGAAATTGAAGATTCTCCCATGACGCCCGTTAATCTTGTAAGATTTCCTCATGTCCCTCCTCAAGATCAGCATCGCGGGAGTGCGTGGCGTAGTAGGGGAAGCCTTGACTCCGGAATTGCTGATTCGTTTTGCACAGGCCATGGGGACTTATGCGAACGGCAAAATCGCGGTCTGTCGCGACACGCGCCCCTCAGGCGAGATGGCCCTGTCGGCAGTGCTATCGGGGTTGATTGCCTCAGGCTGCCAGGTGATAGACCTGGGCATCTGTCCCACGCCCAGCATGCAGCTCTATGTCGGAGAAAAGGGTTTTTCCGGAGGCATTGCAGTAACCGCGGGCCATAACCCCGAAGAGTGGAATGCGTTGAAGTTTGTCCGCCCGGATGGGATGTATTTCAACGCGCTGCAGGGTCAAGAACTGCTGGACGTTTACCACCAGGGAGAATTCAACAAGGCAAGGTGGGACCAGCTCCCTCCCGTGGTGTGCGACGGCACGGCCGTAGACGGACACATTGCGCGGATTGTTGAGCAGGTGGATGTAAAGGCCATTCGAGCTCGGCGATTCAAAATAGCCCTGGATTGCTGCAACGGCGGATGTTCTCTAGCCAGCCCGCGTCTTCTCGAGCAACTGGGGTGCGAGGTGTTTGTCATCAATAATGACTTGACTGAGCGCCTCCCGCATGACCCTGATCCAAGCAGCGGCAATCTTTCCCAGCTGAAAGCGCTGCTGAAGGCTGCCGGCGCCGATATCGGTTTTGGCCACGACACGGACGGTGAACGACTGGGCATCGTCACAGAAAAAGGAGAACCACTGCATCAGGAAAAGACCCTTGGCCTGCTGGCCCGTGTTTTACTGGAGCGCAGGCCGGGGATAGTGGTAACCAATTTCTCGACCAGCAGGATGGTTGAAGATCTCGCCCGGCGATTTGGGGGATCGGTTGTTCGCACGCCCGTGGGTCAAGCTTTCATTGCCGGTAAGGTGAAAGAGCTGGACGCGACCGTAGGCGGGGAAGGGAGCGGAGGCGTTGTAGTGCCGTTCGTGCAATATACCAACGATAGCCTGGCGGTAATTGCTGTTCTCCTCGAGTACCTGGCATGCCGGCGGCGCAGCATATCGGAGCTGGATTCCGAACTTCCCCGCTACGTCATGAAAAAGCAGGATATTCTGCTGGAACCTTATCAGATTTTTTCCACGCTTCAGAACTTGCGCGCCCAGTGGGAAGAGCGAGAGGAAGCGGTGGACTTCACGGACGGGATCAAATGGGAGTGGCCGGACGGCTGGCTGCATGTCCGGGCTTCCAACACCGAGTCGTTGATTCGCGTGATTGCGGAGGCCCGGGATGAGTCGCGCGCCACGGAATTGCTTGATGGCGCTTTGGCGCAGTTGGGGAGCGTAGCCGGATGAGGCCGATTCGAACGTTAAAGATCAGCATTTCCGGCGTGCGCGGGGTCATCGGGGACTCACTCTCGCCGGCGCTGCTGGCCAACTTCGCGCAGAGTTTTGGAACTTACGTTGGCGGCGCTACCGTGGTTGTGGGACGAGACACCCGAACCTCCGGTGAAATGGTCAGGCATGCTGTCGTTTCCGGATTAATTGCTACGGGCTGCCGCGTCATCGACGTCGGAGTCTGCCCGGTTCCGACAATCCAACTGGCGGCGCGAAATCTGCATGCGCACGGCGGAATCGCCATCACCGCTTCGCACAATCCCGCCGAGTGGAATGCGTTGAAGTTTATTAAAGGAGATGGCTGCTTCTTGAGCAGCTACGAGGCGGAAGAGTTGTTGCGCATCTACCACCAGCACGAATATTCCTTCGCGCCCAGCCGGCGATTTCGAACTCTGCGCTATTATCCCCGGGCGATCCAGGACCACATTGATCGGATTGTGGAAAAGATCGGCCGGCTCAAAAGCGGTTTTCGCGTTGCAGTGGATTGTTGCAACGGTGCGGGCTCGCTGATGTCGCCCCAGTTCCTGGAAGCTCTGGGCTGCCGGGTGATACCGCTTCATGTTATTCCAGACGGAAGATTCCCCAGGCCTCCTGAACCGATTGCGCAGAATCTTTCAGAGCTTTCTCAACTGGTGCGTGATTCGAAGGCCGATGTTGGTTTTGCACAGGACGCGGACGCGGATCGGCTGGCAATCATTTCTGAAAGCGGAGAGCCCATCGGTGAAGATAACACTTTGGCTCTGGCGGCCTACTACGTGTTGGGCAAGACGCGGGGAACGGTCGTTGTCAATCTCTCGACGTCTCAAGTATTGGATGATATTGCCGCGATGCGCGGCGGCAGGCTGCTGCGGAGCCGGATCGGCGAGGTAAACGTCACCGATCGCATGAAGACCTCAGGCGCGATCATCGGCGGGGAAGGGAACGGCGGCGTAATCTATCCGCAGGTAAATTTCGGTCGTGACAGCTTTGTGGGAATGGCGCTGATACTTCATCTCATGCAGGAAGAACAAAAAACGGTGACCGAAATCCTTGCCCAGTTGCCACACTACTCGATGATCAAGACAGCCCGCCAGATCGCTTCCGATCAGATTCCTGGTTTGCTCGAGAAGCTCAAGAGATTCTATGGCGACAAGAAAATCGACTTGCAGGACGGCGTCAAGATCCATCTAGATGGGAGTTGGATCCATGTCAGGCCGTCCAACACCGAACCGATCATGCGCGTGGTAGTAGAGGCGCCCAGTCTGGAGCAGGCCGAGAAGTTAGTGCAGGAAATCGAGGCGCAGTTGGGGTGAAGCGATTGCGGATTTCGGATTGGCCGATTGCGGACTGCCGATTGCGGACTGCCGATTGCGGACTGCGGATTGCGAATTGCGGACTGCGGATTGCGGATTGCGGATTGCCGATTGTCCATTGCGGATTGCGGATTGCCGATTGCGGATTGCGGATTTTGGACTGCGGATTTTGGAATACGGATTTCGGAATTACGCCTTAAACAGGCGATCTTGAATCTCACCCCTGTTAGTTCTTAATCGGCAGTGCGCAATCCGAAATCCACAATCCGCAATTCGCAATCCGCAATCCGCAATCGGCAATCCGCAATGGACAATCCGCAATCCGAAATCGGCAATCCGCAATCCGCAATGGACAATTCGCAATCCGAAATCGGCAATCCGCAATGGACAATCCGCAATCCGAAATCCGCAATCCGCAATTAGAGGGGTGTTTCCAGGGTTGTCTTTTGAGTGAGCCGGAAGATGATCACCTGGCCGGAGGGCAATCTTACTGAATTGCCTCGGATGTGGACAATCTGACTCGACACCGGATCGCCTTGCGATACCGGAGGGGCGGCATTGACGAGGTTCAGGCTGTCAGATCCGGTTTCATCTGCCTGAATGGTCAGCAGATTTGTCTGGAGGGGGAACCACCGGCTATTGATCATAATCTCAACCATCGTCAATGAAAGTTCCGCGCTCTTGGCGTCTTGGGAAGCCAGGACGTCGGTTAACTGGCCCCTGAGCGATGCTCCTTCGGAAACTACCAGCTTTGTTCCGATTATCAGGGCTTTGGCCAGAGTGGCGTTGAATGTGTCGCCGCTTTTGTTCTGCGACGCATCGATCGGGTCGGTCAGCTTGACAGATAATTCGGTGTTCGCCGGCACGTTGATGGAGTCACTGCTCAGGAAAACGAGATCCGAATTGGGAGCGCCGCTTGTGCCTGGCGATGAAGAAGCGCTTTTCTCTCCGTTTCTTGGAGCACCCGGCAGAATGATGTTGGGATTGACCGTATTCTTGTGGCCACAGGCCACCAGAAGAACGCTGAGCAGAAAAAGACGGCGAGTCACGGTGACATTTTAGCCTGGAGTTGGAGACAAGAGAATTGTAGCCTGGGCGTATTCGTGGACGTCGACGGTTTTTTCGGTTGCGATCGGAGCCCCCCGAGATTGGTGTGTGCTAACGCATTCTCAGGGCCAAAATAGCTTCTTGACTTTGTATCTTAAAGTACTCTACCATGCTGCAAGTAGCCGCTGGCTTGCAATTCATCAATGCGCAAGCGGGCGTCACGTCAGTGGAGGGGTTGAGATGAAGGTGAACATACCCAGTCTTTTGGCGTGCTTGTGCACAATGGCGTTGCCGGGGTGCAGCCGACCAAACAATCTATTGCTGGGGAGGGTCGAAGCAACTGTTGGCGGCCACACTGTTGTGGTGACTGATTGCTACCGACTCAGTGTCCCGCCGCCACAGAAGCTGGAAGACTCAGGGGAGGGCAAATTGACGTACCGGTTCATGCCGTGCCGGGATGCCGATATTGTCATTCGCGGCGAGAAGCTCATGGTTAACGGAAAATCGTACGGACACCTAAATCATAGCGATACCATTACCGTTGACCATGGCAAGGTTTTAATCAACGAAACGGCGGCGAGCGTAGCGGCCGGCAACTAGAGGCTCAGCGCGGCAGGGCTGCAACTAAAACGAAGGGACACGGCGACATGGGGACGCGCGGAGTGAAAATCTTTGCGTCCTCCGTAATGCTAAACGTTAAATCCTTTACGAGGTTCAATGATTCTTACGCTCGCCGTGTCCCCGTGTCACCGTGTCCCCCTGTCCCTTCGTTTTGCTTGCGGCTTTGCAGTGCTAAGTCTCTGATCTTGGTAAAGAACTCCAGAACCAGCGGCGACTGATAGTCCGGGTATGTCCACGGAAGCGGATGGTATGAGCTATCGCGGAAAATCAATGTCACTTCGCAGAACACACCGTCGCGGAGATACACTCGGTGGGCGTGATTTTTTAGGGTTGAAAGAATGACGCTGTAGCTGGTAGCCAATCCGGGGTCAATGTTGAAAACGCGCCTGCCCGGTTCGCGCCACAGTCGTTGTTCCAGGGAGTGTGTCGCCAGCTTGCAGTCAGCCAGCTCATCCATCTGAATGGGCTCGGCAAAAGCCACAAACTGCTTCTGCAAATCCGGTCCCATTTCTGTTTCGTAGTAGCGGCTAAAGGCGGCCATGTCGTAAGTGGGGCTGTGGTAAGAAACGGGTCCGAAAAGCTTAATCAGCTCCTGGATGCAGAGTGACTGGTCGACGCGCGGGTACAACAGCGCGACAAACAAACAGGCGGGCGGAGGAGTTCTCAGGTCGGCCATACGAAGAATTAAGAATTAAGAATGAAGAGTGAAGAATTAAGAGTGACAAAGTTGGGACATTTTCGAGTTCAATTGTTGAATCTCGAATGACGATTGACGAGTGACAAATGACGTTTTTCCAACCACCAGCCGTTCGCCATTCTTCACTCTTAATTCTTCATTCTTAATTCTTCATTCCCCTTCCCCCATCTTCACCAACTGTTTCTCGGTAATCTCCTTAACACCGAGTTTTCGGGCCTTGGCCAGCTTGGACCCGGGATCGGCGCCTACGACCAGATAGTCGAGCTTTTTGGAGACAGAAGAAAGAACAGTCCCCCCCTGCTCGCGGATCCATTTCTCGGCAGCACTACGGGGCATGGATTCCAGAGTTCCGGTAATGATAAAAGTTTTCCCTTTCAACGGCCCTTCGGGGACGATTTTCGCTTCGCGCTTCATTTTGAGCTCGGCCCTGCGGAGCTTTTCCACAAACTCTCGGTTTCTGGCATCCCGGAAATAGTGATGAACGCTGCGAGCGATTTCGGGCCCTACGCCAGAAATGTTTCCAATTTCTTCCTCAGAAGCATTCATCAGCGAATCGATGCCCTGAAAGTTATTAACTAAAAGTTGGGCAATACCTTCCCCCACGTGCCGGATGCCCATGGCGAACAGTACGTTTTCGAAGCGGCGCTGCTTGCTGGCCTCGATCGCCCCGCGAAGATTGCTTACCGATTTCTCCTTGAAATTGGGGAGCTGCGCCAATTGTTCGTTCGACAAAGAGTACAGATCCGCGCCGTCCCGGATAAAGCCGAGGTCGATCATCTTCTGCAGCGTTGATGGTCCCAATCCCCGTATGTCCATCGCGCCTTGGCTGACAAAGTGGTTCAGACCTTCAAACTGCTGCGCCGGACAGTCGCGATTGACGCAATACGCCATTGCCTCGCCTTCCTCATGGACAACATCATGCCCACAGGATGGACACTTCTTCGGATAACGGAAAGCCTTTTCCTGTCCGGTTCGCCGTTCCAGCACCGGCCCGACGACTTGCGGGATCACATCGCCCGCGCGTTTAACGACGACCATGTCTCCGATACGGATATCTTTCCGCCGGATGTCATCCTGATTGTGAAGTGTCGCCAGTTTAATGGTGACTCCGCCCACGCGCACCGGTTCTAAAACGGCAAAAGGGTTCATCGCGCCTGTGCGACCGACATTAATTCCGATCTCATTTAATTTGGTGACGGCCACTTGGCCGGGGAACTTGTAGGCGATCGCCCAGCGGGGGTCGCGGCTTACAACCCCGAGAGTACGCTGGAACTCCAGGTCGTCGACTTTGATCACCACCCCATCGATTTCGTAGTCGACCGAATCTCTCTTCTTTTCCCACTCGCGACAGAAGTCGAGCACGCCGTCCATGGAGGCGTGCCAGCGAAAATTTGGATTTACGGGAAAACCCCAATTTCTCAGTTTCTCCAGCGTTTCCCTTTGAGTCTCCAACTCTTCGTCTTCGATGTGGCCCACAGAGTATGCGAAAAAAGCCAGCGGCCGGCTGGCAGTGATTTTGGGGTCCAACTGGCGAATGGCACCGGCAGCGGCGTTTCTGGGGTTGGCAAATAGCGCCAGTTCTTGATCTGCGCGCTCTTCATTGAGCGCCTGAAAGGCTGAAACGGGCAGGAAAACCTCTCCCCTTACTTCCATTCGAGAGATGTGGTCGCAGTCTTTCAAACGCAGGGGAATATGTTTGACCGTCCTCAGATTGGGAGTAACGTCCTCTCCCACGACACCATTTCCACGAGTGGCGCCTCGCACGAAGCGTCCTTTTTCATAAGTCAAGGCAATGGCAACCCCGTCAATCTTCAACTCGGTGACGTAGGCGACGTCCTCCACATCAAGCACGTTGCATACGCGCCGGTGGAAAGCCCGCAGCTCAGCTTCGCTGAAGGCGTTGGCCAGGCTGAGCATCGGCGCGTAATGCTCGACCTTTTCAAAGCGCTCCAGCGGTTCGCTGCCGACGCGCTGCGTTGGGGAATCGGGCGACGCCAGCTCGGGATGCGCCTTTTCCAGCTCTATCAGCTCACGAAACATCCGGTCATACTCGGAATCAGAAATTTCCGGGTCATCGAGAACGTGGTACCGGTAGTTGTGGTACTCGATTTTCTGGCGGAGCTCGCCGATACGCGCGGCGATCCTATCGATATCCTCTTCCATTGTTGCCATGATGGCTCATATGAGGCGCAAGTCGAATGTTGCTGGTTGCCAGTTACCAGTTGCCAGTTGCCAGTTGCCAGTTCCTAGTTCCCAGTTCCTAGTTCCCAGTTCCCAGTCGCCAGTTGCCAGTTCCCAGTACGTCATTTAACAGTTTAATAGCCATACGCGGAATTCCTTAATTGTCATTCTTCCTTTGGCTGAACTGACCACTAACTATCGCGAATCTAACTGGAAACTAGCAACTAGCAACTGGCAACTAGCAACTGGCAACTAACCACTGGCAACTAACAACTGGCAACTACGACTTTTCGACCTGCGACTTGCGACTTTCGTCGAATCACATTTTTCCCTTGAATTTTAGCTCGACCTGATGTCCGGAAAGAATTCCAAATGCCGAAAAATGCGGCTGGCGCGTTGTATCGCGGATTTTGTTTCTGTTAAGATGGCCGAGGTTTTTAAGGGTAAACAGCATGGCGATTGCTCTAACTAGTAAATTATTCTTTGCGGTGACGTTCCCGCCGCCGAAAACACACGCCTCGGCGGAGCGACTCACTCTTCTTGCCCGACGGCAACTACAGGATATCGAAATCATCGAAACGATAGATCACCTGTTCAAGTGCAGCCGTTGTTTTGACAACTACCGGCGCATTTACAGGCAGATGGCAGTTTGCCGATACCGCGATCACGGTTCGAAGCCAAGAGTCGCAGTTTGAGATTCCCACCTTTTTTCCTCCTGCTCTTTTTACCTGACGGCGGCTAATCCCTAAGGCGCGTTAGCGCGAAATATCGTTCGTCCCAGGCGTGAGAACATGTTAAAGAATCAGAACCGCGCCCATCAGGGCGCGCGTGGAGGATCTGACAAGATTCGCAGAAATTTTTCTAACACGCTGCGAGTTCAGACATTTTACGAGGCCCCGAGGAATCAACGAAGATTCTCCCTACGCGCCCTGACGGGCGCGGTTCTGGTTTTTTCTCACGAGCAGTAAGAAAGTTTTCACACATTCTCAACGAGCGGTGGGGTATAAGCTCAAGGGGGACTTCAAAAGAGAATGATCCGAAACGGAATAGGAACCGCGCGGAAGCCGTCGATCGCTTACTTTTCCATGGAGATCGGTTTGGTCAATGATATTCCGACCTATTCCGGGGGATTGGGAGTCCTGGCAGGAGACACAGTCAAGTCGGCCGCAGACATGAGGATGCCGCTGATCGCCGTTTCGCTCCTGTACCGCAAGGGGTACTTCCGGCAGGAAGTCACCGCCGAGGGAAAGCAAGTAGAATTTCCTGTGGATTGGCGTCCGGAAGATTTTATGCAACGCCTGCCCAACACGGTGAAGATTCAAATTGAAAAACAGCGCGTAGTTGTCGGCGCCTGGCAATACGAAGTCAAAAGCATCACGGGCGGCGTAGTACCGGTTCTGTTTCTCGACACGGACCTCCCCGAGAACTCACCTGAAAACCGTGAAATCACTGCCGTTCTGTACGGCGGAGAGGCGGCATACCGCCTGAAGCAGGAAGTCGTGCTCGGCATCGGCGGGTATCGCATACTGGAGGATCTCGGCCTGGAAATCCGCAGGTATCACATGAACGAAGGGCACGCCAGCCTCTTGACCCTGGAATTACTGCGGCGATTCAAGAAACCGCTGGAACTGGTGTGGGACGAAAAGCTGGTATGGGACCTGGAAGCTGTCAGGGAGCACTGTGTTTTTACAACCCACACCCCGGTGGCGGCCGGCCACGACAAATTTGACTACGGTCTTGTAACCAAAATCCTGGGGGATGAAATACCGCTGGACGTGTTGAAACCCCTCGCGGGTGAAGATGCGCTGAATATGACATTGCTGGCGCTCAATCTGAGTAACTACGTTAACGGCGTTGCAAAAAAGCATGGAGAGGTTTCCAAGAAGCTCTTTCCTGGGTACGAATTTCAGTCCATTACCAACGGCGTCCATTCCTTCACCTGGACTTGTCCCAGCTTCAAGAGGCTTTATGATCGCTATTTGCCCGGCTGGGCCAATGAGCCCGAGCAGTTTGTGCGCGTTGACAATGTTCCCAACGAGGAGATTTGGACGGCGCACATGGAAGCCAAGCTGGGGCTGCTGGAAGAAATCCAGCGACGTGGAAAAGTGGCGTTGAATCCGGAGGTCTTTACTGTCGGCTTCGCTCGACGCTTTACCGCCTACAAGCGCGCGGATTTGATTTTTTCGGACCCTGGCCGCCTGGCTTCTATTGCTCAAAGGCGTCCCATCCAGATCGTTTTTGCGGGCAAAGCACATCCTCATGACGAACCGGGTAAGAAACTTATAGAAAGCATT
>DASXTB010000148.1:0-13663 GCA_036505615.1 Acidobacteriota bacterium
GTAAAAGCCATCTCTGTCCCGCGCCCATTCGAGCAGCAGCCAGTCAAGTTCAACATGGATCGGGAAACTAAACCGATTGGAGCTGCTTTCAAAAGACCGAATCTGAAGACCACTCTCCACGCATCGCTTAAATAATTGGAATGCCTGCCCTTGAATCAACTGGTAAAGCTCCTGCGCATTTAAGACTTTGTGGTGCAGGGCGGTTTCTCCTAAAGCTGTTCCAGACTGCGCCGCTCGCCTTAATAACTTGTGTAACTCTCGCGAGTTAATGAATCCTTCTCTGACAAGGTGTTGGCCCAACCGGTCGCGCTCCGAATTTGAGGAGATGGCATTGATCGATCCATCCTGGAAGTAGATTTGGATGGCCTGTTCTTTGCCGGCTACCTTTAGACGCCCGGTTTTGGTCGCCCTTTGAATTTTCCGAATATGATCAACGATACCGGTATGTTCCATCGACTTATCACAAATTCGATAATCTGCCCAAGTATAGGGCCACTAAAGCTTTCATTTTTGGTGCTGTACATAGAAGATACAGCAGGCCAATTGAAATAATGATTATTATAACAGGCGTCACAATCCTAACGATCTTTGTCTTCTTCTCGTCCCGAAGTTCCTGCTCAGAGAGGATCTCTGGAATTTCAACAAGGACAGGCACACCCAAAAGCTTCTCTACTTCTTGTTGAGTCCACAACTTTTGATCGACTACTTCAACACATAGCGCCGTAGCCAGACCTAACGCCAGGCTAAGGCAGAACCCCAGAAGGATGATCTTAGAGCGATGGGGTTTTGAAGGTTGAAACGGAAAATTTGGTGGATCCACAATCGTAAAGTGGGTTCCTTTGGTTTTGGTCTGGAGACTCTCGGCCAGTTTCGCCTGGGCAAGTTTGTTTTTTAGATCCTCGTATTGCTTTTTGGATTCATCATAGCCCCGCAGAACGGAGGCAAGTTCCTGCTCTCTCTCGGGGGCGTTCTGCAGGCGTTGGGTGTTTTTTCCAATTTCCGCTTGAATCCAGTTTCTTTCGCGCTCGCGAATGCCAATCTCCGTTTTTACCTCACGCAATTGAGTAGCGAGATTCTGATAGACAGGATTAGGCTTAGTTACTGTTTTGGATACTGTGCTTTCTGGTTTGTCAATCAAATCCCCGGGCGGTATCTCCTTTCGGAGGCGATCCAGTTCTGCTTTCAAGCGCTGAACATCCGGATGTTCTTCCTTATACTTGCTGGTCAGTTCCCGGTAAGCCCGTTCCTTAGCCCTGTATTCCGCAGCCAGCGTTGAGGATGCATCTTTGCCCGACGATCCGCGGTCCGCTACTTGTTCAAGGATGGTTGGGGGAGTCTCCGAGAGTTGCCTTTCGAGAGAAAGGCGAAGAGAAACGAATCGATCTAGCGCTTCCGTGTTGGTTTGCATCTGGGTTTGAAGGCGGTCGAGGGTTCTGAGAGTGGTCTCCGTTTGGTCGGGCAGCTCATAACGGTAGCGCGCCTTCACCTCCTTGACGGCCTGATCCGCTTGCTCCAGTCCTTTTGATACTTTCTCCAATTCGCTGTTGAGGAAATCTGTGGTGCCGGAAACCAGTTGCACTCTGTTGCGGTTGTCGTACTCGATGAATAAGGAAGCCAGGCGGCTGGTAATCTTCTGCGCGATCTGTGGGTCTTGATTCTGATAGGATATTCTAAAGCCGAGCACCGGAGAATCCAGGCCTCTCTCGGTTTCGAATTCGATATTAATATCGTTTCTCAAAGCGGTGACTCGCCTTTCGGCGTCCAGGCCTCGATAATTCTTCAGACCAGTTTCAAATTCGTTAATGATTCGGAGCAGGTTCGTACGGCTCAAAACAGCCTCCTGAATCTCCCTGAGTCGCTTCTCAATGCTGATATTGACGAAATCTTTTACAAAATCGCTGGGCAGCTCCGGTTCTACCAGGATTAATGTCTCCGAGACATAAATATCTGGAAGCAGGCGGCTCACAAAGATGACCATTGCTGTCAATAGCAGCAGAGGTGCGAGCGCCCACCATTTTCGCCGGGCGATGAGCGCTAAATAGTCTTCCAGACCGCTCAAACTGAGTTTCTTCATTTTTCAAACCTCAGGAATTCAGGAAGAATGAATCTGATAGATACGAATATCCGTCTTCGCTCCACGTCGAAAATGTCGGTGCCTTTCTGTTTTTGATAACTGCCACCCAAATTAAGGGCCCAATGACTATTCAGAATCAAATTGAGCGCCAGGGAAGCGGCCACTCCCCGACTCGCCACTGGATTGTCCAGCCGTTGGCGGGCATTATAAAGCGAAACAGCACTATTCAATGTGGTTCTCCTTCCGAGGAGAAGAAAGTAGTACACACCCAGATCCTGCGTGTCCGAGATGGATCCTATTCCGAAGCTCGACCCGGATCTACGATGGTAAGTAAGCGATATTCGATCATTTTCGAAGGATTTAGTGATGCTCAAAGAAGCATTGTAGCCGGGAAATTTTGAATTTCCCTTCAAGGATTCTGTGTAAGCCGGCCCTGCGCTTAAACTAGCTGAAAGGCTCTTGCTCATCTGGTGGGATATCCCGATGTCTGCATTGTGAGTCCGGGCGCCGTCAAAATCTCGAAAATTATATTGGTATAGGGAATATCCCAGATTCCAAGACGTCCGCTGGTTGATCCTTCGTACATAAAGGAGACTTCCATTGGAAGCGGTCTGATCCGAGAGATGCACGCTCACGACAGGTTTTTTTTCATAGTTGCGAATAAACTGACCGAGAGCAAACGATAATGCGGATTTTGGGTTGAAGGTATAGTCAAAACTGACAGAGGCAGTATTAGCCTGGCTATCGGTGCGAAGGGCCGCAATGTCGGAACGGGGAAAGAGGCCTTCAGGAGAGACAGTAGTTCCTCTAAACAGGTTAAACGTTATGAAATCTGGAGAGCGGATATATGTATCTGAGAATCTCATTTTCAGGTTCTGCGTCAACGCAGCGTTTACGTTTCCTTCAAACGCTTGCGATTCGGAGTCCAAGTCCAGCTCAGAGCGGCCCACTCGGTTGACGCCGAGGGCGTAAGAGAGCTGAAAGTCTACTCGGGGAGCTTTGTAATTCATGAAGATCGAGGGATAAAGCCCGTAGACAAGCTTGAAATTCTTGGCCTGATTCGGCACGATGCCCAGGCCATTCACCGATGGGTTGTCGTCCGCCGCGGCTACAAAGTCGACTGTGCTCCTAAATGTGTAGATCCCGCCGGCCCATACAGGCTCGGCTGACTGGATGAAAATCGCGAATGTCAAAAATGCCTTCAATTTCCGCATTAACTGTCCGTGGCACCTTTTATTCCGCGCGTCGAACCGGGGTCCAGACAGCGCCGGCGGGCCGTTTGTTAGGGAACAACTACAACATCTCCTGGGTCGAGAAGAATATTGTCGTCCGGTTTTTTTCCTTTAATCACGTCTTTGTAATCAAAACGGAAGATGACGTGTTCCTTCCCATTCGTGCGAACGATGGTGATTTCTGATTCTTTGGCGTAGTCCTGAAAACCTCCCGCCAGAGTTAGGGCTTGGAGAGCAGATATTGGCTTTTCGGCAGTGAAGCTCCCAGGCTTCTGAACCTTCCCTATCACATAAACCTTGTAATGCTGAATTGTATCGACGATAACAGTAACATTGGGAGCGGTGATGTACTCTTTGAGGCGGGTTTCTATCCGTTGTTTCAGTTCACCAGGCGTGGTACCGGCAGCGATGAGATCCTGGACCAACGGAAATGAAATTCGGCCGTCAGGCCGAACAAGAACCTTGCGTGACAGCTCCGGCTCCTTCCAAACAAAAATTTCGAGGATGTCGTTCGATTGAATGATATAGGGAGGCGCATCCAGAACCTTGTCGCCTTGTTCCCCAACAAGATTAGCCGGCCACAGGATCAGCAGGATAAAAATACTTGCTATGCTCGATCTCAACGAGCTGATCAAGTCTCTTGTCATTCTCACTCTTTTAATTGCCGGCCTTCTCAATTTCAAATTTTCTTATCTTACTCAATAGAGACCGGTAACTGATTTTCAGCATGCGAGCGGTCTTCTTCCGGTTCCAGCCGTTCTGCTGCAGAACGCTCGAAATCACTCTTCTTTCTGTTTCTTCTTCTGCCATTCGACCTATTTGTACCAAGGAGGGCCTCTTGTCATTCTGCCTCTGGCAGCGTTTAACTCTGATACGGAGATTGTCAAAACATGAACTCTCCTGGAATAGAACTAGGTTTTTTATGAAATTCTCCAGTTCTCGGACATTCCCTGGCCAGTCATACATGGCCATCAACCTGTAATCTTCCGTGGTGATCATCGGTAAGTGACTTTTGGTAAACTGATTTCTATACTTATGGATAAAGAGCTCCACAAGCGCGGGTATATCCTCCTTCCGTTCTCTCAGTGGAGGAACCTGCACATGGACCACGTTGAGCCGGTAGAAGAGATCCTGCCGAAAGGCGGCCTTTTCCACTTCTTGAACCAAGTCCTTGTTCGTCGCGGCCAAGATTCGTACATCCACAGTGACGGGCTCGTTTTTGCCCAGCGGGATGAATTCGCCCTCTTGCAGTATATGTAGAAGCTTGCCCTGAGAGTTTCGATCAAGTTCACTGATTTCGTCAAAGAAAAGGGTCCCCTTGTGCGCTTCCCCAATACGTCCTTTCTTATCGCCTTCCGCGCCGGTGAACGCCCCCCTCTGATATCCAAACAGTTCGCTCTCCAGCAATCTATCAGGTATGGCAGCTGAATTAATTTTGATAAACGGCTGCCCGCTGCGATTTGATTTCGAGGCGATCTCGCGGGCGATGACTTCCTTTCCCACTCCAGTCTCTCCGGTAATTAGGACGGTAAAATCTGTCGGTGCAACTCGATCCACGATGGCACTAATTCGTTGCATTACCAGACTGTCAAAATCCAGCATCCGACTCCCTTGTCGAGATCATCTTCGTGTCAAAGCAAATCCCGTTCCAGATTTCCCCGAGACATCCATCGTCGGGATAAGTTCAAGCAAAGGCGTTAGTTAGTGATTTTCAGCCGCTGACTCTAATGTGGAGGGAATTTTTTAATTACTGGGTAACGGGTTACCCACTTCAAAGGAAGCAAACCGGAGAAACTGTTGCGTCAAAGAAACCGGGGACTCCATTACGTAAAACGGGTAGATTCACAACGTTCTGGTCGCCACGCCCAGCACCTTGTATTCCTTTACCATCTTGTTTATCCGGAAGCCGAATTTTGTAACTTCATTCAGCGAGGCAATGTTGTCCTTACGAACATAGGCGATGGCGGTCTTGTAACCATCATTGGCGGCAATGTCTAAGAGCCCTGCCATAACCGTCGGGAAAACGCCACGCCGCCTAAATGCGGGAAATGTAAACGCGTTTTCAATCATCACCTCATCGTCCTTCAGAGGGTAGAATTTCCTGCGGAAGTTCTTTTGGATCAGTGGGTTCTCACGTGGATATATCAGCCACATGATATGAGCGACCTTACCGTCAGTCGTTTTAGCCGCGTAACAGTTACGAAAGCCGGATTTATAGAATAGCAATCTCGAAATAATATCTTTCCTCGAGTAGGCATCCATGGACCCGACGTTCTTGACGATCGACTCAAGATCCCCGTTATCCAACAATTGAATCGACAGTTCTCGTTTGGTGGTATTTGTCAAATTCAAGCCTGCAAGCTTGCAGCTCAGTATATAGTAGTGATTAATTCGCGCTAAATTATCACGCAATAACTTGAAAGCAGCCCGGCACCCCAAAAGAGAAGCCAAATCATTTAGACTTAACTGACCCACCATTAAATCTGCCAATGTACATCTCTCTCCTTAAAACTAATTCTACTTTGGGGGTCAAGGTGGAAACTGTGAAACTACGGTCGTATTGGTCTTCGCCTGAGGCCTGTGCTCTTCGGTTGCAATGTGTCACTGTATGTAGCCAAGTTTTTGGCCAACGCAACGAGCTGCGCGCCGTAGTGCGGCTTCGGCGCGGCCACGCCGTTTAAACCGAATGCCTTCATCAAGCAACCTGAGCTCGCCGGCTGACAGCCGCCAGTTAGACGCCTTACAGTTTTCCACAACGTGGCCGATCGAATTGGACTTGGGAATGGCGATAACTGGGCTCTTCGAGATACACCAATTCAATGCTACTTGGGATTGCGTTTTGCCGGTCATAGCCGCGACCTTACTGAGGATTCCATGGGGATCGCGCCCTTTGATGTTCTGTATGCCCCGGGCTAGGGGGCTGTAGGCGATTACAGTGATATTATTTTGGCGGCAATAAGTTAAAAGCCTTACTTCTATGCTCCTGTCTATAAGGCTGTAACGGACTTGATTGGAAACGATAGAGTGTTTGCGAAGTACGGCTCGAGCTTGTTTCAGTTCGACCAGCGAAAAGTTGCTTACCCCGATGAATCGCACTTTGCCCCTGTCTACCAGGTCCTCCATCGCTCCCATAGTCTCGTCAATGGGCACAGCGCAATTAGGCCAGTGAAGCTGGTACAAATCAATGTGGTCGATCTGTAGTCGTTGGAGGCTCCTGTCTGCGGCCGATATCACGTCAGAATGCTTGAAGTGTCTTGGTGAGATCTTCGTCGCTACGAATACTTGGTCCCTGATGCCCCTCAAGCTTTTGCCGACAATCTCTTCAGTCCCGTAGGATTCGGCTGTGTCTATTAGGCACGCCCCCAAAGCTATTCCTTCCCTGAGAGGCCCGACACCGCCTTTATACTGCCAGGTGCCCAGCCCAATCACGGGCAATCTGACGCCCGTTGCTCCCAGCTCTTTGTATTCCATAGGCTCAGGCCCCATTCAAGCAACCCTACATCGTGCCCGCTGAACGCAAAGTGTGAGGACTTAGTCCGGATTATTCACAGACCGCGCTAGCACCAACTTCCACGAAAGGCCCGTTTGCCAGCCAGATAAGCAATCAGCGGTAATTCAAGTAATCCCGGCAACGGGTCGTCGGAGGCGAAAATTGCAGACTCAAGAGGTCCGCGCAGCGAACGCGCATAGGCACGGACCGACAGACGACCCTTCCAAACCTCGCGCACCGCAGTGGGAAAATCGGTGCTCATACGCATCCACCGGACACCGGTATGCCCACGCACCTCCGGAAAAGGTTCTCCCCAGATCAATTTCCAGAGCAGGTAGGGAAAGTCAACACCGGCACGGCCGCAAAGCGTCAGCCACCCCCAGACACGCGGATTAACATCAAGAAGCTTGTACAAACCATTTCGTGGATCACGCTTGAACTCAACTTCAACCAGACCTGTGAAGTCCATCGCGTTAAGCAGACGCGTGGATGGCTCGATTATCCCCGGTTCAGAGACCGTTTCGACGTAAGTACTGGCTCTACCGAACTCCATGGGATACTGGCGGAGCCGCCTCGCGACCACCGACGCGACAGGCCGCCCATGGTCGCAGAGAGCCGCATACGAGAACTGTGTTTCTCCCCCTCCGGGGATTAATTCCTGAACCATGAGCACGTCGGGAGTAACCAAAGCGCACGCCTCATCATAGCGGGCTAGCAGCGATCGACGGTCTTCAACTCGCCATGCCTTGGCTGCAGTCAATCGATTTAGCCGTTCCTTAATTGCCGGCTTGAGAAGAACTGGGAATCGGCAATCCAGCGCCGCTACGTCTTCGCGGCTGCGGGGATGAAACGTCCAAGGTTGGTCGATAGCGAGATCGTGCGCCAGACGGTGAGTGAGTCGCTTGTCGTATCCCCAACGCAATACTTTCCAAGGCGGGGTTGTAAGCCGAAATAGCTTGGCTAAGGATTTGTGGTGACGTGCAATCAGAGCAGCGCTTTCGTCACCAGTCGGGAACAATACCCAATCTTCGAGCCCGTACCGCACGCCGAGATCCAGGAGATATTCAACCCGCTTCGCATCTTCGCCCGGCGGCCAGTCTAGGCTGCGACTGGTGTAGCGGGAAGTCGAAGCCAGCAACAATTCATCGTCCTGCTTTAAGACCCACACCGGGATTCCGCGACGACCCAAACTTCGGACAACACCTAACCCCCGGTAATCGGCGCCTATGACCAAGGCACCAGACCTATTCTGTTTGGTTTCGCTCACCTCAGCCAAACCGGATTTCATGATGGGAACGCTGCTGGACATCTTTCTTAGAATTCCTGCGCTCCGCTTCTGCTGGTGATGCGACGAGTGAGCATTCGTACTGCAAACTCAGCGCCTGCGATAAAGCGCATCAGCGGGCCAAAGCTCCAGGCAGCGGTGGTTCCTAGAAAGTGAAGTCCAGGCACCGAGGACTCAAACCCGGGCGTGAGCTGTGGGTATCCGTCGATTTGAAGTATCGACGCCCGGAGATTCTCGGCCAAAAATGAATAGCGGGAGATGTCGACACGGTATCCTGTCGCGAGCAAGACATGATCGACTTGTCGATGAGTTTGATCATCCAAGGTGAGCCGGAGCTGTCCACCATTTGGAATCGCGGAAATAACTGATCGTCCTGTTGCAATCGGCACCTCTTTGAGCCGGGGCCTTAACCAGGCTGCGCCCGCGGGCCGTACCGAACGCGGTCCTAACCGGTCTTGCAGAGTGCGCGGCAGCCGCCGGAACCAGTCTGGCGCTGCGACCAGATGGCTGACGCCGGCTGGACCGACGTCCGGCGGGGCATATAGCAGTCGCGCCACTGGCTTGAAATCATGCAACCACTGCCGCCGCCCGAGCCAATGAACTACCGGGGCTCTGATAATGACTTCGACCTCTGCGCCGGCTTCGTGCAATAGCGCGGCTGACTCGAGAGCGCTCTGCCCGCCGCCGATCACGACTAGATGCTTCCCAGCGAAGCGATGAAGGTCACGGTGCTCCGATGAATGCGAGGCTAGCGACGGTGTTAGACCCTCAAACTGCGGCGGACGCCAGGCAAATGGCGCAATTCCCGCAGCGACCACCACACGCCGCGATTGCTGCGTTTCCCCATCCTCAAGAGTAAGCAGGAATCCTTCGTTAACGCGCTCGATTCGCCTTACTTTTCTTCGATCCACGTCGGGCACGACAAGGCGCTGAAACCAATTCCCATAGCCGATGAAGCGATCGAGCGGGACCGGAGCAGAAATGTGGTTGCCACTGGCTGACTTATACGCATCCAGCGTCAGCGTGCCGCTTGGATCCGAGATATGCGACCCGGCCCACGGAGACCGGAGCAGCATGCCGGCCGGCATGTGGCGTTCCCAGAACGACATAGGCTCGCCGAAAATACGCACATTTAGCCCGTTGGAAGCTCGAAGGTGGGCGGCTGCCGCTAGCCCGTAAGGACCCGCCCCAATAATCACCACGTCAAACATTGTCATTGATGCGCCTTAGCCCGTCTGATTCACACTCAGCGAGAATCGGATGCGAATCTGGGATCATGTGTTGCACTCTCAGGTTCATGTTCCAGGTGATATCTAACCTGGCCGTTCTCCAGTCTCGCATATGCGATTCTCGCCTTTTCCCTGCCTGCTCCCGCTATCTGCCACCGATTGCCCTGGCTAACCAGTTTCATTCTGCTCCTCTGTCTCCACCAATCGGCAACTTCCCCGGGAAGGGCGATCCAGAGTTTTCCCTCCGCACGCAACTGAGCGAGGTATGACAATAGCTCTTCGTATGTCTTACGAGCACACTCCTGCAGGATGTAGTCTGGATGAATAATAAAACTGATTAGGCCGTGGTCTTCCATTATCAAATTCATCTGCCGCTCCCAGAGCCCTATTGAATAATCAGAGAGGATGTGAAAAAGCGAATAGTCCTGCGTTGTCGTCACCGGAAGCTCCAAAATATTGCCGATGAAATAAGGAGTAACGGTACAACAACCGCCCCGTTGTGGGTCCAAATGCGCTACATTTGGTATGGACATGTCGTACACGAGCTCAAACGCGCCATACCAATCCGCCTTCCGATACAGGACTCCGGAGCGAAAACCCCGAGCACCGTATTCCTTCGCATATCGATTTATTCGCTGCGCGCGGCGCAGAAATTCCTCGCGCCCGCTAAAGAGCTTCCCATCGTGATTAAGATCGTGGATATTTATTTCAAACCCTCTGCGGCGGATGTCATCGAGAAAACTCTCCGGAACCGGGTACCGTTTCTCGGGCACGATTTGGAAAGAACTCTTGATTGCCGCTGCATCGTTTATGTCCATCAGTTCGGAGCAGAAATCCCTGCCAGCGGCTGTTTCCACGTCGTGTGTGACTATGGCGCAACTCCCCACACCACGGGGCCAAAACCAAACAAAGGGGATCTCCGCGACATTGTGAGCCTGGAGCGAAAGAGCCAGCAGCTTCTTGAGTATGTACTCGACGGTCCGATCCACGGGCCAGTGGGGAAAAGGTATCTTCTCCCAGCCTTTTAGTCGCATCCTCTGGAGATGCCTTCGCATCGAAACCGGCAGTAGCGGGCGCATTGAATAGTATGCAGTTGTCAAGGGCGCTCCACCGCTGATGTTCTTACTGCCTGCGTTGAAATTGGCGAATCTCTCGTAACGAAGGTTGTCTATGATTTCCGTGGGATCAAAAGGGAGACGGCAAGCAGTGTTCTCTATACTGACGTCCGCCAGCACGTTGTACAATCCATCCCCAGGACCCTTGGCGCGGAAGCCTGAGGACGACCGCCCAAAACAGGTCGCATCCTGGCCGAAACGAAAATAGCCGCAATCCTTCGATAAATCGCCCCTCAGAGCGAACTGCGCAAAAATTTCAGGGCATCGAAAGTAATCAAGAAACGCTTCGCGCATATTCGTCACTCTGGTCGCTTGCGTTGCCTCATCCGATGTGTCTGTACATAAGCTTTCCTGCCCAGACTAAAACCGCTTCCGGCGTGCGGGAGAACAATTGTCTAGCCATCTGCATTCCCCACCTTTCATTGGCATTGGCGGAATCCTCCGCCGGGTATCGGTAGTAAGTCACTACCGACCGTCTGGTACCCCAATGATCTTTAAAAGTAATCAACCCTTGGTTGTCGCTATCGGACCGGCCCATGTCAAATTCGACGCTTCCCAGTTCCTTGGCTTGCTGTATCGCCTTCCAAAACAAGAGGCACATCCCTCCAAGGTTCTTGAATCTTTGATTGGAGCAACCATACTTGTAAACAGTCGACCCCTTATAGGACAGCGTCAAAATACCAGCCACCGGCTGACCCTCTTTTGCTGCGACGTGAATGCTAAGTTTCTCGCCCAAGCAGTCAATTAAATTACGAAACCAATGAAGAGGAGGCGGTGGCAGGCCATGCCCCCGCCGCGTCGACACTAAGAGGCCATAGAATTGCTCAAGAAGCAATTTCGATACGCCGCACTGGTAGATCAAAGCTGCCCGCTCAGCGCGCTGAATCCGCCTTTGAACAGAGTCTTTATGAAAACTGCGAAAGACTTGTTCCAAATCCGGCCGGATGTCCAAGCTATGAAAGTAATAATCCTTCTCCCTTCCCAAAATCGCCGCACCCTCCCAGTTTGAAGTCAAAGGCCGGATCTCTAAATACCTTCTATTGTCGTCCTTTAGCTCGCACTCTACGGCATGCATTAACAATCGAAGATCCTCCATGTTGTCTACCAGCGGCTCGCAGTGATCGGAAAAGGGCAACGATACCATCCGGCGCCCGGTCAGCCAGCTATTGATGCGACAGAATACAAGGCCATCCTCCAACTCCTGGCCTGGACCTGAAGTTGTAAAGCCAACCGGTTCGTAGTGGTACGTCCGCCGCAATGCTTCCAGCCAACCCGGTGTGTGAAACACAGAGGCATGAGGATGTCTTTGCAAAAGCCCCACCCAGCGCGGATCCCGGAGCGGATCAATCTTATAAACGGCCATCGCCATTCCCTAAAACTGAGGACCGACAAGCTGTGGACTGAAAATGGCCTTTCAGAAAGAAAGGCAGGCGGCAATTTCGGAAATAGACCATTTAAGCGGTCATTGCTGTTCTTATAGACCGTTTTCCTGCCAGTATGTCATGATATACTTGAAGAAGTTTAACCCCGGCTGCAGTCCACGTGATTTCTGGCGCCTTCAGTAAGCATGCCGCTCGCAACCGCTCCAACAGTGTGCGATCCTCATGCAGCATAGTAATATGTTGCGTTAGCGCCTGAACGTCGCCAATGCGATGCACAAGCCCATGTTCCATGTGGCTGCAAATTTCAGTACACGCTTCAGAGATCAGTGGTACGCATCCACTGCCCATGGCCTCCGCCACGACAAGACCGTATCCCTCTTCTATGCTAGGCAGAATCAGAATATCGCTTCTCCTCATTAGCTCCGGTACGTCATTTCGATGACCCAGCACCTGGACGCTAGGGTGGGCCAGCATGGGAGCAAGTTTCTCGGCATATGCCGGTAGAAATTCCCCGGCGATCAGGAATGTACCGGTTCGAGATACGGGGGACTTAAGCCAGGCCTCGAGAGCATAATGTAGCCCTTTTCTTACCGCACAGACTCCCACAGACAACATCGTCAGCCCACGTCTGGGATCTCTTGGTGCACTGTCAGCAAAGTACACTTTCTCATTGAATCCATATGTGTGGCGGACCAACTGTGCCGATGTAAATCCTTGATCGATAAAGGTCTTTACCACAAAGTCTGACGGGCACAGGAGGCGATATGCCAGCTGATACTCCTTTTCCTCTTTGCGCAGTACATCCGCTTTATATGCGTGTTCGTGATCGGCCGGCAAAACCACTCCCAAGCGCTCACATTCCCTTTGGACTACCTCATAAGCAAACCGTGTATGAGCATTGGGCCTTTCCAATACGGTGGGAATTCCCAATCTCGCCGCGGTTTTGAGAGTCTCCAGCGCCCCCAACGGCCAGGTGTGGATGATATCGATCTTTCCGGCCAGCTTCTTGATCCTTTGTGCCACGATATGATCGTGCAGCGCGAAGGCGCGCATGTGGCCAATAACCCTATATGGAATGCGCAACTTGCCGTTGGCAAGAGTGGGGATGACTTTGACACTTGAGGGAAGGGGCTTGTGCAAAACACCCGGAAACGCCAAAACATCAGCTCCCGCAGCAGCCAGGCCATTTACCTGTTCCCAGGCCGTGTAGCAGATCCTGTCCGCACCGAGTTTGTGGGGAAAGCTGTACAACACTTGAACACGTTCGGCCTCGTGACTCACAGGGCCCTCGTTTTCGTTATTCTCATCCGGGCAGCAATCTCTGTATTATTTGGGGCAAACATCCCCTTACCTGCATCATTCATAAATTTTGCCTGTGAATAATCCAGCTAAAGGGAGGCTGCATCAATGCGGGAAAAAATTAGATCCGTTTGGTCTGTTTCAGTCGGGATCTGTTCTATGCGCTGCGGCCGGGTGGGAGTACGCGGGGCGAAGTAAGCTGCCGCTGAATAATCATTTTCTATCCGGTAGGGATGAAACCCTAAAGCGGCGAAGAAATCCAAAAACTCTTGACACGTCCTGCCTTCCGCCTCAAGCATTTTGGGAGCTACTTCGATGATGATCTCCAAATCAGTCCGACAGGCGCGCAGCAGGGAGGCCATCCCGGAGACGACATGCCATTCAGCGCCCTCAACATCTATCTTGATCAAGCGAGCCGTCTTGATTTCGTCCCATTGGAGAATCGCGGCCAGAGGTGCGGCAGGCACTTCATAATGCATTCCCAGTCGCCATTGATCAGCCCACGCCGGTATCAGCGTGGTTGTGCCAGAGGGATGTTCTGCCCGGGTAAATATCTT
>DASXTB010000149.1:0-32566 GCA_036505615.1 Acidobacteriota bacterium
TACGGCTGACGCTAAGTGAAAATCCTGGCTTCCCCGGCGCGAGGCGAGGAAGGCCATTTTCGGCAAGAACGACGAACCACGAACCAGTGACAACAGACATTTCGTGACTCTAGACCTGCGACTTGCGACCTTCGACCTGCGCCTCAGTTCCTGCGACCCGCCCTGGCCTTTTCGGCCGCTTCTCTGCCAATCACGTTTATGTCCACCTGGATGTCGTCTATGGCATTCAATTTCGAATTGCAGGAGATTCCATACTCCTTGCGCTTGATTTCAGGAAATCGTGGGCGCTACGGCAAAGGTTCATCACCAAGCAGCCTTTCGGCCGTCGAATTTGACGATACTCTGGTGAACTGCCTCGGCGCCCCGCCGGGGTACCCATAACTGGCGGAAACTTCTAAAATTCCACAATCCACAATCCGCAATTTCCGCAGGCTTACATATTCTTATAGTTCGGGCCGTCGCCGCCTTCAGGGGGAACCCAGTCGATGATCTGGTAAGGGTCCATGATGTCGCAGGTTTTACAGTGAACGCAGTTGGAAAAATTGATTTGTAGCTGCACCTGGCCGCTCTCTTTGCCCAGAATCTCGTAGACTGCGGCTGGGCAAAAGTGCTGGCAGGGGTTGCCGAATTCGTGGGTGCAGCGGTTATAACAGATATTCAAATCTCTAACGTGCAGGTGGCAGGGCTGATCCTCATCATGCGCGGTTCCCGAATGGTAGACGTCGGTCGCTTTGTCGAAAGTCAGGACGTTGTCAAGTCTAAGAGCATCGGTAGCAGTCCCTGTCGGCTGCCTTACGGTCGCGGCTCCAGTTTCTGACATCTTTCGCAGCCTTTCATGGCCGGTCTTCGTGTTGTATCGCTGGCGCAAGCCGCGACCCCCGGTCACCATCTGCAAGCCTCCATGGAACATTCCTGCAAGAAGACCACTGTCAAATCCCTGATGAAAATTCCGCACCCGGTACATTTCACGCCAAGCCCAGCTTTCCTCATACTTTTCCACGTACCTTCCCAGCTTTTCGCTGGAAAAATCGCCGGCCAGGAGGCATTCGAAAATCGCCTCCGCAGCTAACATTCCTGACTTCATTCCCAAGTGGATGCCTTTGAGTCGTTGCGAGTTTAAGAAACTTGCCGAATCGCCGATAATCAACACGCCGTCGTGTACCATCCTCGGCTGCGAATAGAAGCCGCCCTCCGGAATCGCTTTCGCTCCATATCCGATCAGTTTGCCGTCCTTCAACAGTCCGGCCACCAGGGGATGTTGTTTCCACCTCGCGAATAAATGATGCGGATCGGTGCCAGGATCTTCGTATTCCAATCCCACCACCAGCCCCACGTCCAGCAGCTCCCCGCTCATCATGTAAAGGAAGCCTCCGCCAAAAATCTTCTGCCCCAGCGGATAGCCGAGGGTGTGAATGACTGTGCCTGCCTGAAGCCGATCTTTGGGTAACTGCCACAGTTCCTTGATGCCGACGGAATAAACCTGCGGACTACGACCGGCGTCGAGGCCACATTTCTGCACCAGGTTCTTGGTCAACGTTCCGCGCGGGCCCTCTCCGAGCACGGTTACTTTGGCCAAGAGGTCGGGCCCGGGTTCATAATTGCTTCTCGGCTTTCCGTTCTTATCCAGCCCCTTGTCGCCGGAGCGCACACCCGTAACGCGATCAGCTTCGAATAGAAGCTCCACGCCTGGAAATCCGGGGAAGATATTGACACCTTTCTGCTCGCACTGCTGCGCCAGCCACCCGACAAGCCTGCCCAGCGAGATAACATAATTGCCATGATTGTTCAGCGGCGGCGGAATGAGAGGGAAAGGCAGCTTGCGCCGCTGCGTCAGATAGTAAATGTGATCCTTGACCACGGGAGTGTCGAGAGGCGCCCCGAGGCTTGCAAAATCGGGAATTAGCTCCTCAAGAGCCCGAGGGTCCAGTATGGCGCCGCTCAATGCGTGCGAATTGACTTCCTTTCCCTTCTCGATGACTGCGATGGAAGTCTCTTTCAGCTTCCTTCCAGTCCTTTTCCCTTGGGAAACGGCCAGATCGTGCTCTTCGATCAATTGGGAGAGCCGGTATGCTCCGGCCAAGCTGGCAGGACCCGCGCCTACAAAGAGGACGTCGAATTCCAAAGATTCACGCATAGGAATGTCGAATGCCGAATTTCGAATGTCGAATGAGGATCAACGAATCGTGATGTAGGCTCATGCTTGCGGACTGAGATTCAGCATTCGTCATTCGAAATTCGTCATTCGACATTCTTCAGCTTTGCTCTGCCTTCCGAATCTCCCCTATCCCCTCCGCCCGGCGCGGCTCGTTCGCCAGCAGGCGATCAATGTCGTAAATCATTTCCTTGCGAGAATAGGCAGCGAAGTCGAGGATATGAGTGTCCATGCGAATGGCATCCTCGGGACAAACTTCGACGCAAAACCCGCAAAAGATACATTTGCCGATGTCAATGTCGAACCGCTCCGGCCGTTTCTCAATGTTTGGGTCCGGATGCTCCGTGGCCACAATATAAATGCATCGCGCCGGGCAGATCGTTTCGCACATCATACAGGCGACGCAGCGCGGAGAACCGTCTTCGCGTTTGGTGAGGCGGTGCAGCGAGCGGAGCCGCGGTGAATAACCGCGAATTTCCTCCGGATACTGAACGGTCTCCCCGGCGCGGCGGCCCTTCCACAATCCCACCAGATGAAAAATGTGGATCAGCAGGTTACGCAAGAAGTGGGCGGCAGTTATTTTCATGCCGCGCAGGATCTCCGGTAGATAGGTGCGCTGCCAGAAGCCAAGCGGCGGAAGGGATCTGTCTTCAGACTTGATTACCTTATTGTTATCGCCCATTTTCAGATCAATTCTATCTTGTCCAGGAGAAGCGTGAAGAAATCCGATTCACCGCAGAGACGCCAGGGTACAGAGATCCGTGGAGTTGTCTCTGCGCTATCTCTGAGTCCTCTGCAATGCTAACCATTAAATTCCTTACGGGCGGCAAAGATTTGGTTTGCTTTAGACCCCGCCCAGCGGGGTCGAAGAGTATAGCCGGGGGCAGAGCGCGTTTTTTGCGCGGCGCCCCCGGTCGACTCCCCAATATCGACCTCCGCACCCTGTAAGGGTGCAACAAAATTTTCCCGATGATTGACCCGAGCCGCTCTTCCCCCAAAAAAATACATCCGCGATTCGTGTCGCACCCCTTCAGGGTGCATACCCATGATGGGTGTCGCAGACCGGGGGCGCCGCGCAAAAAGTGCGCTCTGCCCCCGGCTATACTCTGTGACGCCTTCAGCGTCTCCGTCTGCGGCTTGCCATCCTCGCTGCCCAGATTGGGTTGGGGCCCTGCCGCGCTAGGGCTCAGCGGTGAGAAAAAAAACCGCATGCCATCGGCCATCACTCAACTCTCACAATCTAGCCAGACTCTCGACTGGCCGCTCTGCTACCTCTGTAGAAGCAATAAAATTCCACCCGTCACGAGAATGTTCAAAATCGAAAGCGGTAACATCATCTGCCAACCCAGGCGTATTAGCTGATCATAGCGAAAGCGTGGCAACGTCCACCGGACCAGAAGGAACATCCAGCAGAAAAACGCGAGCTTCACTAGGAACGTCAGCACCTGTACTATTGCTACCATTGTCGCCGGCAGCAGCACGGCGCCCCCCCAGGGAAAGTGAAATCCATCGCGATACAAGTATGGAAACTGCCAGCCCCCGAAGAATAGCGTGGTCACCAGTCCGGCAACAACCACTGTCTCGACAAAATCCGTCATAAAAAACATGCCAAACTTCATTCCCGAATACTCGATGAAGTAGCCGATGATCTCGGATTCCCCTTCAGGCAGATCGAAGGGGGCACGTTTGGTTTCTGCCATCGCTGCGGCGGAGAACAAAAAAAAGCCCAGCGGCTGCAGGAAAACGCCCCAGTTGGGCAAAAACCCGAATAGCAGGTCCCCCTGCCGGTATACCATCGTCTGCAGGTTGATGGTTTGAAAAACCATCACCAATCCGACCACCGTCGCGCCGATGGTAATTTCGTAAGAAATCATCTGCGAGGCTGCTCGCAAGCCGCCCAGCAGCGAAAAATTGTTGTTGGACGCCCAACCTGCCAGCACAAAGCCATAGATGCCCATCGACATCGCCGCAAAGATATAGAGCAAACCCACGTTCAAGTTGGCTACCTGCAGGTTCACCAGCTTTCCGCCGATCCGGACATGGTCGCCAAAGGGAATGGCGGCGAAACTGATCAGCGCGAAGAACAGGGCGAAAAAAGGAGCCAACGTATGCATCATCTTGTTGGCGCCTTCCGGAACGAAGTCTTCCTTGGTGATCATCTTGATAGTATCTGCCAGCGGATGAAACAATCCCAGCAGAGTGAGACCGAAAATCGACGCTCGATTGGCGCCAATTCGATCCTGTATTAGCGCGCTCTGTTTGCGTTCGGCCCAAGTCAGCAGCGTCGTGTAGTTGAGCAGAACAAACAGCGCGAATGCCACTTTTCCGGCGGCGATAGCAAAATCCATACAAGTGACCAGTTATCAGGTGCAAGAGTTACCGGTGAAAAGCCCCCTGTCACACAGGCCTGAAGATGCGCCGGTGAGGTGTCTCCTGCAAGTCAGTCCACCTCTCTGAGATTCATTCCAGCGCCCTGGACGGCAATCAAGGGCTGCTGGTATACGACCTCAACCTCCGGAGGGTTCAACGTTTCCTGATCAAAGAAAGGAATCTCAGCTCTCAATCGTGACAGCAGCCGTTCCCGTTCAAAGACGCTTCGATCCATTGCGAAGCGTGCCGCCAAATCGGCTACCAATTCAACCTCGGGAAGGGAGTCGCCCAGCGGCGCGACGGCGCGTTCAAACCTCTGAGCGCGGCCTTGAAAATTCGTAAAGCTTCCCTCTTTCTCCGCATAGGTGGCCGAGGGGAGCACCAGTCCGGCAATCTCAGAAGTGCCGTTGGCATTGCAACCGATAAAGATCAGGTGTTGCAGCGAACTCAGCACGCCGGCAAACTGGGGCGCCAAGCTCAAGTCCTGCAGGAATACCAGCAGCGTTCGCACGGCTCCGCTTCGGATTTCTTCGGCCATCCAGGCGCCGTCGGCCGAATCTCGACGGTAAAGGCCCATTTCGATGCATCCTCTAGTGTTGGGATTCTTATCGGCGCGGATCAGGAAATCGTCCTCAAAACCGGGATGCTCCGCGGGATTTCGAAAATCGATTTTGCCGATACCCAGGTGCCGCGCTAACATCGCGACGGCATAAAGATCTTCGTTGGAAAGCTGCGGTGAAAGAAAGATCCCAGCCGAGTCGCCGGAACCCGCTGTGCTGTCACGAATCCAGTCAGCAGCAGTGCTAAGACCTTCTTCGACGCTCACCGAGATCCGCTCCTTTCCCTTTCCCACCTGGAACGCCTTAAGCCGGCTCGGCGAGTCAATAAACTCAAACCCATAGCGCCCTTCGTCGCAAATCCACCATTTGTTGACGTCCGGGTTGAAACGCGGCTTCAGCCGAAGGATCCGCTTCCCTCGCGATTGATAAGGACGCTGCTCGTTGTGATGGATTTCAATGTTGCATCCACGCGCGCAGCCGGGACAAATGGAATTTGCACGATCCAAGTACCAGACACGGCACTGGAAACGAAATTCACGCTCCGTAAGCGCCCCTACCGGACAAATATCAATCACATTGCCGCTGTAGGGATTTGTCAGTTCCCTTCCTTCAAACAACGCGATTTCAGAATGCTCGCCCCGATTGACGATTCCCAACTCGTGGCTTTTGCTCACTTCCTTGCAGAAGCGGACGCAGCGGGAGCAGAGAATGCAACGCTCGTTGTCCAGCATCACATGAGGACCGATAGGAAACGCTTTGCGCCGCTTGATCTTGTTCTCCAGAAACTTGCTCTGGTAGAGCCCGAATTCCATGTAGAAGTTCTGAAGATCGCACTCTCCGGACTGGTCGCACACAGGACAATCCAGCGGATGATTGGAGAGCAAGAATTCAAGAATACTCTGGCGCGCCAGTTTTACCTTGTCCGTTTCAGTGTGCACTGCCATGCCATCTGCGGCCTGCGTGTAACAGGCGATTTGCAGCTTCGGCATTTTTTCGATTTCGACAAGGCACATGCGGCAGCTTCCTGCAATGCTCAGGCCGGGGTGATAGCAGTAACGAGGGATGTAAATCCCAAGCGCTTCGGCAGCCTGAATGACCGTCTTCCCCTTCTCTACCGTCACTTGCTGCCCGTCGATCGTTATTGAAGGCATAGGAAAAAAAGTAGCAGGTCGAAGGTTACAAGTCGAAGGTCGCAAATCCAAAGTCGCAGGTCGCAAGTCGCAGGTCCCAGGTCGCAAGTCGATTTTTGAAGGTTGAGGCTAGACGGAGTTTGCGACCAGTTTCACAAGCAAACCGGTTTAGTCTACGCATCGACGTTCCTCCGACCTGCGACCAGTAACTTGCGACCTGCGAATTGCGACCTGCGACATTTAGCGAACGGCTGTACAAGTCCCATTGCGAATATGACTTTCAAATTCATCACGAAACTTGGCAATGAAACTTTGCACGGGAAGCGCTGCGGCGTCTCCCAGCGGACAAATGGTGTTTCCCAGAATGTTTCCGGCCAGGCGAGGAAGGTTGTCCAGGTCCTCCCTGACGCCCTGCCCTTCGAGATTGCGCCTTAGAATACGAGTCATCCAGCCTGTGCCTTCGCGGCAGGGAGTGCACTGGCCGCAGCTTTCATGCTGGTAGAATTTGGAAATAATCGCCAGAGCCTTGACCAGGCAGGTGGTTTCATCCATCACGATCACGCCGGCTGATCCAACCATTGATCCGACTGCCGCAAGCGATTCCACGTCCATCTTGACGTCGATTTCTTCAGGCTTCAGCACCGGCGATGACGATCCTCCCGGGATCACAGCGCGCAGTTTCCTGTCATTTCTAACTCCTCCGGCATGCGTGTATATGATCTCGCGCAGCGTGGTTCCCGCCGGGAGCTCATAAACACCGGGCTTCTTGACATGCCCGCTTACCGAATACATCCGGGTCCCTCCGTTCTTGGGGCTTCCCAGATCGGCGAACCATTCGCTGCCGTTGCGAATTATTCCAGGAACGTGTGAGATCGTTTCGGTGTTGTTAATAATGGTGGGACAGCCGAACAACCCGACGATCGCGGGAAAAGGCGGCTTTAACCGGGGCCAGCCCCGCTTCCCTTCGAGCGATTCCAAGAGCGCCGTCTCCTCACCGCAGATGTAGGCCCCCGCTCCCAGGTGGATTACCACGTCCAGATCAAATTCGGACCCGAAAATCTTCTTTCCAAAAAATCTCTCCCCATATGCCTCGTCCAGCGCAGCCTGGACGATGCCGGCAAAGCGGTAGTATTCACCGCGGGTGTAAATGAAGCACCGATGCGCTCCGATGGCGTAACAGGCAATGATGATGCCTTCCAACAACAAGTGCGGGTCCCATTCCATGATGTGCCGGTCCTTGAAAGTTCCCGGCTCGCTTTCGTCGCTATTGACGACTAGATACTTTGGTTTAGGTGAGTCTTTGGGAATGAAGCTCCATTTTTTCCCGGTTGGAAATCCCGCGCCACCCAGGCCTCGCAGGTTAGATCTGGTAATCTCATCGATGACTGTTTGAGGAGTCATCACAGTGAGCGCTTTGCGCGCGGCCTCGTAACCGCCATCTTTCAGGTAGAATGCGATGCTGCGCGCTTGCGGATTGAAGAAGTTCTTAGAAAGAATCTTTTCCATTTACTGCCAAGCTGAGACGGCCCTCAGGCCGTCTCTCCGCTCCCATTCAACTTTTCCATTTATTTCAATTTGTCCAGCAGCTCGTCCACCTTATCAGGGGTCATGTTGGCGTAGTAATCGTCATTGACCTGCAACGACGGAGACATCTCGCAAGCGCCCAGGCATTCCACCGTGGTGATGGTGAACCTTTTATCGGGAGTCGTTTCTCCTTCCTGTATTCCCAGCCTGCGGCAGGCCGTGGCAACCGACTCTTCGGCTCCCAGCAGGCTGCACGAGATATTGGTGCAGAATTGCAGGCGGTATTTTCCCGCCGGCTTTCGCAAAAGCAGGCTGTAGAAGCTGATCGTCTCGCGGACTTCGATGACGGGAATCGACAACACCTCGGCGACCGCGGCTTCCGTTTCCGCCGAGACAAAGCCATACTCGCGCTGGCAGGCGTTCAAGATTGGAATCAAAGCGGCTCGAGGCTGGGGGTACTTGGCCAGGAGTTCCGAGATTGTCGCCAGCAGCTTATCCGAAAGCGCGCCCAGACTCATCGATCCAACTCTCCTCCAATCATGTTTACCGAGCCGAACGTGGGAACTATGTCCGCCACAGCATACCCGACCAGAAAATGCGGCAGCGCCGCCATTATGGGAAAGCAAGGAGGCCGGCAACGCACGCGGTAAGGACGGTCGGAGCCATCACTGACGACAAAAAAACCCAATTCGCCGTTGGCGCCTTCCACAGCCGAATAGGTCTCGCCCTTGGGCGGCCGCAGGCCGTGCCCGTACATCACCATTTTGAAATGATTCATCAGGCCTTCAATGTTGCTGTAAGTCTCCTCTTTTGGAGGCAAGAGTATTTTCTTGTCCTGGACATTCACAGCGCGGCTGGATGACCGATCGGAACCCTGCAGTGTCGGTTCCACTGTTGCAGGCCTTTCCACCAGGCCCTCAGTAGCTCCCAGTTTTCCCAAATCCCGCATTTCCGCGGACGGAACCGGCCGCCCTGCCAGATCCACACTCACGTCACCTTCCGGCATCTGAGCGAAGGCTTGTTCGACGATGCGAGCGCTCTGTTCCATTTCTCGCATCCGGCACCAGTAGCGATCGTAGTTGTCTCCATCTGTCCCCAACGGTACGTCAAAGTCAAGGCGGTCATAGGCCAGATAGGGGTTTACCTTGCGAACATCGTAGTTGACGCCGGAGGCACGCAGGAATGGGCCCGTAATCCCGTACTGGACCGCAATCTCGGGCGTACACACTCCCACTCCCTTCATGCGGTCATGGAAAATGCGGTTCTTAGTCAGCAATCGATCCACTTCGTCCAGCACTGCGCGCGTCTTTTTCAGAGCGATTCGAGTTCTCTGCTCAAAATCCGGCGGGAAGTCTGCTTTGACCCCGCCGATGCGGACATAACTCACCGTCAGACGAGCGCCGGTAACGTATTCGATCAGCTCGTAGAGGTACTCGCGCGCCTTGATCATGTACAGAAATACGCTAAATGCGCCCAGCTCCATGGCGCTGGCGCCAATGCAGGTGAGATGATCAGTGATCCTGGAAAGCTCGCTCATGATCACGCGGATGTACTTGCAACGTTCCGCCAATTCTATTCCCAACAACTTTTCCACTGCCTGGGCATAGCCGAAATTACAGATCAGAGGAGACACATAGTTGAGCCGGTCCGTGTAAGGAACGGGATGGAGGTAGTTTCCCTGCTCGCAACTCTTTTCGAATGCCCGATGCAGGTAACCGATTTCGACGCTGGCATCAACAACGGTCTCGCCATCCAGCTCTGCGTCGATCTTGATTATGCCATGCATGGCCGGATGCGACGGGCCGATTGAAATCCGCATCCGATCCGTTTCTACCGGAGTTGACGACTCAGTCAGTTCTTCTTGCATCGGTCTCGACTAGAGGTTCCCGAATTACCTTGGCCGCGCCTTCTCCCAAAACAATGTGAAGGAAGCGGTCCGACAGTTCCTGTTCCAGTTGCTCGATTGCCTGTTCGTTCAGATTGGATATCCGGACCTGTCCTCCCGCCATCATTCCATGGCCTCCAGCGGTTCCGTACTCGCCCACAATCTGTTGCATCACTGTGCCGGCGTCATGATCCAGGCCCAGCGTCCGGGTGGACAAAATCAAATCACTATCGTACCTGGCCATCGCCAGCGTCCAATCAACACCGCGCAACCGCAGAAAAAAATCCGCAATCTCGGGAACAATGTCCGGGTTGCGAACAGAGCGAAGCCGCGAAATCACTGCCTTTTCGTAGAGGTAGCTGTTCTCCAGAGCGACGTGAAATGCCGCGTAGTACTCCCGGGAGACCGGTGCTTGCTCGATGCGAGTCAGTATGGATCGATCCACCAAAGGGGAAAGTTCAAGGTAAGCCTCGATATCGGCCGGGTGAACGTCTCGAACCAGGTTCAGAGTCTCCGTCTTGATGGCGTAGAAAAGCGCGGTTGCCAGCTCTGTGGTCAGCGGAATTCCCGCCGCTATTAAATATTCCAGCATCATTGTGCTGGTCGCGCCGTACTCCTCGCGCACATCGTAGTAGGCCGCTTCCATAGTCTCCTGGCGCAAGGGGTGATGGTCGATGACAATATCGGGTGTGATCCCGGAAGGGAGAGCGTTATTGCCCGTGCGGGGTTGAGTGTCCACGATGGCGATGGTCTGTGGCCTTTTCAAATCGACGCCATGAATGTGATGCAAGTCGATCTGCAGCTTGCGCACCATGGTTTGATTCTCCGCCCGCCCCAGGACTCCGCCGTAGGCCAGGACACTGTCAATCCCCAGCTTCACCAGCACCAGCTGGCGCAATGCCAGCGCCGAAGCGAGGCTGTCCGGATCCGGGTTGTTGTGGGTGACAATAAGCAAATTAGGGCGCTCCTTAACAACTGCCAGCACCTTAGAAAGCCGGCGCTGCATGTTTTCCTTCTGAGCGGAGAGTTGGCGCAGCGGGCTCAATTCTTTGGACCAATCAAAGGCTGGCGCCTGTTGACCGCGTAATCCTTGCGCAGCGGATGCCCTTCAAATCCTTCGTACATAAGAATCCTGCGTAAATCAGGATGGCCGCTAAAACGAATGCCAAACATGTCCCAGACTTCGCGCTCGAACCAGTCAGCACCCTTCCACAAAGAAACCAGCGTGGGAAGCTCAGGATCCTTCTCTTCTACCGGCGCTTTTAGCCGCACTCGATGTTTGAGAGGCAATGAGAAAAAGTGGTAAACGACCTCGAAACGCGGTCTTCGTTTCAGATAATCTACCGCGCTAATGTCGATCAGGAAGTTGTATTGCAACTCTGGATCATCGCGAAGAAAGCGAGCCAAGTCGACAATCTTCTCCTTGCGCACCACGGCGAAGTCGTCACCGAAAGCGTTACCCAGATCAAATAACGAATCGGCGAAACTCGCTTTCAATTTTCTCAGCGTGATGCTCTCCATGATAGTTTCGAGTTCCGGGTCTCGGGTCCCGGATTTCGGCTAAGCGTTCCCGGTGCTAAACCTATCGATGCCAGGAAAATCAACTCGAGACCCGAAACGCTGAACCGGGAACCTACATCGCCTGTCTTTGGTTTTGAATTTTCTCTTGTAATTTAATCAGCCCGTCCAGGACTGTTTCCGGTCTTGGCGGGCACCCGGGAATATAGACGTCCACTGGAATTATCGTATCGATTCCCATCACGGTGGCGTAGTTATCGTAAAAACCGCCGGTGCAGGTGCAAACGCCGAAAGCGACGACCCACTTAGGATCGCACATCTGGTCGTAGATCATCTTTAAAGCAGGAGCCAGTTTGTGGCTGACTGTGCCCACTACAAACAGCACGTCGGCCTGGCGGGGTGAAAAGCGCGGCAACCCTGCTCCAAAACGGTCTATATCATAGTGCGCGCAGGCCGTCGCCATGTACTCCATGCCGCAGCACGCAGTCACAAACGGGTACTGGAAAATAGAGTATTTGCGCGCCCAACCAATCATTTTATCCAGCCGGCTGGTAAAAAAACCCCCTGCGGGAGTGTTCATTGCCACTGCAGCGCCCCTTTCTTCCAGGCGTAAACCAGACCCACCAGGACAAATGCCAGAAACACGGTCATGCTGGCGAGGCCCTGGGCACCAAGAACTCGAAAAACCACCGCCCATGGGAAAAGAAAAATCAACTCGATATCAAAAAGAATAAACAGCAGCGCAACCAAGAAGAACTTGACCGAGAACCTGCCGCGAATCACCTTGTGGGGCTGGTTACCGCACTCGAACGACATCTGTTTGGCAGGATTGGGGCGTTTGGGGCCGACAAACGATGCCAGTGCAAGCAGTGTCGCTGCCAACCCCGCAGCAGCGAGGAGGTAGAGGATCAAACCTAAAGCGTCTTCACTCATCGGTGGTCAAACGTCATCAGTCATCGGTTACCGGTCATCGGTTACCAGTCGCTTGGTCAGCAGGTCAACAGGTCACAGATGTCAAAATCCGATTTCTGACCTGTTGACTTGGACCTGCTGACCTGCTGACCGGTAACCGATGACTATTCACTGGCATACACCTTTAACTTCGTCACGCGCATCTTCTTTCCCACCATCGTCACATCGTACCCGACTTCCAATCCAACTCGCAGAGAGCGTTCCGGGTTCTCTGATCCAAGCAAATCGATTTCTGGAAGAAAGAAAAATAGGTGGCGGCCATTCTTTCCTTTGATGAAGCCGTAATTCTTGTCTTTAAAATATTTCACGATGCGGCCTCGCGAGAAGCCCAACTTCAGAGAGGCCAGTTCTTCAGGGAGTTTCCAGCTGGGACGATATTTTCTCTCGACAAATTCTATGTGCATGTCTCACCGAGTCGCTAATCGAGAAGGCTTTTCCTTCCCCGGTCCGAGACCGACGCCCACGGGAATATAGTCCAGAATCAGAACGCCATTAAGATGATCGATCTCATGTTGTACCGCTACAGCCTGCAAATCTCTGGCGAGCGTTTCGAAAAACTCGCCCCGTGCATCCTGAGCTCGAACGCGCACTTCGGCTGCGCGCGACACCTGAACGCGAACGTCAGGAATGCTAAGGCAGCCTTCTTCCATGACAATGGAGCCGGAGGAATCAAGGATCTCGGGGTTTACAAATATGCGCGGCTGGTCGCGCTCCTCGCTGGTATCGAGCACTAGAATTCTTTGCAATAGATTCACTTGCGGCCCGGCCAGCCCGATTCCCTTGTTCTGGTACATAGTCGCAATCATACGCTGCGCGATGGAAGCGATTCGCTGGTCAAAGGAGGTCACAGGGGAAGCGACCTTGCGCAAAATCGGGTCGGGATACTGGACGATCTTATACGCTCTCATTTCGCATTCAACGTCGGGCTGGCGCCAGGAAGCTCAGTGGGGCCATGCTCGAGTTTGAACTTGTTCCACTTGGATCCCTTCTTGTCATAGTCAGCCAGTTCGAAATACTGCGTCAGTTCGATGGCATTTACCGGGCATGCCTCCTGACAAAGCCCACAGAATAAGCAGCGAGACAAGTCAAATGTGAACTCCTGCAAAATCTTGCGGCTTGTCTTAGGGTCTCGCTCGGAGGTCACGACGATCAAATCTTCCGGGCAAGCCAGCGCGCAAAGATTGCACGAAATGCAGAGAGTCTCCCCTGTATCCGGATCCAGGTTCAGGCGGGGCGCTCCGCGGTAACGCTCCGCCAACTGCGGACGCTGTGTGGGATACTGCTCGGTATAGGTGCGTCGGAACATGTAAGGGAACGTAATGAAAAGCCCTTTGAGGAAGTCAATCAGAAGAATGCGTTTCAGGAATTCCATCGTCTTAAGCCGCCTTCCCTGCTTTACCCATGATCTTGTCTTGAAGACGCATCACGCCATAAAGGAGAGCTTCCGGCCGTGGAGGACACCCTGGGATATAAATATCGACCGGAATCACCTTGTCGACACCTTGCAATACTGCGTAGGAGTTAAACGGCCCGCCGCAATTCGAGCACGCTCCCATAGAAATGACCCACTTCGGATCCGGCATCTGGTCGTATACCCGCTTGACGATGGGAGCCATCTTCAGCGTAACGGTGCCGGCGATTATTATCACGTCGGATTGGCGCGGGCTGGGGCGAAAGATCCCGGCGCCGAATCGATCCAGATCAAAGCGTGACGCCCCCGTGGCCATCATCTCAATGGCACAGCACGCCAAGCCGAAAGTCATGGGCCACAGCGACGACTTTCGCGCCCAGCGGAAAAGTTGTTCCACCGTCGTTACGGCGAAATTCGGCTTTGCCTCTCTGGCCTCTGGAAGTTCCAGCGGCGCAACTGCTTGCAAATCATCGGCCATATCGGCTCCTCAATACCTCCATTTTATGCTTCGACTGAAACGAAATACTCCCTCTTTTCAGGAAACGCTTTGTTCCTCAGCAAAAAACCCTATCTCTTACTGGTCTACATTCCCGCCATCTAAATCTCTTAATTATAACACTTCTTAACGCTTTCGTCAGGGAAGCAGGCGGCGTTTCAATTCCCTGATTTTGATCTCAATCTGGTCTCTCACAATCTCAAAAAAATCGATCGTGTGTCCCATCGGATCAGGAATGTTCCAATCTTCAGTGACTTTTCCCTCAGGTTGGGAGACAAAGTCCGTCGTCGGAAACCCACCCAGCGACACGATTACATTCATGGCGTCGAGATTTACCTCATCGAGACCTTTGCTCTGCTGGCTGGAAATATCGATGCCAATTTTCTCCATGGCAGTGATTGCTCCCCTGCTGACATACCCGGCGGGAAGCAGGCCGGCGCTGAAGACCTCCCATTGAGATTCCGCTCTCCGGGCCAGGCCTTCGGCCATCTGGCTGCGGCAGGAATTTCCTACGCAGACAAAAAGTACCTTGAGGTGGTTTTTCACTGGCCCCGCTTCCGCCATAAGCTCCGATTTTCATGCTATCCAATTCACAACAGCCGGGGAATTAAAAAAATATGAAATAGTGGTGAAGGGAGTGTTATCGATTGCGGATTGCGGATTGCGGATTGCGGATTTCCGATTGCGGATTGTGGATTTCAGATTGCGGATTGCGGATTTCAGATTGCGGATTTCAGATTGCGGATTGTGGATTTCGGCAATCCGCAATCCGCAATCGGAAATCCGCAATCGTAGTATCCTAATCCCCTCCTATGGTTCGTTTCGGCAAAAAACGAGTGGTCGTCATCGGAGGCAACGCTGCCGGAATGACTGCTGCCTCCCGTTTGCTGCGGCTCGATCCGGATGCCGAAGTGATCGTCCTGGAAAAAAGCCAGTACATCTCCTATTCCATTTGTGGTGCCCCCTACTACCTGGAAGGCTTGATCCCCGCCGCGGAGGACCTACTGGCGTTCACACCTGAAACTGCCCGCAAGGAGCGGCGTATTTTGGCGCGGACGGAATGGGAATGTTTCGAGCTTCTCCCCGGCCGGCGAGAAGCTGTTTGCCGTCATCTGAGATCCGGTCTGATCGACCGGCTGCCTTTTGACAATTTGGTTTTGGCCACCGGATACCGGCCCGCCATCGGTAACATCGCAGGAGCCGAGCATGCGAAAGTTTTCAAGATTAGCCAACTGGAGAACATCGTCGAATTGAAGCAGTTTGTCGAGACCCGTCGCCCTGGTACGGCAGTCGTGGTGGGAGGCGGCTATATCGGCTTGAACCTGGCTGAAGCCCTGGTTAAACGGGGCCTGTCGGTTCAGCTTCTGGATCGAGGTGATCAGATTCTGCGCGCGGTCGATGCCGACATCGCTTCCCTGGTTGAAGAGGAATGCCGAAAAAACGGACTCCAGGTCTCAAAGTTTGCCCCTGTCAATGAAATCCTTTTCGACGGCGATCAGCCGGCCGGAGTTGTGGCGGTAAATCAAACATATCGGGCCGATCTGGTCGTGGTTGATGTCGGAATCGTGCCAGAAGTCGAACTGGCCCGGCAAGCCGGGCTTCGAATCGGCTCTAGCGGCGCTGTCGCCGTATCACCGCGAATGGAAACCTCGCAGGACGGCATTTACGCGGCCGGCAACTGTGCCGAAGCGATACATTTTGTGACCCGACGCCCGATAGCCAGCGGCCTGGGAACCCACGCTGTAAAACAGGGGCGAGTAGCCGGAGAGAACATCGCAGGCATCCGATCGGAGTTCACCGGGGTGCTCCAGACGTCCATCACTAAGTTCTTCTCACTTTCTGTCGCCAGAACGGGGCTGAATGAGTGGGAAGCAAAAAGCTTGGGATTCCCTTTCGGCGCTGTTTCGGTGACTACTCCTTCTCGCGCCGGTTATTTTCCGCCCAAGGAGCGGCTTACGGTCAAAATGATTTTCGACAAAAAGACAGAAAGATTGCTCGGAGCCCAGATTGCAGGGCCTCCCTGGACCGCGAAGCGGATTGATGTGGCAGCAACGGCGATTACGGCGGGACTCACGCTGCAGCAGATCGCCCAGCTTGACTTGGCATATTCGCCGCCGCATGCGCCCTTGTGGGATCCGATTCAAGTCGCTGCCAACGTAGCGTTGCGGGAGATGCGATGACTACCATGGAACCTTTCCGGTGGTGAAATGGCAGCATTGCGCACCCAGCTATACTGAATTAGAGGGGTTGTGGGGGTGTTTTTAATAAACATTTGAAAGCGAGATCAGTTCGATCTCGAAAGGAGCTGTATGAAACGAATGCTATCATTGTCCTTTATCTTGCTGCTGTGCCTGGGTTTGGGGACGCAGGCCTACGCCAGGAAGGGTAAGGGGCCAAAAGGTGGAAGGATGGTTACGCTCACCGGATGTTTGCAATCCGGCACCGAGGCGAACACCTATACTCTGACCAACGTTACCGGGACTGCCGTCAGCACCGGTAAGCAAATCGAGTTAATGGAAGGAGCCAAGGTAAGCCTCAAAGAACATGTAGGCCACAAGGTAGAAATCACCGGAACGAGAATTTCCGCCGCGCGAGCCGAGAAAATGGAGGGCGTAAAGGGGCCTGGAAAGAAAGCGGAACGAGCGGAAGAAAAAGGCGAGATGCACATAAGAGTGACTTCTGTGAAACACATCTCCCCGACCTGCCCCTAGGCAGTTGAGAACCAGGCGGTAGGCAGGAAGCAGCAGGGAGAGCGGGAGAGCGGGGAATGGGTGAGCAGGAGAGGCTGGAAGAAGAGAGAACTGGAAATTAAGATCGCCACACTGGCTTCAATCTGCCGTTCATCCATTTGCCAGCTTCCCCCTTCACCCGCTCCCCTACTCACCGCTCTCCCTCCTGCCTCCTGCTTCCTGCCTCCTGCCTCCTGCTTCCTGCCTCCTGCTTCCTGCCTCTAGATCGGGATTCCGTACCTCAAATAAAAGTTGTACCCGCGAAATTCTTCACGTAAGGACTGCAGCAAAGATGGGGGCAGTCGTGCTGCACCGGCGGACACATTTTCCGAAACCTGCTGTTCAGTCTTGGCCCCGGGAATGGCGGTGCTGACGGCGGGGTGCGCCAGAACGAATTGCAAGGCGGCGGGCACTGGCTTAAGGCGATGACCTTGACATAGTTCCAGGTAGCGATCCACCTTGGGAAGCACATCCTGCAAGCGCTTCGGACTCAGAAAGTTGTTGCGGTTGTCCTGGGGATGGAAATCGAAGGATCGTATTTTGCCGGTCAGCAGCGCTGAAGCCAGCGGTACGCGGGCGATGATACCGTAGTTGGATCGTCTTGCCAGACCAAAAAGCCCATCAGCGGGCTTCTGATTCAGAACGTTGAATAGCACCTGAAGCGTAGAACCGAAATTCTTTTCTATAATCTGCTCGCCCTCCGACGGGTGGCTTATGGAGACTCCGTAGTGCCGGATCTTCCCTTCTGACTGCAGCCGTGCGAGCGCCTCGGGTGCGTCGCTGCTCCAGAGTTTTTCCATTGGCGGATTATGCAGTTGATACAAATCGAGGTAGTCGGTTTTCAGTCGCTGCAGCGACCGTTCGCAAGTTTGCAGAATGTGCGAGGCGCTAGAGTCCTTCCGGTGCGGGCGATCCGGTAGAGCAACATTTCCCACTTTCGAAGCGATAATCACAGAAGGGCGCTTGCCTGCCAGCGCCTGGCCCAGTATCGTTTCGCTATGCCCGAAGCCGTAGCTATCGGCAGTGTCAAAAAAATTAACACCCAAATCAAGCGCTCGTGCTATCGCCTGCAGCGACTGCCGATCGTCCACCGGTCCCCACCCTATGGGGATGCCCTTAATCTTGTAAGGCCCGCCAATGGCCCAGCAACCGAACCCAATCTCGCTGACACGAAGACCGGTCCGGCCTAACGTGCGGTAATTCATGCCATTCCGGGTTGCGACTTATTAGTTGCCAGTTCCCAGTTGCCAGTAGCTAGTTCCTGGTTGCCAGCCACTTCTGTAGTCTACCGTCAGATTGAACTCTGTTACCCCCCTCTCACGATTTGATCTGAAACACTGGCAACTGCAGAGAGGGAACTGACAACTGGAACTCGCAACTAGTAACTGCGAACTAGCTGCCGTGAACTGGCAACTGGGAACCAGCTACTGGGAACTGGGAAGTGGCTACTTCAGTTGCGAGATTTCTCGCTCCAATTCACGAATGAACGCAGCGCGCTGTGTGGGGTTGGAGCGAACCCGCTCCAAGTTGTCGATGGCCATCTGAATCAACTGCATGTGGTGCTTTTCCTCCTCGGCAAATTCTTCGCAGAGCCGCTTACCCACATCGTCCAATTTCTCAGCCATGTTTTTGAAGAACTCGTGATTTTCCTTTTCCATGTGCCAGGCTTCCCTGAGCGTACGCATTTCTTCATCTTCATTAACGATGTTCTTTTTGAAATCTTCCCGGGAACGCCTGAAAGCCTCCGTCACCTCGTCGTAATCAAAAATGAAGAACCGCGGCTTTTGTTCCAGCCAGTGATTTTCCTCGACCAGCTTCTGGTATTGGCTCTTCAGCAACTGCAGGTGATGCTTCTCCTCTTCCCCCAAGGCGGCAAAGAGGCGCCGGCTCCAATCCTGCTTGAAGTTGTTCATCCGCGAGCTGTAAAACTTGATTCCCCGTTCCTCCGTGTGAATGAAGATCCGAAGTACGTCGCGTTCGAAGACCTTGGAGATATTCTCCTGGATACGAAGGCCGCTCTTTTCGACCCGGGCCCCTTTCTGACATTTCTCACAGACTCCGAATATCTGCAACTTGTGGCTGCTGGCAATGAATCCGTACTCCTGAGGAATCTCATCCATGATTCTTTCCAGCGTAGGATGGACAAACTCGATAGTGGCGTGACATTCTGAGCAAACCAGATGATGGTGATGCGTGGGATTGTATTCGTAGCTCTTCTCTTCCTCGCTGATTTTGACAGACTTCGCCAGCCCGCACTCTTCCAGAAGTTTTAGCGTTCGGAAAACGGTCGAGATACCAATCTGCGGATTTTTCTTTTTTACGATGGCGTGAAGATCAAAAGCGGTAAAGTGCCCGGGCATTGCCAGAAAAGAATCCAGTATTTGCAGGCGTTGTTCGGTGTTCTTCAGCCCCTTTTTTTCGATATATCTAAAATAGAGCTCTTTCTCGGTTTGCATCTCTTGTTGGCCCCATAGTAGTCACACTGCTCGCGACAGTCAATGCTGGTTGTTTCACAGGAGGCAGGAGGCAGGAAGCAGGAGGCAGGCGGCAGGGAAGCCGAGGGAGAGTGGGTGACCGGGAGAGCGGGAGAGTGGGTGAGCGGGAGAGCGGGGGAGTAGGAGAGCGGGAGAGCGGGGGATTGGCTAAGCGGGAGAGCGGGGGAGTGGGTGTGCGGGAGAGGCTAGAAGAATAGAGAACTGGAAATTAAGATCGGCCATCCGGGCTTCAATCTGCCGTTCATCCACTTGCCAGCTTCCCCCTTCACCCGCTCCCCTACTCTCCCGCTCTCCCACTCCCCCGCTCTCCCACTCCCCCGCTCTCCCGCTCTCCCACTCCCCCGCTCACCCACTCTCACTCCGCTTCGCTGCCGCCTGCCGTCTGCTACGGCCGGGGCTGGTGAATCAGACTGAGGAACTCGTTTCTCGTTTCGATGTGCTCTTTGAAAGTCCCGAGCATCGAGCTGGTCACCGCAATACTGTTCTGCTTTTCCACTCCGCGCATGATCATGCAAAGATGTACTGCTTCCACAACGACCGCCACTCCTCTTGGCTGGACAACATCACTGATAGTCTCCGCAATCTGCGTGGTCAGGCGCTCTTGAATCTGGAGGCGACGGGCGAAGGCATCCACCAGTCGGGGGATTTTACTGAGCCCAATTACCTGCCCGTTAGGTATGTATGCGACGTGGCACTTGCCGAAAAATGGGAGCAGATGGTGCTCGCACAGGGAAAATAACTCAATGTCTTTGACAATGACCATTTCGTTGTAGCTGACTTCAAACAGCGCGCCGCGCACCAAATCCATTGGTTCGACCTGGTATCCGCTGGTGAGAAACTTCAACGATTCCGCCATCCTCCGCGGTGTGTCGCGCAACCCGTCACGGAATGGATCTTCACCCAGAAAAAGGATGATTTTCTGCAGCATCCCCTCTATCTCACTGGATGTGGTCTCAACTTCAATCTCAGGAAGCTTACCTGGCATTCTACTCCTCGTCCGATAGTTAAATTCTAACGCCGCCGGCGGTCAAGATTTCCGCTCTAACCGACAAATCCTGGGAAACCTAACCGGAGCTCCAAAGCCGGCAGCATGAAAAATTTCTCGACTGGTGTCAATTTCACGCCATAATCATACGAGACACTATGAAAAAGATCATTAACTGCTTTTTGTTTCTGATACTCGGATTTTCCGCTCTTGGAGCTGCAGTCAAACCCGAAACGTACGCCCGGCGGCGCGCGCTAGTAATGGAAAAAATGGGCGAAAAGGGGATGCTGATCCTCTTCAGCAGCGCTCCCAAGAAGTTCACGGGCGACGTATTCTACAAGTTTCGTCAAGAGAGTAATCTCTATTATCTGACCGGGGTCAAACAGGAAGAGACCGTCCTGGTGTTGATGCCGTCCAACCAGACGCGCAAAGAGAATCTCTTTATTCTAAATCGCGACCCTGCCCGGGAAGTGTGGGCCGGAAGTCGGCTCTCGATGGAGGAAGCTCAGAAAAACTCCGGTATTGAAAACGTCTACAGCCGGAGCGAATTTGACGACTTCATCGACTCCCTTCTCTATGGGCGCCCCTACGGCATCAACCGTTATTTAAACACGGAAGAATATGCGCGGTTCTTTTCTCAGCTCAAGTTCGGCGATGTGCCGGTCTTTTTGCTTTTGGAGGACCGGCCCGGGCTGCGTGGCCAGCTCACTCCCGAATTTGAGTTTGCCAATAAATTGCGCGAGAGATTTCCCGGCATCACCATCCGCGATTGCAGCGACATTCTTGCCGCACTTCGGATCGTAAAGACTCCCGAAGAAATCGACCGCATCCGGCGGGCTATCGAGATCACGTCGGAAGGACTGCTCGACGCCATGCGCAAGATGGAGCCGGGGATGCACGAGTATGAGATCCAGGCAATGATTGAATTCCATTATCTGAGAAATAACGCCGCCGTCGCCTATCCTTCTATTATTGCTTCAGGGAATAATGCGACCACGCTCCACTATGACCGGAATGAGCGAAGGATAGCTTACGGCGACCTGGTTTTGATGGACGTCGGCGCCGAGTACGACTACTACGATGCCGATGTGACCCGGACAGTGCCCGTCAGCGGGAAATTCACTCAGCCTCAAGCGGACATCTACCAAGTGGTCCTCAGCGCCCAGGAAGAAGCGATGAAAGTGCTGCGCCCGGGAAAAACCATCCAGCAGGTTCACGAGCGCGCCTTAGAGGTAATCAAGGCTGGCCTGTTAAAACTCGGCTTGATCACAGACCCGAACACCGATCAGTACCGCAATTTCTTCATGCATGGGACTAGCCATTGGCTCGGTCTCGACGTACACGATGTCGGCGAGCGCTCAACTGAATTTCAGCCGGGAATGGTCCTGACCGTCGAGCCTGGCATCTACGTACGCGGAGACCTGATTGACTATCTCGGTCGGGACGGGCGAAATCAACAGTGGATTGAAGCAATGCGGCCGGCCTTTGAAAAATATCGTGGCGTGGGCGTCCGCATCGAAGATGATTTTCTAATTACCGCTGATGGTTACGAACATCTCTCGCGCAAAGTGCCTCGGCAGCTGCACGAAGTGGAAAGATGGATGCAGTCCAATAAGTTGAAATCGGCACGCGCACAGCAGCATTGAAAGTTGAAGGTCGAAAGTTCAAGGCCGCAAAGCGCTTGTAATGGCGCTCTCCATTGTGTTAATTGTGTTTCGGTTCGGCGCTATCGTCTAAGGGTTAGGACGCGGCCCTCTCAAGGCTGAAATAGGGGTTCGATTCCCCTTAGCGCTACGATTCCAACGGCGCGTTTTCCGCGGCAAGTTAGCAGTTACAAGCGCCGCTTGATTAACTCCTCGGTTGAAAAGTGAATTTCGCCTCTCATGGGAGCCATGCCTCAGATCCGGAGCTGAAAATGAAGCGATTAGCCTCAGTAGCAATCCTGGTCACCTTTTTGACTCTAACATCCGCGCCCTCGCAGCAATCGGCCGCTGGCAAACCACCTCAGGGATTCACCTCCTTGTTCAACGGCAAGGACCTTACCGGCTGGAAAGTCCCGTCTGGCGACAACGGGCATTGGAAAGTCCTGGACGGCGCGATTGACTACGACGCGCAGAGTGAAGCTTCGGGCGACAAGAATCTCTGGACTGAGAAGGAGTATGGCGACTTCGTTCTTCAAATCGACTGGCGCATCAAAGAAACACCCTATTTGAATCCGAGTGTTCCTATCGTCAAACCGGATGGATCGCACAAGTTGAATGAAAAGGGCCAGGAGATTCACATGTCGGTGCCGGATTCTGATTCCGGTGTTTTTGTTCGCGGCAATCAGAAATCGCAGGTGAATATCTGGTGCTGGCCAGTCGGGTCCGGCGAAGTTTATGGTTATCGCATGGACAAGGACATGCCGGCGGCGGTCCGCGCGGGCGTAACACCGAAGACGAATGCCGATAACAACATCGGCGAATGGAATACTTTCCGAATTACCATGAAAGGGGACCGGCTTACCGTCGTCCTCAATGGCAAAACGGTGATCGAAAACGCCCAGCTGCCCGGCGTCCGCGCCAAAGGTCCCATCGGCTTGCAGCACCACGGCGGCAAGCGCAATGGCGAATGGGCCGGCCCTCCCAGCCTGGTCCAGTTCCGCAATATTTACCTGAAGCAGCTGTGAAAGCGAAATTGGGACACGGAAAACACGGAGCACACGGAGTAAGCTGAATTCTGGTGCTGTGTAGTGGGACAATTTTCGCTGCGCAAGTTAACCAAAGTCGCGCTGCTGATCCTTTGGGCAGTCGCCTTCTTTGGTGGCTGCGCCGGCCCGGCGGAAGCCAAAATTGAAGCAGTTGGCGGCACTCAAGCTGCTCTTCCCTTCCACATGCAATCTCTTTCGGGAGTTCGCGATGGAGACCTCCTAAGAACCAGGCTCGTCTTCAGCGGAGATTCTTCCCCACTAGTGATGGATATGGATTTTCGTATTGGCGTGCCGACTCGTCTTGAATCAGGTCACTATCGCTGGCAGAGGAAGGGCGAGTCACTTGAAGGAAAAATCAGCGCACTTTCCGTGACGTTCCTTGGAGGCCAGGCGGATCGACCCAGCGTGGGCGGAGTTTTTGAACTGTCGTCACCCCAAGGAGTCCCAGTCTACAAAGTCACCCTACCCACCCACATCGTTTCCAGAAATGCTCAGAATCGGTGACTAGTCACTGAAATCTTACATCTTGCCATAATTTTTCTCTTATAAAGCGCTACCAACTGGATTTCAATAGATTTTGCGTTTGAACTGGCACCCTAGGGAATCACCGTCGATGACTCTGAATCGCCTTCGCACTGCGCTCGCTCTGGAACGAAACATTTCCGTAACGTTGATGGCGATTGTGATCGTGGGAATGGGCGAAGAACTCTGGACCCGCTTTCTCCCGAAATATCTGGAACTGTTAGGAGCGACCGCCTGGATCATCGCCGCCTACGGCACCTTGAGAGACCTTCTGGATGCTGTCTATCAGTACCCGGGAGGCTGGCTGGCCGATCGGCTGGGGCGCCGCGCCGCGCTGATGCTTTTCACCCTCCTGGCAATGATCGGTTATGGGTTTTATTTGTTCAGTCCCGGGTGGAAGTGGATCCTGGCGGGTACGTTCTTTGTCATGGCGTGGAGCAGTTTGACGCTGCCGGCGCTGTTTGCCATCATCGGCGACAATCTGCCCCCCTCGCGCCGTGCTGTTGGTTTCGGTGTCCAGGCATTCTTGAAACGCGTACCGATGATCCTGGCCCCTCCCCTAGGCGGCTGGTTGATTGCACGTCTGGGAATGTCCCGCGGCGTAAAAGCGTGTTTGATGGCCACCCTAGCTCTGGCGCTACTGGCAATTCTAGTAGTGCAGCGCTATTACGTTGAGAAGCATGTTTCCGGATTGGACGGAGGGCGCTTCCGCGCTATCTGGCAGGACATGGACACCCATCTGAAGCGATTGCTGGTGGCCGACTGCCTGGCTCGCTGGGCGGAAGGCATCCCGAAGGTCTTCATCGTCCTATATGTGCTGGATGTTTTGCGAGGCTCGGCGGTCCAGTTCGGCTGGTTTGTCAGCCTGCAGACGATCACGTCGATCGTGGTTTACATTCCCATCGCCCGGCTGGCGGATCGAATGAACAGAAAGCCGTTCGTGCTGCTAACTTTTGCTTTTTTCGCCCTGTTCCCACTGGCGCTGGTGATCTCCGGCAGTCTGTTTTGGCTGTCATTGGCTTTCGTGATCGGAGGACTGAGAGAGATCGGCGAACCGGCAAGAAAAGCGCTGATAGTCGATCTTGCCAAAAAGTCCGCTCGCGGCCGCTCGGTAGGCATGTACTACCTGATTCGCGGGCTGGTGGTCTTCCCGGCTTCGCTGGTTGGGGGATGGCTCTGGGCTGCGGATGCGCGGCGGCCGTTTTACGCCGCATTCGTGATAGGGCTGTTGGGACTGGCAACTTACGCCGCTTGGGGACCAGGCGATTCAGACGGCAGACGGCAGGAGGCAGTAAGCAGCGGCCATTAGTTGCTAGTCAACGCCACACTGCCGTCTCAAGTTCATCGACTTGTGGACCTGATGACTTGCTGACCTGCGGATGTATTTGCTGACGTGCTGACCCGTAATGGCATCACTTCCCAAAATTCTTCCAGTGAAACTCCAGGGATCGATGCATGTGCTGTTTCAGATACTCCCAACCGTGGTCTCCGGGAAGAATGGCAAATTCGTGAGGAAAGCCTTTCTCGGTGAGGACACGGTCAAGCTCGCGCGCGCCTTCATCAAAACCATAGCGGTCATGATCGCCGCAGTCAAAAGAGAGCCTCAAGCCTTTGAACTTTTCCGGGTGCTCGGCCAGATGAATCGGATTCTCGCTCTCCCAATACTCCCGGTGAAATGGCCTGCCGAATGGGCCTTCCAGAATCTGCAGGTATCGAGCCGAGCGGCTGCCCGGCTCGATGGTTTCGGGAAATTTTGGGACCAGCACTGCCGAATGAGCGCTTACCGAGTTAAACATCTCTGAATGTTTCATGCCGATCTTTAACGCTCCATAACCACCCATGGAACTGCCGCTGAGGGCCAGCCATTTCGGGCCCTGTTTCACCCTGTAGTTGGCCTCTACGTATGGAATGAATTCCTGCACCACAAAGTCCTCGTACTTCTTACCGCCGTCATAGGAATTGGTATAGAAGCTGCGGCCGCCGTCCGGAATGGCGACAACCACTTCCCCCACTTTTTTTTCCGCAATCAAGCGGTCCAGCAGATCTTTGCCTCCTCTTTCCGCCCAGCGTTTTTCGTTCTCGAACAGTCCGTGCAGAAAGATAATCACAGGATAAGAGGCCTGGCTCTCCGCGAAGGAAGGAGGAAGATAGACCGCGAAATTGACCGACTGGCTCAGTATCTTGCTGTCCAGTGTTTTGAATTCTACTGTTCCGGCCGAGGTTGGCGAAAATTGTCCGACATTTCCTGTACTGGCGATACCAGGCTGCTGCACTGTGGGCACAGGCACAAGCGAAAAGCCGGCGCCGATAACTCCCGGCAAGAACAGGTGCCAATTAAGGATCAGCAGAAGAAACGCGAACAGCAATTTGAAATGCTTACCCATTTGCGGCGTCACTCAAAGTGTTTGATCTTCATATGAGCGGCGGCAATGTCGGTCAGATCCACGGCTGACGCTGCCGCCACTCCCATGGATATGGCAATGGTCTCGCTGAGCTCCTCTTTTGTTGCACCGAACTTTAAAGCCTTTTTGATGTGGCCTTCCAGGCATCCCTGGCATTTGTATCCAAGCGAAGCGGCGATGGCGATGAGTTCCTTGGTTTTCCGGTCAATGGGGCTGGTTTTGTAGGTCTCTTTATAGAACTCGAAATAAATCTTCCGCATCCGGTCCTCCACCATGGTGTAGGAGGGCCACTTTCCATCCGTCGCCGGAGAAGGCTTGTCCAGAACGGAGTTCTCGGTCATGGTGATTTCTTGTTCGGTCTTTTTCGTTGGCATATTTTTCCCACCTTGCTTTTTTAACCACTGTACAAGAGCGACAAAAAGTGCTTTCGAATAAATTGCGTAGGAGTGCGCTTCATATTACGCGCAGAAACGATAGATGTTTCGAAAATTCGCACCCGCCCGAAGATTTCCTCGTAACAAAGGATGTCACGCTACCAGAATTTTACTTCTTTGCCAAACCCCAGCTCACACCAACTGCATCTCGATTGCATTCCAGCGCGGTTCAGTATAAGAAACGGTAAATGCAGCGGTTTTTGCACTGCTATGTCGCTTTGATGATTCTGGCCCAGCTTCGCCTTTGCGCGCAGGAAACTGCGCGGGCCACAGTTGAATTTCCCCGTCCGGACGGCGTGGTCACGATTCAAGCCGATCGCATCGAGCGCATCCTCAAAGAAAAGTGGGTAGCTTCGGGCAACGTCCAAGTCACTTACAAAGACCTTGTTGTCACAACGGATCGGCTCGAATACAACGCCGATACAGACGACACGGACACACCCGCCTCGGTTCGATTTGCCGAAGGAATCCACTGGGTAACTGCAAACCGGATGGCAGTCAACTTGCGTACTCAGATGGGAATTTTCTACGACGCCGAAGGCTTCACCGATCAGGATTTTTATTTTAAAGCTAAGGTAGTGCGCAAGACCGGCCCGGGGACCTACAGAATTGAAAGCGCGATTGTGACGGCCTGCGAAGAAGACATACCCAAATGGAGTTTCGCGATGGGACATGCCAACATGGATGTCAAAAGTTACGTCTCGTCGCGAAACACGCTGTTCCGGATAAAAAACATACCGCTTTTTTACACCCCTTACGTCCGCGTGCCGCTGCAGCGGAAGAGGAGAGCCAGCGGTTTTCTGATTCCGAACACCGGCACATCAAACAACAAGGGGCGGCGGGTAAGCGAATCTTTTTATCTTACACTCGGTGACAGCGCGGATTTTACTTTTACAGGCGATTATTTCAGCAAGAGAGGCGCGGGATACGGAGGCCGCTTCCGGGCCCGCCCGCGCAAGGAGACCGATATCGAGCTGCGCACTTACTTCATTAAGGACCGACTAAGGCAAGGAGGAACGCTGGTTGCCGGCAACGCGCGGACCGAACTGCCTTACGGGTTTCGCGGAGTGGCGGAGTTTAACCTGGTTACCAACTTTGCGTTTCGCCAGGTTTTTTCCGACACTTTTCGCGCCGCAACCACACCGAACGAAACTTCCACAATTTTCCTGACCAACAATTTCCGTTCCTTCAGCTTCAACCTGGGATTTAATCGAGAAGAAACCTTTTTCCCGGTTCGCAATATCCTCATTCGTGAAGCCCCTGTGATTCAACTCCGGTCGGTGGGAACTCCACTGGGAAGCGATTTCCATCTGGAATTTGAATCCACACTGGACGGCATGAGCCGAATCGATGCTCTGCTGGAAACTCCTCCCCTAGTCCAGCGATTCGATCTTTTCCCCCGAATCTATTATTCCGGCCTGAAGACCTCTCTCTTCTCACTGATTCCGAGACTTGGCCTCCGCGAGACTTTCTACAGCGACAGCCGCGACCCTTCCAGTAATCAGCTCGCGCATCAAAGCCTCCACAGGCAGTATGTAGAGGCTGATGTCGATTTGCTGGGACCGGTTCTGCAGCGCCATTTCGACTTTTGGGGCGGCTTGCGGCATTCCCTAGAGCCAGAGCTGACCTATCGCTGGATTCACGGCATTGATCAGTATCGCCGCGTCCTTCGATTCGATGAAGTGGACGCCGTCGCCGACACAAACGAAATAGAGTACACGTTGACCCAGCGCTTTTTTAAGCGCGGAAATTACTTTGGGGACGGAGACACCAATCACGAAGTGATCTCTGTTACCGTGGGGCAACACTACTTTCTGGACCGCAATTTTGGCGGCGCCATGGAAGCCGGCCAGATCAACCAGTTCTATCCCCTCAACACGCTGACCGGTTTTCTCTATGCGACCGAACCGCGCCGTTTTTCGCCGGTCACCGCGGTGTTTCGTTTGACCCCTTCATTTCGTTACAGCTTCGACATCCGATCAGACTATGACACGCAGCGGGGCGGCTTTCGAAACAACAGTGTCACTGGTTTCTTCTCGCTGTCGCGCTGGCAGGGTGGGCTGACTTATTTTCTGACGCAAAAGCTCGACGCCTCTAGTTTTACCAGCCATCAAGCCCAGGCGATTGTTATTTACGGAAAGCAATGGACCGGATTGTCGGTCAGCGCAATCCTTAACTATGACATTCAACGGTCGGCGCTGCTTAACAGCATCACACGGGTCAATTACTTCTGGGACTGCTGCGGGATTTCCCTTGAATATTTGCAGTTCAACGTGAATTTGAGAAACGAATCGCAACTGCGATTTTCCTTTTTCCTAAAGGGCCTGGGCGCTTTCGGCACCATTCAGAGACCAGAGAGTATCTTCTAATGTCCCACGCTTGGATTGGTCTGGGGTCCAACCTCGGCAACCGCGAACAATATCTGAAAAATGCAGCATCAGAGCTATCCATGCTGGGGGGCGTGCGTTTCGCTTCTGTTTACGAGACCGATCCGATATTTCCTCGCGGTGTTCGACGTGAGGCGGGACGCTTTCTCAACACGGTGTGCGCTCTGGAGACCGGCCGCAATGTGCTGGACCTGTTTACGGCGCTGCGCCGAATTGAGGTTAGAAATCAGCGGGTGACAAAAGAACGTTTTGCCCCGCGCAGTCTGGATATCGATCTGCTCGACTTCGATCGTCTGTGTCTGGTCCTGGGAGAATCCGAGGACGCAAGTATGGCAGCGGCAGCGCCGTACGCCCAGCTCAGGCTTAAGCTGCCTCATCCACGACTGCACCTCCGAAAGTTCGTATTAATTCCCTGGTGCGAGCTGGATCCGCTTTGGATGCACCCGCTTTTGAAGCGCAGCATCACGCAGTTGCTCGAGTCAGTTGCCGATCAGTCATCAGTCAATTTGCATTGCGTCGCAGCCGATCTGTTTCTATAATTCAACGTTTTTTGCAGAAAGAGGAACCTTGGGCAGAGAGCCGGCGTAAGGAACCTGGGGATTTTACGGCGGGGCCTCCAAGCTCCTGGGAAGGCTCTAAGAGAGGATAAACTCTTTGGACTTAGCAAGTAAGAAGGAAAGAGAAGAACAGACTTCTGCGTCGGCCTCGGTTCAATACAGCACCGCGCGCGAGTACTTTGTCACGACCGTCATCTGCACTATTCTGGCTCTATTTGTCACCACATATGTTCTCCACCCGATGACGGTTCCGACCCCGTCGATGGTTCCAACGATCTTGGTGGGAGACCGTTTGATTATCGACAAGTTCACGGTAAGAACCGGACTTCGTCCCTGGCTGCCGGTCATTGCTTCACGCAAAATCCGGCGGGGCGATATTATCGTGTTCAAATACCCACAGAATCCGGAAGTGTTGTACGTGAAGCGGGCAATCGGCCTGCCGGGAGAAAAATTCGAAATACGTGACAAGGTCGTCTACATCAACGGCAAACCACTGGAGGAAAAGTACAAGTATCACCTTGACCCCACGATTTTTGGCTCCGGCAACGGATTCCATTTCTTCTCAGGGGATTACCGGCGCGACAACTTCGCTCCTTTCACCGTCCCGGAGCACCAATACTTCATGATGGGTGACAATCGTGACGACAGCATGGACAGCCGCTATTGGGGCACTTTAAAAGAGGATTTGATAGTAGGGCGCCCCCTGTTTATCTTTTGGTCCTACGAAGATGAGCCGGACTCGTATTTACGCACCAGCTTTACAGAACTTTTGAAACTTTACTCTTCTCGAGTCATCCATTTCTTTACCAGAACGCGATGGAATCGGATTGGGAAAGTAGTGTCGTGACGGTGGTGTCTTGAATCACCCCAGAGGTTGAGGCGGCTCGTTTACACTCTAATTAGTTGCAACAGTTGGCGTTTTTGGCTATACTCAGGGAGGCTTTGACGGCATGAAGTTATTCTCTCGTTTCTCCACTCTCAAAAGCGCCGCGCTCCTGCTGGTCTGCTTTTTCATTATGCTGGCCGATGGCAAAATTCCCAGCGGCCGGCTTGTGTACGCCCTCCAGCAGCGATCCGTTCTTCCCGACGGCACGGTAGTTCTCCGAGCCGGCGACGTCGCAGCGCCCAGTATACCGTCCCATCGCGAGTTTGCCTCTCCCACTTACGCAATTGACACCGACCTGGAAGCCAGGATCGAAGAAATTCTCAGCAGGAGGCCTTACGACCGCGCTCAATGGGGAATAGAAGTTCTTTCTCTCGACGATAACAAGATCGTTTACGCGCACAATTCCGGTCGCCCGATGATCCCGGCATCCAACATGAAGCTCTTCACTACGGCGACGGCGATGCATTATCTCGGTCCAGAATATCGGTTCAAGACTGCGGTTTACACGCACAGTCATCCAAATTCCGAGGGAATCGTAACCGGGGGCCTGGTACTGCGCGGGGGCGGAGATCCCTTTTTTACTCGGAATTTTTTGAAAGATGGAGCCCTGGCATTTTTTGAGGATATCGCACAGCAACTGCGCGGCAAGGGGATCCGCAGGATTGGCGGCAACATCATTGGGGACGACTCATTGTACCCCTATACCCCCCCCTCAACGTCGGCTCTGGCGGCATCACAGACCCTGCACGAAGAGGGACAGTCTGAAGGACAATCCAAAGTAACCGCCAGCGGGGAACCCGAAGATGATCAGGACGGAGAAGTCAGCGCCCTTTCGTTCTACGACAATACCATTGGGATAAGAGTAGTGCCGGTAAGAAGCGGTGCTCCAGTTGTTGTTCGCACGGAACCGAGAACTGAATATTTTCATATCATCAACCGCGCAACCGCAACCCGCGGTCGTCGAAGCAAGCTGCGCCTGGCTAAGTCCAAGGGCAGCAACACAATTGTGCTCACCGGTAAGGTATCGCTTCGAAGCAGAGGACTGGTTAGCTACGTCCGGGTGGACGATCCGGCCGCGTTTGGCGCTTATCTGCTGAAGGAGTCGCTGGAACGCTACGGGATTGCTGTTTCTGGAATCGCCGAGTCCCACCATGGAGGTGGTATTCCATACCGGGATTTGCATGAACTGGCCAAACATGAGTCCCCGCCACTGATTGACGCTATCAGCATCATCAACAAACGCAGCGACAACGCCTATGCAGAATTGCTATTGCGGCTGGTGGGCACCGAGGTGCGAGGCCGCGGAACAGCGGAGGCCGGGATATCCGTGGTTCAGGAACTCGTCAGGCAGACCGGCGTAGACCCCAACGAGCTTTCCATCAATGACGGATCAGGGCTTTCGAAGGCCAATGCTCTCAGCCCGCATGCCGAGATCTCGCTGCTCCGGTACGTCACTCAGCAGCACTACTATCCTTCGTTTGTGTCCAGCCTGGCCGTAGCTGGGACGGACGGGACGCTGAAGCATCGATTGTCCAACGGCGCGACCGTGCAGCGAATATTCGGTAAAACCGGGACGCTGGCCAACGTCGTCGCCCTCGGCGGTTTTCTCTATTCATTGCAGGGAAAACGGCTTGCATTTGTAATCTTCTGCAACAATTTCCTCTACGGAGCCGGATCGGCTCGCCATGGCGTAGACGAAATCGTGGAGCTTTTGGCCCGCCATGATTACGGCAAGCCCGAAAACGGTTCTACCAATCTCAGCGGCGCTCAGGAAAACGGCCGACTAGAACCTTTTGGTGCGATTACCAGACCAGTTTTGGCCGAAAATTTCTCTCAGGCCGATTAGCCCGATCTTCCCAAAAAATATTTTCCCGACTCGTGGACGTGATACTGGACCGTGAAATCTGGTTTTTCTGACCAAGTTTTCAGCGAGGAGGGGCTGTGGCCGCTTCAGCGGCCATTCCCGGAGGGTTTAAGACCCGCCGTCCTTACGCCGGGTTGGCGGCCCATTAAACAATCCCGCTGAAGCCGCTTCCAGCGGCTTTCTGGATGCCGGCTTTAGCCATTCGCCCGGGGCAAGGGAAAACTTGTCACGGGAAAATGACGGCTAAAGCCAGGCGAGAAGGCCGCTGGAAGCGGCCTGGCTGTCCCTCCGGGACAGCTGGCGCCGCGAAGCGGCGCTTCTGCACGATGAAAGATTGTGCGGGAGACGGCCCCCCAGGCCGTCTCTCCAAAATGTCCAAACTCCAGGGCCGCTGGAAGCGGCCTCGATTGGACTAATGATGTCTGATCAACCCGCCGTAAAGACAGCGGGCCTTAAACCCTTCGGGGAAGGCCGCTGAAGCGGCCCGCTTTCACGCTCTAATGGATCATGGAATTACCAGCTCTTTGGTTGTGGCCTCGCGGCCACTGTAGGCTCGTGAACGTGGTCGTGGTCGGCGTTTATTGAGTAGCGGCTTTGC
>DASXTB010000150.1:0-7793 GCA_036505615.1 Acidobacteriota bacterium
TGTTGTGACAGCTATCAGAAGCGAGTCCAATGCCAGCCGCCTTCCTGGAGTCAGTCTCGCGACCAGAAGCAATACGAGTGCTGATGAGACGATAGTGATCGCCTGTTGCCAGGAAGGGGAGAGGTGGCTGTGCCCAAGTCCAAAAATCAGGCCACGCAGGTTTGGCATGGAAGTGGGTACTATCGCATACCTGTATTGATCGACGGCAGAGTTCAGGGCGATGCTCATGGAGTGAAGCGAATGGATGTAAACCTGTATCTGTGAGAAACCCACAAGCCAGAGTGAGAGTAACCCGGCCGCGATCGAGGAGAGTGCAAAGCCGGCGCAAAAGCGCCAGCGTCGCCAGGCGAGAAAGAGCAAAGCGATCGGGATGACGAGCTGAAACTTGAAAAGCCCGAGTCCGACAAAGATCCCAGCCGTTAACTCTTTACCGCGATCAAGTGAAACCGCGACCGCAGCCAGGAGAGCCAGGAGCAGCACCGAATCCTGCCCCTGCATGAGCGCGCCCGCCACCGGAATAAAGACCAAGAAAATGGCAATCGGCAGCGATCTCCATACTGCTGCCAGGTTATCCATCCACGGCAGGAGCAGCCGAAGCGATATCCCGAGGAACACTACGTTGATTCCCAGGAACGCTAGGTATGCGGCTCGAAAGTTCAGCAGTGACAACGGAATGAACAAGAGCTCCTCGTAGGCGAGATGATTGATTGGTAACGCGATTTGTTCAGGCGATACGAGTTTATCCTCGAAAGCTTTCTGCAGCTCGTAATTGTAAAGCTGATGACCGCAACCCAATCGGAGCATGTAGCCGCCGGTGTAGAGCTGTCTGAAATCATTATGGCCATGAGTGATGACAGGAATGAAGAACAGCCACCCGGAAACCTGAAGACCAAGCAGGATGGCGGGAATCCCGAGGGCAAGACCCTTCACGTAATAGGGCGGCACAGAAATGGGTTCTTTGGTTTTCATGCGTTTCGTTCAATCCCAGAAGATGCAAACGCAAAAGTAAAGACGAGCAGTGGAACCGAATACAGATAAAAGTGTAAGGGCGCATAAGAAAACAGAAGCGGCGCCGCAAACAATAGCGCGGCCAAGCGAAAGATTATTCGCCCAGCGTTTCCGTTACTCTCGGCTTCTAGAAACCGGCCCATCGCGACTGCCAGGGGCACCAATAAAATGCTCAAATCGTGTATCAGCAAGTGATAGCTGACCAGGCTGCTCGTGACAATGGCCAGGAGGAACTTGTCAAATGGCTTAAGATTTCTTCCGACCCAAGCCACCAGAAGCAACACCGCTGCTAACACCGCCACAATCAAACCTCGCAGCCAACTCGCTGGCATTTTTCCGGAACCTAGGACAAAAATCAGACCTCGCAGCGTAGGTATCCAACCAATGGGCGCCCAGATGCCAGAGCTTACTTTATCGAGTACTCCCAGATAAACACGAGGCGAGCCGACCATCCAAAGCGAGATCCCAGCGAGCGATCCACCGACTAGCGTAACCCCGGCGACAAACCGCCAGCCGCGCCAAAGAAGGAAGAGCATCACGATTGGGAGAATCAGCTGGAAACGAAAAACCCCTAAACCAACCAGTAAGCCCGCCGCGAATTCCCGATTCTGATTTATAAGGACGGTTGCTCCCGTCAGCAAGGTGAGCAGCAAGATTGAATCCTGTCCAATCAGCAGGACGGCAGCCACGGGCAAGAACGCAAGAAACATCACGGCAGGAAACAGCGGGTAGATACCCACCAGATTTGAAGTCCAGGGCCTAAGGCAGCGAAAGATGAACGCCAGGCAAGCCAAATTGAAAGCCAAAAACAGCAGGTAGGCATATGGATACCGCAGCAGCGAGAAGGGGACAAAGAATACTGACTCAAAAGGCGGGTGAGTGAAGGGTATGGTGACAAGGTGGTCTCGGATGCTGGGCTTGACCAGTGAGCGTTGTAGTTGGCTCTGGAAGTCGTAATCATAGAGTTGGTGAAGGTGCCCAGTGCGCAGCGTGTAACCGGATGCGTACAAAGCCCGGAAGTCACAGGCTCCTGCTATGAGAACAGAGCCCATAAATATCCAGCTCCATAGATGTACTCCCACCAGGTAGGCTGAGACTCCCAAGCCCAAAGCACGAACATAGTATGGAACGCGAATTGTGGCTTTTGCTTCGGCTCTGGCTAATTCTTGAGTCGTGTCGGGAAGTGTCATTTTTCTTCTCTGTCGTTGCTCAATCCAATCGTTAACGTCACCGAACGTTAGACTCTCAAGGGCAAATCAGATCTTTGCGAATCATAAACAGAAAAGGCAACTCGCTCGAGGAATGCAAAATCCTACAAACTCGATAATTTCGAACGATGTAATCAGCAACAGGATCATTCGCAATCTCGGTCAGGGGTGTTCCGGGCCAGGAATGAGGAATTTTTTCTGGAAAAGACGATTCGAACAGGACGACGCGCACCCGTCGAAGTGCCAACTGAGAGAGCACTTCTCGGGACTGCTGGTTAGTGTTCATGCCGGGCTGAAAATACTCGTAACGCGTGGGACTGTAAGTCGCGGTCAAATAGTAATAAAGCGGGAGGTAGGGATAGACCAGAATGGTTTCGCGAGGGGGGACGTGTGCCTGAACATACTCAATGACAGCATCCTTTGCGGGAAGGGCTACTAAACCGCGACGTGTTTCCAAAGTGTACGGAGTGGTTACAGCCCGCAGCAACAGAGGCACCGCGAATGCCATGAAGGCAATGACGACACAAGTATTCAAAAAAGGGCTCACTCTCTTAAAGGTTCGCCCTGGAATATCACTGCCATCAATAATCCAGCCGAGTACCAGGAAAAAGAGCGGTTGCAAGTAGATGAAATGGATGATGTCTGGCCTGACGGCGACGACGGAGAGCAAAAGCCCCGATAATGCTCCGTTGATCAAAACGTAATAGGAACACTTCGCTTTTGACACTCTCTGGCTTCGCATCTGAACCATCCAGTAAATAGAAAGCCCTACCGCAATCAGCGGAAGGACGGGAACCAGAAAACAAGGGCTAATGACCACGAGCTTGATAAGCCTCAAGCCAGGCGAGCCGGTGCCAAACAACACGTGGCGCACGCCATCCGTCCAGTTCTGATATCCGTATGGGACGTGATTTGCCATTGAATAGTTTTGCAATGGCCAAACCCAATCAGCCAGCATGGGAGAGAGCGCATGTCTCGCACTGAAGTAGAGCAAAGTAAGCAAAACGGGCCACGCCAGTCCGACCGCAAGCCCACCCAGTTCGGCGCGATTCAGTGGAGGTTTTTGCTGGTCCATCAGGGTGATTGCCAACAAGGCAATGCCTATGCCGAGGCAAAGCCCGAACCCCTTGGATTGTTCAAAAATAAAAGTAAGTGAGGCAAACGATCCCGCCGCGAACGCCCACTTAAAATGAGGTGACTCCAGCAATCGCAATGTGCAGTAGAGCGCAAAACATGCCCAAAGCGTGCTATCCCAATTGTGCAGAACCAAAAAACGAAACGGCAAGGTGGTTACGGTGACTAGGCTCGCCACTAAAGCGGCGCTGGTTCGTGAACAGACTCGCCGTGCCAAAAGATAAGTCGTAACTGAGTAAGCGGCTCCGAAGAACACCAGCGCGGTTCGCGCCACAAGAATTGAGCTGCCGAAGAGCTTAAAAAGAAATGCGAGAAGATAATAGGACCCGGGAGTGAAGAACGAAAAAAAATCTCGATACAGGACCTCGCCGCGCAAGATCCGCTGTGCCCCTTGCAAAATAATGCCCTCGTCCGGCTCCATGGTTGTGTAGCGACGGAACACCCACAGATAACCCAAGCTCAGCACGAAAATGAGAATGACGATGGCTCTGTCGGCGGGCGCATCTTCTGGAAGACAGCCAGGTGAACTGGTACTGCTTTTCAGCCCAGAGCCGAGCAGGCCCGTCCCGCTCAGAGTGTCACCTTTGACCACAGTATTCAGAGCGAGTCTCTCCTTATCTGATTGGTTCAGCCAACCTGGGGACTTCTGAGCAGGACAGATCCTTGCGCACCATAAACCAGTAAATTGAGGATCCCGAGTTTAGAATCTTGCATAGACGATAATGCGCCACGATGTAATCAGCTACAGGATCACGGGAGGCAATGACGCCAAGCGGGGTGTTTGGCCATGAGACAGCAATGAAATCCCGAAAAGACGGCGTGAAAAGCACAATTGCCGTGCCGTCCTGCTCAAGTTGACGAACAACTTGAGTCGACTGTTCGATTGTATGCATTCCCGGCTGTAGATATTCGTAGCTCGTCGGATTCGAGGTTGCGGTCAGATAATAATAAAGAGGCTGATAGGGGTACACGAAAATCTTTCCCCCTGGGGAAGTATGTTCGTCAATGTAGGGAATTACGTCATCGGTCTCAGACGATCTCAGTGATCCGCGGCGGGTTTCCAATCTGTGTTGTGCAGCAACACTATTAAGGAGCAAAGCCAGGCCGAAGGCCGCGAACGATCCTACCAAATACCAAACCAGAATCGGTTTACCAGTGTGCAAAAGCTTGAGCGGGATATCGCGGCCGTCGAGAATCCATGCACCGGAAACTGCGAACAGAGGCGTCAGGTAAACGATGTGCGCCACATCCGGCCTGAGTGCCAGGGCTGGAAGCCACAGCCCAACTAAAGCTGCACCGACCACGACGTAGTATGCGGTTCGCATATCGTCAGTGCGGTTTCGTAATAACTTAAGAATCTGCGCCATCAGAATGCCAAATGTCAGCAACGGCAGAACACAGATGAGCACCGTAGGGCTTAGCACAAAAAACGCAAATAAACGCCAGGTCCACGATCCACTGTGTAGAGCATTCCATTGCACTGACGAGAGGTGAAGGAACCCGTAATTAACGCGGTTTACCTCAGAGTAGTGATAAAGCGGCCATAACCAACCGGCCAGCATCGGTCCTATGGCATGCTGAGAGCCGAAGTACGCGAATGTCACCACAAAAGGCCATAAGAATCCTGTTGCCAGTATGAGAGACTGCTTTTTGATCGCAGATTCTGCGCGCATCGAGAGCGTCCATATGGCGAACCCCAGCGCCAAACCAAATAGCAATCCCGCGCCCTTGGAATGCTCGAATAGCACGGTGAGTGCAGCCAGGCTTCCGGTGACGAACGCCGCCGTCGGGCCATGGGTCTCCAGCAAACGGATTGCAGAGTAGATGGTCAGAAATGCCAGCAGAGAACTGTCCCAACTATGCTGGACATAAAAGGAATAGGGCAGACAAACTACGAGCGCCAGGCCGGTCGCAAGCAGGGAACTGGCACGCGAACAGACGCGTCGTGCCAGCAAATACGTCAGCGCCGAAAAGACGCCGCCATAGACAACCAGCGCTGTCCGCGGCACGAGAATCGAACTCCCGAAGATCTTGAACAGCAGTGCCGTCCAGTAATATGAGCCCGGAGTGTAGAACGAGAAGAAATCGCGATAAGGCACCTGCCCCCGCAGGATCCGCTGAGCTCCTTCGAGCACGATGCCTTCATCAGAATGCAGCGTGCTGTAGTTGTAAAAAAACTTCAAGTACAGGCAGGAGCCCAGAAACAGCAGCAGCACGATACCTCGCTCCTGAGAGGATTCCTCAGGACGAAAGTACCGTTCTTCACCTCGCTCCGCTGCTGAAATTTCCAACGCCTCAGCCGTGTGCATTCCCCATCCCCGAGGCCATACAGTAATGCCTCAAACGTAAGCCCGGAAGTATTCATTACCATTCTGCCCGAGGCAGATGCGCTATGCCGATATCCAGGCAAAAGAGCGTCAGCACTCATTGCGAGCGGTTGCTGCGCTGGTTAACCTTGAATTATCAGGGATTCCAGACAACTTGAGCGCGACAACCCACAACACTGCCAGCAAGGGGAACATCAGATACAACCCATGTCGCCCCACCAGAATGAAATAAAGCGGCGGAAACCAAAATAGCGCCATGGTGATTCCAAGAAGCCAGCGCAAACCGGGATGACCGTCGCTCGGAAAATGAGCGGCGACGAGGAGCAAAGCCAGCATGAGAGGGCTGAAGTCATGCGTGAACATGTGCAGACCAGTCATCAGCGACATTGCGACTGCAGCGGCAAAAACAAGATCGAAAGAATTATCCCCGGCGGTCCGCTCTGCATGCTCCCAGCGTGACGCCGTAAACAAGATCAGAAGAACTGAGATCGCCGCCACGACAATGCTGATGGCTCTGACGCCGACTATCCGGCTCAAAAGTGCGTATACGAATCCATGCAGGGTAGGCATGTCAACAGCCGAACCGTACGAGACATTTCCAGGATTGCTTCCGATGCTCAACAGTAAGTGCACATAGCTCGTCATTCCTTGCCATCCCACGGCTACCAGAGAAAGTGCACCTAGCACCGTCGCACTCAGCGCAAAGCCGGCCAGGAATCGCCACTTCTTGCGCAGCAGGAAAATCAGAGCAAAGGGCACTACGAATTGAAACTTGAATAAACCCAAGCCCAGGAATATCCCCGCCAGCAAGTCGCGGCTCCCTTTCAAACTGATGAAGGTGAGAATGTAAACCAGCAGCAGAACGATTGAACTCTGACCCTGATACAGTGCGACTCCGAGCGGCGCAAAAATGAACCAGAGGGCAAGGTAAGCAGGCCCATCCTTGGGCACTGCGGCATATCGGCGAAAAACATAAGGCAGCACCAGCCAGAGCATGGCATTTATTGAACCCCAAATCAGATAAGCACTTCTATATGACAGGCCCGCAAGCGGCGACAACAGTAAAGGCTCGAAGGGAGGGTGTTCGTAAATAAGAGGATTGGGATGCTGGTACAGCGCGGATCTTAATTTTACCTGTTCTGTAAGGTCGTAAAGATTCGCGCCTTGTCCCTGATGGACTATGCGCGCGCCAAGATAAGTGACTGAGAAGTCGATTTTTTCAAGGTTGCGTCCGTTGGCGGTCCAAAACACAGCCGAGAACACCAGAACCGCGACCGCCAAGAAGACAAGCGTAGTCTCGTTGAGACCAAACTCGACTTTTGTGGCGATGCGTTCCGTGACTCGAGAGACAGCCGGAGGCGATTCGACGGCTTGAGCTTCATACCTCTGGTTCATGCCGTTTGTTTCCACTTTTCGCGTAGTCGCAAAGCAGGCATTTCAACTAACTTCGACATTAATATCCCGATTCCGATGGCCAGAGCTATGTATGTCCAAAACGCCGCGAATGAGGGACGAGCTGACAACACGAACGCAATGAGACGATGCCACAGATAGATGGAATAAGAATAGAAGCCTACGCCGGCCGCAGCCCGGGCCATCCAAACGCCCCATCGTGTCTTGGGTGTCCTCACGACGGACCAGGCGAGCAAGAAGCTGAAGCCTATATAAAGGAAGGTCAAGCCGATGGTCTGCATACTGCGAGAGTCCGCCTCCAGGAGTGCCGACGGAATACAACAGACAACCGCTATCCCCAGCGCATAGTGTCCCGTCATTTTCTGAAACCATTGTGGCTTGAAATGGTAGAAGTAACCAACGGTGACTCCCGCGAACAGGCTGTCAATCCTTGTGTGTGTCGTCCAATAATACGTGCCGAGCGGCTGCGTAAATACTCTGAGAGCCAGGCAGACCGTGGAAGTAACTATAAAAATGAACGGAATGGTAGCGAACAATTTCTTTGAGTGATTGCGTGAGACGAGCAAAATAAATAATACCAACGGAAGGATCAGGTAAAAATGTTCTTCCACTGCGAGTGACCAAATGTAGTCAAAGAAACGGGAATCGCTAGGAAAGTAATTTCGCAGAAAAAGCGATGTAATAACGAATTGGCGCCAGGGAA
>DASXTB010000151.1:0-3678 GCA_036505615.1 Acidobacteriota bacterium
AAAGCCCTTGTGGTCCCCGTGTTCCCAGTGTTCCCCGTGGTTTCATCAGTTTTGAGACACTCTCGACGAATGACGTTTGCTGAAAGCTGATTGTTGATAGCTATTTGCTCCTGTAGAGACACATATATCGTTCCTCATCAAGGGGCGGCGCGAGTGCCGTTTGCATATTCTCGACCACATGACCTGCATTCTTCATTCCCACCAGAGCTGTCGTGATACCCGGTGTGGAGCGAACGAACTGGATCGCATTCTGAGCGTCGGTGCGCTGCCCGATGAGGCTAGTCAATTCCAGGGGGAGATTCCGCGCCAGATTCCCCTGATAAATGGAGGCGCTCGCCATAACAAGCATATCGCTTTTCTGAGCCACCTCCAGCAGCGACAACAAGTCGCCATCCCTCTGCTGATTCAAGCGGGTGAAACTTTCCGGCATTACCAAATTGAAGGGAAGCTGCAGTGCACGGAAGTGGTGTTCCTTGCCCGCTACTTCTTCAGCAAGACCTATAAGCTCGCCCAATGATAAATGGTCACGGGCGGCGGTCGCGCTCCTGTAACCGTTCCAGGTGGCGGTTCCATAAAAGCGAATCTTGCCTGCCTCCACTGCTTTCTCCAATGTGGCGAACGCGTCTCTGACACGGTGATTAAATTCGTCCCGTACTATTTCCTGCAGTTGTGTTTCCGGATTATGCAGAAAATAAAGATCAATACATTCAAGCTGAAGATTGTCGAGGCTTTGTTGGAGCTGATGTTCCAAATAACGGGGAGCCATACAATGACAGCCCGCGGTGATATCCTGAGGAGTGATAATTCCAGCGCTTATGAAAGTGTGGTGAATATATTCGTCGGAGTTCAGCGGCGCCGTATCCTGGTAAGGAATAAAGCCACCCTTGGTGGAAATAAAGATCTCCTCACGGCTAAAACTGCCGTTTTGCAGCAGATCGCGGAGCGCCCGCCCGATCGATTTCTCGCTTCGTTGGAAACGATAATTTATTGCGGTATCAATTACATTGCAGCCCAGTCGGAGCGCTGTCTTTACCGCCTCTTGGTACAAAAGATCTGTAGCCGGATCCGGATCGCCCAAGTATGTGCCCAGCCCGATGGAGGATAAAACCAGTCCCAGCGCCTCCTTGAAGTGCTTCGGAGGAAGTGTATCCAGAAACCGCTCCCGATATCCGGCGGTGCCTGGGCTGGTAGCAAAAGGTTGCATGTATTGCTTCTAACCGCTGATCAATATTCAGGTTGTTTTTTTTCCATTTTCTACTTTTGCTTAGTCTTTCATCGCCGTGCCAGTATACTTGTGCACTCTATTAGCATACTTGCAAATAACGCTGGCTCTACTATAACGTACCGGCGTTCGACAGAGGAGATTCTTATGAGCACGCACAGGCCGCGGCTTTTGGAACTGGCACTACGGGGACTGGAAGCTGAACGCGAACGTATTGAGAATGAAATTCAGGTGATTCAACGCGAACTGAGGCGAGGCCGAGGCGGAGCTTCAGTTCTAATGGAGGATTCCGGAGCGGCCCGCAGACGGAAGCCGAAATTCAGCGCAGTGGAAAGACGCCGGCGGTCAGAGCGAATGCGGCAGTACTGGGCCGCTCGCAGGGCGGCAAAATCTCGCGTGCAGAAAACAGGAGTTGACTCCGTAACAGCCTCCCGGCGGAAGCCAAGATTCAGCGCTGCAGAGAGACAAAGAAGGGCAGAGCGCATGCGGCAGTATTGGGCCCGCCGCCGCCAGGCGAGAAAGAAGTAATCTGGATGTGCCCGCGCTGTCGACGGCTTCTCCACGAATATCTTCCCAATACTACTCTTAGCTGGAGCAAGAACCGGATTCTGTTTTGTCCAACCTGCCAGTTGTTTTTCAACTCGCGCTTGCGAGACATTACTGAGAACCTGTCTGCAGAGGATCGCCGACAAATATTGGAAAGTCCGAGGGTGCCGTTCTTAGATCAGTGAGCAGGAGGCAGGAAGCAGAAAGCAGGAGGCAGGAAATGCGTCATTCGTCACTAGTCATTCGTCATTAGTATTTCGGATCTCCGGTCTCTCGTTTTGAGTTCCCGTTCCAGACATCAGCGCCGATCAGGTGACCAATTGTCTACGTTCGCTGTTCCGGTGAAGATATGAATCAATCCAGTCTGCGCCAGCAGATTGTTAGTTTGAAAGATGGCCATGGACTAATGATTAATGATGAACGAATCACGAATAGATACTAATGACCAATGACGAATGACTTTCCTGCCTCCTGCCTCCTGCCTTCTGCCTTCCGCTTTCTGCCTTCCGCTTTCTGCCTTCTGCCTTCTGCCTCCTGTCTTCCGCTTTCTGCTTTCTGCCTCCTGCTTTTCTGCTTCCTGCCGTCTGCCTTCTGCTCGTCATGACGCCCCTAGTACAGCCGCAGGTAGTGATTGTTGGAGGCGGGTTTGGGGGGCTTTATGCTGCTCGAACTCTAGGCCAGGCCCCGGTCCGCCTCACGCTCGTTGATCGCCGAAATCACCATCTTTTCCAGCCGTTGCTTTACCAAGTGGCCACGGCAGTGCTTTCTCCTGCCAACATTGCTTTCCCGCTGCGCTCAGTCTTGAGGTCGCAGCGGAATACATCGGTAATGTTGGCCGAGGTGGTTGCTATTAACTCCTCAAGCCGGGAAGTCATCCTGGAGGACGGTAAACTAGATTTTGATTTCTTGATCGTAGCAACAGGAGCGCATCACGCCTATTTCGGCCATCAGGAGTGGGAAGCCGAGGCGCCAGGTCTGAAGAACCTAGACGACGCCCTGGAAATCCGCCGTCGTATTTTGCTCGCGTTTGAAAAGGCAGAACGGGAAAAAGAAGGGGCTAAGAGAACGGCGTTGCTCAGCTTCGTGATTGTCGGCGCCGGGCCAACCGGCGTCGAGCTGGCGGGTGCCATCGCTGAAATCTCCCGCCATGTAATGGTTGGGGACTTTCGGTTCATTGATCCCCGCAAGGCGCGCATCGTCCTTGTCGAGGCGGGGCCGCGCATTCTGTCCAGTTTCCCGGAGAAGCTTTCTGCTAAGGCCGAAGAATCGCTGCGCGCATTGGGAGTAGAAGTGATCAAGGGCCGCAGCGTGAGCTCTATCGAGCCTGGCTTAGTCACTCTTGACCAGGAACAGATTCGAGCTGCAACTATCCTCTGGTCGGCAGGCGTCCTGGCTTCACCCCTTGCCAAATCGCTGAAGGTGCCTCTCGACCGCGCCGGTCGCGTGCTGGTGGAACCGGACTTGACGGTTCCTGGACACAAACAAATCTTTGTCATCGGCGATCTGGCCGCATTTCTCCATCAGACCGGAAAGCCGCTTCCCGGTGTTGCTCCCGTGGCAATCCAACAGGGCCGGCATGCTGCAAGAAACATCCTTCGGGCGTGCCGCAGCAAACCGTATGAATCTTTTCATTACCGGGATCGAGGAAGTCTTGCCACAATCGGGCGGGCATCAGCGGTGGCGAATTTCGGGTCGCTCAAGATCTCAGGAATCGTTGCCTGGCTGGTATGGCTTTTTGTGCACATTTTTTTTCTGATCGGCTTTCGCAACCGTTTCATCGTGCTGTTTGAGTGGGCTTGGGCCTACATTACTTTCCAGCGCGGCGCGCGGTTGATCACGGGAGATATAACTCGGGATGGATGATATCTGCCCTTTGAAAGTCCAAAGTCCAAAGTCCAAAGTCCAAAGTC
>DASXTB010000152.1:0-24439 GCA_036505615.1 Acidobacteriota bacterium
ACAGATTTGTCCTCATTTTGGGTGGCAGGAAGGATATGGGGCAGTTAGTGTGAGTCCTTCTCAAGTTGAGCGCACCCGACGATACATTGCCAATCAGGAGGAGCATCACCGCAAGGTGAGCTTTGCTGAAGAATGGGCCAAGCTGTTGAAGGCAATGCGCAAGGGCGAGGATTAGAGCTACCGGTATTCTTCCGCCCGCCCCAAAAAACGGGCCGGGCTCATGGCGTGGGAAAATGGTCGGCAGTCCCAGGGCTCCGCAAGCTCCGCCCTGGGCTTTATTCTTCCGCCCGGCCAAAAAGCGGCCGGGCTGGATTGCTTTCAAGGACCGAGAAAATGTAGAAACTCCAGTGACCGCTTCTCGGGCTGAGACGGCGCGCCGTCGCTTCAAAATGTAGAAACTCCAGTGTGGACCGCTTGCGAGGTCCGGGCGATACGAGGGATCGTTGACCGGGGGTCCCTGGCGCTTCGCGCTTCGGCACCCCCGGCTACCGCTATTGGTCCGCTTCGCGGACGCCCTGGTTTGCAGCGCACTGCACTATGAGAGGGCCAACGCAAAAATTTCGGCGGATAATGTCTAAAACTCCAAACCGGAGGTGGGCTGCCCCCTTCACCTTACGCCCTCTTCGCCAGCCCTAGCAGTTCTGCCCCGTTCTGATAGGTGATGCGCCGAAAAACCGCCGCGTCAGAGACGAACTGGCGCAGGGCAGCCAAGCACTCCGCAGCGATGCACTTGCCGTTGCTGGTTCCCGCGCCGTTGCCGTCCCGGCAGTTGCAGTCGCTTCCCCAAATAAGCCGGCGATTGTGACGCTGAAGAAAATCGCGGGCGAAATCCGGATCCCTGGTTAGGGCGTTCAGACCTGAACCCGCCGAGAGGTCTCCGTAAATGTTTGGATAGTCAGCCAGCAGCCGGTCTGTGAGGCCGCCCTTCTTTACTGGCCCCTTTGGATACAACTCCAGTGGATTGAGATCGGCGCTGACATTTCCCCACCAGGTTTGCGCATGGCCGATGAAATTAACTCTAGGGTACGCCTTGAGAATCGGCCCAAAACGTTCGATACCTGTGTTGTACGTGTCATGCTCGAAATGGAGCAGAACCGGCAGCCGCATCTCTTCGGCCAGTTTGTAAACGCGGTGCATCTCGGGCGAATCGACAGCCACGGGGTATTTCATTTCGCCGATTCCGATCGCTCCACGCAGAAGGTTACCGCGAATGACGTCCATGGCCCGGGACAGCGAAGGATCGGCGGATGCGAAGCGGAGAAATTTACCCGGATTCTCCTTCTCCACCTGGGCGCTGTCTCTATTGCCTCCCACGACCAGGGCCCAGTCGGTCACATAAGTGGACCCGCCTTGGATCATCCATCCTTCGATGGGGAGCAAAATGGTCGTAGTTACCTGATGGCGCTGCTGGTGCACCAGCAGCTGCTCGTGTGTGCGGCCGGTGTAGAGAGAGTGCTGGTGGAGGTCGAGAAGGGGATGAGTTTCTTGCGCTAAAGCAAGCCTCCGGGCACCCGAAATGGCCTGTGCTGCAGCCTGACAGACCGCGGCGCCTCCAAGCACCGAAACGGCCTTTAGAAACCCCCGTCGCGTCTGACAACCATCATCCATGGTGAACCCCTGTTCCAATGAGTCCGCTGGACGTCCACCGGCGTGGACGTGTACATGATCGTGTATGATCGTGCGTGATCGTCAACCCAGCCGGCGCCCGCCGCGTCCTTGGCGTCCTTTGTGGTTAAACTGCTCTTTGACCACCAAGGACACAATGGCAACTTGAACTTGCAAGTTAGCTCAGCGGTATTTCAAAGGCAAGTGGCTTTCAGCACTATCCGAGCCGAATCAGCTTTGAAGTGCTGAAAATGGATCAGATCGTGGAGCCGGAAATTTTCCAAAAGGATTGTATTTGGCCAAGACTTGGGTGTAGAAGTTCCCAACCACCACATTAAGGAGGGTCGGATGAAAAAGCGTTACTTTTGCATTGTGTGCATTTCCCTATTCTTTGGAGTTGCCTTCTGCTTGGCGCAAGCTTCCCAGCCCGCTAAGGCAGGCAAGGCGCCCAGCAGCGCGACCAAGAAGCACGTCATGGTGAGTCCCGATGACCTGAAATGGGGGCCGCTGTCGCAAAGCTTCGTCCAAGGGACACCCGGGCCTGAGTTTGCAGGCCCCCCGAAGGCGCAGGTCGCAGTAGTGTCAGGCGATCCAACTAAACCGGGGCCGTATGTAATTCGCATCAAGACGCCCGATGGCGAAAAGATTCCGCCACACTGGCATCCTCAAGACGAAAACGTCACCGTCTTGCAGGGAACACTCGCAGTAGGCACCGGCGATAAGTTCGATCAAACCGCTGGTCATGATTTGCCGGCAGGGGGCTATCTATTGATGCCTAAGGGAGTTCACCATTTTGCCTGGAGCAAAGGTGAGTCGCTGATTCAAGTTCACGGTCAGGGACCGTTTAAGATCATCTTTGTTGGTTCCGGGGCCAAGGCGAAAGCGAAACCGGCAAGCGCGAAGAGTAAGTGAAGCATTTTGAAAATGTCCGTTGTCAGTTGTCTGTCGTCTGTTCCGCGATCACGTCCACGACAAGACCGCTGTGTCCTTTGTGTCCGTAGTGGTACAAAAAGATTGAACCACAAAGGACACTAAGGACACGGCGCGAAAAACGACCGCCTGTTACCTGGACCTTAGGTTTCGATAATGTCATAGGAACAGAGTTCGCCATGACCAAATCCTCGTTTAGGGTGCAACGGACAACGGACCACGGAAAACGGACGCCTTCCAAATCCATAATCGCTCAACGCCCGCGGCTTGCCCTTTGCCTTCTGCTTTCCACCTTTTGCCTTTTGTGCTCGGAGTGCTCGCGCGGAAAAGGCCCGGGCCCGCTGTCACCGCAAGAGTCGCTGAAGACATTCCGGCTCAGCGATCCCAATCTGCGAGTAGAGCTGTTTGCCGCCGAGCCCGATGTGGTTGATCCGGTGGAAATCGTTTTTGATGAAGACGGCCGCATCTTCGCTGCCGAGATGCGCGACTATCCGGAGGATCCTCCGCCGGGTCAGCCGCCCAAGAGCCGGATACGGCTGCTGGAAGACACCGACGGTGATGGAAAAGTCGACCGCTCGGTGATTTTCGCCGACAACTTGTTGCAGGTGACCAGCATGCTTCCCTGGAAGGGAGGATTAATCGTCACCGCGGCTCCCGACATTCTTTACTTGAAAGACACCGACGGTGACGGCAAGGCGGACGTGCGCAAAGTGCTGTTCACCGGCTTTGCGATGGCCAATCCTGAAAGCCGCATCACTAATCTTCGGTTCGGCATCGACAATTGGATTTACGCCGCCAACAATGGGCAGCGCGGTGAGATTACTTTTCCCGGGCGAGACTTGCTTCTGAATTCACAGCATCCCCATAGGGAGCGGGAGAGCGGGAGAGGGGGAGAGCGGGAAAGCAGGATTAGGGGGGAAGGGGAGTATGGGAAGGCCGGAAACGCGAAATTGCCCACATCGGTCAATGTTCTCGGGGCCGATTTCCGATTCCGGCTCGATCGCGGCCTTTTCGAGCCCGAGTCCGGCCCCACGCAATTCGGTCTGGCCATGGACGACTGGGGCCATCGTTTCATTACCGAAAACACCACTCATGTGCGGCACGTGGTGATGCCTCGGCGCTATCTACTTCGTAATCCTTTGTTGCCCGCGGGCGCTCCAGCCGAAGATATCTCCGATCATGGCCGGCCCACGGCTCGGATGTTTCAGTTGACCCCGCCGCAGTACTGGCGCGAGGCGCGAACTGCCATGCGCCAGCAGCGCTACCGAGAAAACAACCTGAATCGCAATGAGATTGTGGCGGGTTTCTTCACGGCTGCTGCCGGTGGAACCATTTACTCGGGTGATAATCTGCCCGGGGAATATTATGGAAATTTATTCACTGGCGACGTGAGCGGCAACTTGGTACACCGCGACGTCCTGCGCCCTGCCGGAGTCAGTTTCACCGCGGGCCGCGCGCCGAACGAGCTGGACAAAGAATTCCTGGCGTCCACGGATCCCTGGTTCCGCCCGTGCAGTTTCGCTACTGGACCGGACGGCAACTTTTACGTGGTGGACATGTATCGGGAATTCATCGAAACGCCCGAGTCGATTCCTGAAGAGTTGAAAAAAGACATGGATTTTTACAGCGGCACGACCATGGGGCGAATTTATCGCATTGTGCCGAGTGGACAATCAGACGGCAGGAAGCAGGCGGCAGGAGGCGCACAGCAGGAGGCAGACGGCAGGAGGCAGACGGCAGGAGGCGGGGGACAGCTCGCAGCCGGGATGCGACTGTCAGGTACTGGACAAGGACCGGCGGGAGCAGTGAAGAGACCTCATCTTAGTACCACTCCCACTGCGGACTTAGTTCCGCTCTTAGCACATCGAAACGGATGGTGGAGGCTCACTGCCCAGCGCTTGATTCTGGAGCGGCAGGACAAATCCGTTATACCGGCGCTGCGAGCGATGGTTCTGGAGACCGACTTTCCGCAGGCCCGTCTGCATGCCCTCTACTCCCTTGAAGGGCTGTCATCCCTCGATCAGGATCTGGTGGAAAGAGCTTTGGGGGATTCCGATCCGGGTGTACGGGAGCATGCCTTGCAGTTGGCAGAGCTGTTTAGCGGTAACGAACACGAGCCAGGGCTTGTTAACAAGAATAGGCCAAAGGCTCAAGCTCCGAATCTTGAGTCGAAGTTAATTTCCATGGTTGACGATCCGTCACCGCGCGTTCGTTTTCAGCTGGCCCTCACCCTCGGGGCCTTCTCCGGCGATGCGACAACGAAGGCTCTGGCAACGCTGGCCTGCCGGCACGCGCAGGAGCCGTGGTTTCGAACGGCAATCTTAAGTTCGGTGGGCCAGCCGCCGAACCTGCCGGCCGCGACTCAGGCCGCTCAACTTACCCGGCTTGCTACATTTCTGGCCGGTCAGAATTTTTTTGAAAAGTTTGATGAGGGCAAGGGAAAATTCCTGGAGCAGCTTGCAGCCGGACTAGGTGTACGGAATGATGGCGGGAACACTAGCCGGTTCCTCGGTCTGATATCCAACCTTCAAGAAACGCAGGCGCGCCACACCAGTAGTTCTTCTGCTGTCTCCTCGAATTCTGAACTGTGGCAAGTGGCGGCGCTCTCAGGTCTGGCACGTGGACTGGCGCTCGCTCAAGCCCAGCATTTGAGACTGCCTGCCGCCGAAGCTCAACTGAGCAGACTGTTGGCCAGCCCGTCCGAAAAAGTTGAAGCGGCCGCTCGATCGGTCGCTGGCCATTTTGAAATGCGCTCGCTTATTTCAGCTTCGCTGAGGCAGGCGCTGGACACGGGTCTCAACGAGTCAAAGCGAAAAGCCGCGATCCAATCGCTTTCCAGCGGAGAATTTCGAGAGGTTCGCCCGGTCTTTGAAAAGCTGCTTTCTGCCCAGGCGCCACCCGGGTTGCAGCAGGCAGCGCTCTCGAGCCTGAACTCCATCGAGGATCCGGGCGTGGCGAATCTGTTGATCTCCGGGTGGAAGCTGTTCTCGCCTGCGGCCCGCGTCCAGGCCTTGGATGTTCTGTTGAGCCATCGCCAGCGCATTCCGGCGTTCCTGCAGGCAATCGAAAAAGGTGAGGTTGAGCGAAGCGCGCTGGACTTGCCCAGGAGGCAAAAGCTGCTGCAGAACCCCGATCCGGTCATCGCCGCCCGTGCCGGCCGGCTTTTCAAAGAGGAGCATTCGGACCGGGCAAGGGTTTTGGCGGAATATCGATCTGTGATTGCACTGGCGGGAGATGCCGCGCGGGGTCGAGGCGTGTTTGACAAGAATTGCGCCCAGTGCCACATGCCGCAGAAAGGTCGCCGCATCGGTCCGGACCTCTCAGGAGTGAGCAGCCAGACCAAAGAACAGTTGCTCCAGAATGTTCTGGATCCCAGCCGGGAAATCCAGGCGCGTTTCACCAATTATATTGTCACCACAAAGGACGGAAGGATTCTCGACGGCCTGATCGTTTCCGAAACGCCGGGGACTGTTACGCTGCGTTCCAGCGATGCCGACGATCAGACCATGCTGCGGCGGAACATCGTAGAGATTCGGGCCTCCAGTGTTTCGTTGATGCCGGAAGGTCTGGAGAAAAACATGAGCAGGCAGGAACTGGCCGATCTGATCGCATTTTTGCAAGGAGCCGGCCTGCACCACCACCACGAGCGGTAGCGGGCGTTTGTGGAAAACAAAGAGGCTGTCTCAAAACGCAAATAGACAGCTCAGAGCCGCGCAGCGGCGCGAAGAATTGTAGCGCAGGGCGTGAGCCCTGCGTACACCGGATTTGCCGAAACGCAAAAGCCGCGTAGCGGCGATCAGAATTCAGTCCCAGAGATAGCGTTCGTCAAATTGGATTCCGTGATCGTGCAGTAGCCGCCGCAATTCATCCTTGAAGGACACCCGGCTATGATGTTGTTCCTGTTGAGCGATATACCGGTAAACTCGATTCAAATCGGATCGGCACACGGCGAAGGCAGCATAACCATCTTGCCAGCCGAAATGCCATAATTTTGGCCATTTTTCGTGCACCCATCCACAAGAGTTCGATTTGAGCTTCCCCACAAACTCGGACACGCACAGGTTGGGTGGTGCACCGACCAAGGCATGAGCGTGATCGTCTACTCCATTAATGAGGATCGGCTTGGCGTTTAGGTTGCGGATTATTCCACCCATGTAGGCGAACAACGCCTCCCGTATGTCGGGTTTCAGGCAGGGAATCCGATTCTTGGTGCTGAAGACGACGTGGTAGATTAAGCTGGTGAATGTTTGTGCCATCACAATACATAACTGCCACCTCCGGAAATTTGCGAAAAATTTCTGCCGCCGCTGCGCGGCTCCTGTCTGCTTGGGGGGACGCCAACGCAGGGCTGACGCCCTGCGCTACAATTCTTAACGCCGCTGCGCGGCTCAGATTCGGGCAAAAGGCTCTCACACCCTCGGCTATAATTTTGCGGGGCCCCCTTATGCGGCTGCCAGAGATCGGAAAATCCAAAAGGAGAATGTCATCATGAGGAACAAAAACCATTCCACACGGCTTTTCATTATTGCTGCGTCAATGGCGGGTGCGACCTGTCTGGTGGTCTCGGACTTGGTGATCTATCTGGCTGCCCAAGATAAGACTCAATGGAAGATCCACGATATGAATCGGCCGCAACCCACAATTGTTACGCCTGGGACAGAGAGCACGCAGGATTCGGCCGGGCGTCCACCTTCTGACGCGGTAGTTCTTTTTGACGGCAAGGATCTCTCCAACTGGCGCACCGATGACGGCGGACCCGCGAAGTGGAAGGTGGAAAACGGCTATATGGAGATTGCTCCCCGGACCGGTCAGATTTTGACCAGGCAGAGCTTCGGTGACTGCCAGCTCCACGTCGAGTGGAGAGCGCCCGTGCCGCCTAAAGGGGAAGGGCAGGGACGAGGCAACAGCGGCGTCTTTTTGATGAGCAAGTATGAGATACAGGTGCTTGACTGCTACAACAACAAAACTTATCCCGACGGTCAGGCGTCGGCCGTCTATGGACAATATCCGCCTCTGGTAAACGCTTCGCGTCCGCCTGGACAGTGGCAAGCCTACGACATCATTTTTCATCGACCGCACTTCGACAGCAGCGGGACAGTAGTTCGCCCCGCCCGCGTTACTGTGCTGCATAACGGTATTCTGGTGCAGGACAACGTGCAGTTAATGGGACCAACGGCACACATGCAGCGGCCTCCGTATGTTGCGCATCCTGACAAGCTTCCGCTGTCACTGCAGGATCATGGAGATCCTGTTCGCTACCGGAATATTTGGATCCGGGAGCTTGCGGAACAGAGCGAATAAACTGATACGCCCCGTTCTCTAACGAATGTAGAAATTCCAGGGCTGCGATATGTGCGCCTAAGCCCGCCGCAGGGGGGCTCAGCGCGCGAAGCGGACCAAGGAGTTTCTACATTTTGTGAGCGGAGAGACGGCCTGAGGGCCGTCTCCAGGCCGCTGAAAGCGGCCAGCTGTCCCGGAGGGACAGCCGATAATAGCCCAGCGATTCATCGCTGGGTTTAGGAAGCTTCACAGCAAGAAGTCCCGTAGGGACGGCTGATTTTGGATTGCCAAGCCAGGAATTTCAGTCGTCCCTACGGAACTCCTATTCTTTGGCTCCCCCATTCCCAGCGATAAATCGCTGGGCGAAAGAATTCTTGAAACTTCATTGTCAAAGATGGAAGATTAACGCTCAAAAAAGCTCTCTAACCGACCAATAAAGAAAGGAGCATTCCATGAACGAATCCTCTGAGCGAGATTTCGGCTATCATCTCGCCAAAAAACTTCCGTTCGACATTATCTGGATTCCTGCACTGATCACGCTGGCGGTGACCGTCGTGCGCCTGCTGGGGGAGCTGAAACATTGGTCTCCTGTGCTGTTCAATTCGAAGCCAGGCGGATTTGGGGCGCTGGTGGGAATTGCCTGGCTGGCGCCCATCTTCGGAATCTACTTCGCCGTCAAATTGGCAAAGGCGGGACATGCTCCTGTGAGTGCCGGGAAGGCCATCGGTATTGCCGTTCTAGCCCTGGTGGCATTCATTGGTGTGGGCGCGCTGGGGGCGCTCTTTCCAAAAGCTTTTCAGGCACAACTCCTCTTTATGGCCTTAGCGTCGGTGATAGCGATTCTTATTTCGCTGTACGCCTGGCCAGCCCTGGGAAAAATCCTCCTCGCCTACGGATTGGCGGCCAGGATACCAGTGGCGATCGTCATGCTATTTGCCATCCTAGGCAACTGGGGAACTCACTATGATCTTGCACCGCCCGAATTCCCTGCGATGGATCCTTGGTTGAAGTTTCTCTGGATCGGCTTGCTCCCTCAGTTGACGCTCTGGATCGCCTACACAGTGGTAATCGGGGCGATTTTTGGGGGAATTGCAGTAGCCATTGCGGGCCGGCGGAGTGCCGCTCCCGCGACGGCATAGATCGGAACGGGCTGTTTGCCGACGATCCGCCTTCACTCGAAAAGACTTGAACAAGATGGCCGCTACTTCATGTGAGCCTCGACCTTCTCCAGCGCTTTCTTTACCGCGGGCGATATAGACGAGTCAGGGTGATAGCGAAGAAACTCCTCCAGCTCTGCCTTTAGCGCGCCATAGTCTCCCCGGCGCTGGTAGATCTCAGCCAGCACCAGTTGAGGAAAAGAGAAGTGTGCGGGATCGAGGCGCTTGGCCTTCTTCAAATGTTGCTCGGCATTGTCGAGCTGCCCCTCCAGGAAATAGCTTTGCCCTAGCTGGGATTGCGCCAGCGCGTCGTCAGGCCGCGCCTTCGCCGCCTGAAGATTGAACTCCAGCGATTCCTGCACCTTTCCTTCTGAGAGAAGCGCTCCTCCGAGATTAACCAGCGGTGGAAACGAGTCCGGATCCTGTTTAAGCGCCTCTCGGAAATACTGTTCCGCCTGTTTATAGTCTTTTGTTTGGTAGGCGATGGTTCCCAGTTGATTCCAGGCAACAGAGAACTGCGGCGCCAGGGCCACAGCTTTTTTCAGGCAATCGACAGCCCCAGGCACATCATGTTTGTTCAGTCGATCCTGTGCCTTTTCAAGCTGGCGCCGGGCGCTCTCGGGAACTGAGAGCTGCCTGGCCGAAATCGAGCGCCAATCCGCTTCAGTTTTGCTGTCAAAGCGAATCGTCAGCTCTACCGTCTTCTTCGCGCCGGCAAAGCTCGGGCCGATCTCGATGGTGCGCTGCATTTGGCCCACCCGGGCCACTGCTATGATCAAAGTGTACGTTCCCGGGAGAAGATCTTTGAATTTGAACTTCCCGCTGGCGTCTGCAAGGGTCTCGGCAGTGAAGGGAGTCGTGGAGCCGTGCAGCGAGACGACAGGGAATGCTTCTTGGAAAGGCTTACCGTCTGCTTGGAGAACTTTTCCCTTCAATTGATAGCGGTCGCTGTCCAATGGGCGAGCGTAGGGGGTCGCCAATGTGAAAGTGAGAAGCAGAACCGCGCCCGTCAGAAGCTGTGAAAAAATCAATTTAGATTGTAGGGGCGGCCCTGCGTGGCCGCCCGAACCCGTGGGCCTTTCTAGGGGAACGGGCGACCACACAGGGTCGCCCGTACAGATGAAATCAATTTTTTCGCACATTCTCAACTGGCGAGAATTATAACGCGCCTCTTTCTCTCCACAATGCTCCTGGTTATCCTATGGAGGACTAAAGGAGGGCGTCATGCGACAGTCAGAAACCCCCAAACAGATTACCCAGGGCGACACACCACGTACATCGGATATCGGGCATCTTACACGCCGAACTTTCATCGCGGGATTGGCTGGAGTTTCTCTCGCATACGCGCATAGCCGCCGCAATGTTCTGGGCGCCAACAACCGCCTGCGAGTCGGCGTCATAGGCTGCGGAGATCAGGCCCGTGGCCACATGCAGGCGCTGATGGGGATGAAGGAATCCGACAACGTGGAAATAGTGGCAGTGTGCGATGTTTACCGCAAGCGCATGGATGCTGCCGCGCAAGCGACCGGCGCGCGGACTTTTCCTGATTACCGCGCCTTGCTGGATCAAAAGGATATTGACTATGTGCTGATTGCGACCCCCGAACACTGGCACGCGCAGATGACGCTGGATGCCGCCGACCGTGGCAAGCACATCTACTGCGAAAAACCGATGACCTACTCGATCGATCAGGCCAAGAAAGTGGTGCGCAAGATCCGCGCGACTGGAGTGAAAATGCAGGTGGGTGTACAGGGGATGTCCGACGACTCCTATGAGACGGCCCAACGCTACGTCAAACAGGGTGCTCTGGGAAAAGTGGTGCAGGCGCAGATTGACTATTCCAGAAACTACAAGGACGATTTCTGGACCCGACCGATGGACGCGGACATCCGGCCCGGCGAGAATTTGGATTGGAAGGCATGGCTCGGCCCGGCTCCCAAGCGCGCCTGGGACCCGCAGCGCTTTTTTTCCTGGCGCAGGTATTGGGATTACTCGGGTGGGATCGCCACCGATCTTTTTGTGCACCGGGTCACGCGCATCATCAAAGCGCTCGACCTGAAATTTCCCGAGCGCGTAGTGGCGACAGGTGGAAAATGGGAGTTTGGTCAAAGCGTGGCGGAAATTCCGGACACCTTCAACATGGTGTGTGACTATCCCGGAGGACCCACGGTTGTGGTGGTTTCCTCAATGGCTAACGACACACCTATTCCGCACGTCCTGCGGGGGCATCTGGCGACTCTGGAATTTGACCGCACAGGCTTTGTAATTCGCCCGCAAAGACTTTTCGCGGAAGGGAAGCAGGAAATTGTGCACAAGAAAACAGGCGCGGAAGATCTCACCTTACACCACCGCAATCTGCTGGATGCGATCCGCAACAACGCGCCGCTGAAGTGCGATGTGATGCTTGGCTACTACGGCTTGGTGGCCTGCCGCATGGCAGTGGAATCCTATCGCCGGCAGAAATACCTGCGCTGGGATGCGGCCAAGGAGAAGGTGGTGTAATCCGCGTAATCCGTGTTCATCAGTGTCCCAGTTTAATAGGACGCGGATGACACGGAGCACACGGATAAGTCACCTTCCCGGCAAGGCGAACGCCACAAACTCGTCTCCCGACTTTGTTCGCAGCTTTCCGCCGCCTCCGGCAGCGATGACCACGAACTGCCGGTTTCCCGTAGAGTAGGTAGACGGTGTGGCGTACCCGCCCGCATCCAGCTTGTGATCCCACAGAAGCTTGCCTGTGCTCTTATCGAACGCGTGAAATTTTTCATCCATGGTCGCGCCGATGAAGACCAGTCCTCCGCCAGTGACGATGCTCCCTCCGAAGTTTTCTGTTCCTGTGGGCGGAACACCGCGGGCGGTCAATTCGGGAAACTCACCTAGCGTGATCTGCCAGACGTGTTCTCCGCGATTCAGATCGATGGCGGTCAAATTTCCCCATGGAGGCTTGACGGCCGGATAGCCTTCCGCATCGATGAAGCGGAAATATCCGGTATGATCGTAGGGACATTTCTTGCCGGGTGCCTCCACCAGCGTGTTAAGCCAGGGGACATTGTTTGAATTCACATACAGGGTGCCCGTGGTCGGATCAAATGATGCTCCCGACCAATTGGCGCCGCCATGAAAGCCTGGAAGCTCGATCGTTCCTGCCAGGCTTTGGGGAGTGAATATCGGCCCGGAACGATGCTTCTTAAATTCACGCAGCACGTAATCGTGCGCTTCCTTCGAAATGTTCGTGATGTCCTCTTCGCCAAAGTACTGGCGAGCAAAAGGAGGCGGTTTGATGGGAAAAATCTGCACCGGCCAGGCCGCCTCGCCTGAAACATCGGAAGCGGGGGCGGGCCGCTCGACAATGTCAAACAGTGGTTTTCCGGTCTCGCGATCCAGCAGAAAAACGTATCCGGTCTTGGTCACCTGAGCCACAGCCTCTCGCGGCTTGCCATCGCGCTGAACCGTGACCAGGTTGGGATAAACGGGCAGGTCATAATCCCACAGGTCGTGGCGCACCACTTGAAAATGCCAGACCCGCTTGCCGGTCTGAGCATCCAGAGCCAGGACTGAATTTGCGAAAAGATTCTGGCCTTTGCGGTCGCCGCCGTAGAAATCAAAACCGGCCGATCCCAGGCCGCCAAAAACCCAGCCTCGTTTGACGTCTACGCTGAGGCCACCCCAGGCATTGGCTCCGCCTCGGTCCTTCCAGGAATCCTCCTCCCAGGTATCGCTTCCAAACTCTCCAGGTCTGGGCACGGTATGAAAGCGCCACAGTTCTTTGCCGGTTCTGACGTCAAACGCACGCATGTCGCCGGGCGAACTGGGAGGAGGCCCTTCGCCGCAGTAAAAGCCAAGGAGAACGATGTCTTTGAAAATCGCAGGCGGGGAGGTCACCCCGTAAGCCATCCCAGTCAGATCTCTCTCAATTCCGGCGCGCAAGTCAACTTCGCCCGAACTTCCAAATGCCTGGTCCGGCTGGCCGGTACGGGCGTCCAGCGAGATCAGTCTCCCTTCGGACGTTCCCATCAGGACGCGGCGCGCTCCACCAGCGCGGCCATCCGACCAGTAAGCGACGCCGCGATTGACCGCATTGGAAGGCCTCCGGACGGCGCGGTACGGATCATACTTCCAGATCTCCCGCCCCGTGGCCGGATCGAGGGCGGCCACCTTGCAGAAAGGAGTGGTCACATACATGACTCCTTGCACGATGATGGGAGTGCACTCGATAGTGGTCTTATTTTCACTGACAGGATCTCCAGATCGGTAAATCCAGGCGACGCGGAGGTCTTTGACGTTGGAGCGATTGATCTGATCAAGCGGCGAGTAACGCATCCCGCCTTTGTCTTGTCCATAATTAGGCCAGTCAGCAGGGAGTGCGGAATGCGGAATGCGGATTGCGGAGTGAAGTATGAGCCACAAAGGCAGAATGGCCCAAAGCGTAACGAGTCTTCTTAGTGTCTTGGTGTCTCCTGTGACAGTATCCGTACGGGCGGCCCTGTGTGGCCGCCCTCGAGAGGCCCTCCAAACGCTTGAAACCCAAGGGCGACAACGCAGGGTCGCCCGTACGAATCTATTCTCATGCACGGTGCTGGAATCGTAAGATTCGCGGGTCACTTTATGGTTCATATCTGCAACAGCTTTACACCAGGCATTTCGGATTGTCATCGTAAATTGAACCACGCGACGTCTTCCACTCCCAGGTTATCCGCGTTGATCCGCGTAATCCGCGGCTCGCTTTTCGGATTTTATGAATAATCCAGGTGAGTGATTCTCATTAAGAAGATCGGTGTCAAGCTGTTCAGTCGTTCCGACCCCGTGTTCCCCGTGGTTTCATCGGGCGGTTGAGCCGTCCCTGCGCGATGCTCAGCCAAAAAGATGGCTTGACACTGAAGAGCGGAGCCCTGTCACGTGTGACGGACCGAACCAAGGACGGCGGACCGCGGACAACTGACTACGGACAACTGACAACGGACAATCCGGAAAATCAATCGCTGCGCTCAACGTCCTGGTATAACTTCGCCAAGCGATTCGCATGTTCGTCGTAGGCAGCTTCAAATAATTCCCCAGCTCGCTTCTCGCCCACGATACAGGGAGCGGTGAGAACCTTCGGTAACGCTCCTGCTTGTGCCAGTCGAAGGGCCACTTCTGCTTTGATGGCATTGATCAGTAGACATCCGCCAACGGTGGATCCGGGCCCCACGGGCGTTTCCAGGCCCGGAATGGAGATCATGGCGTCGCCTGGCGGCGCTCCCGTGTCCAAAACCAGGTCCGCCAAATCGGAAAGCTTCCGTCCCTCGGGGTGCCGGCTTTGACTGGCCTCCGAGTGACGCCGGCTGAGAATGGTGACAATTTTCATCCCTTTACTGCGGAATATTTCCGCCATCTCGATGGGAACCAGGTTGCATCCGCTGGATGAAATGATCAGCGCGCTGTCGGCGCCAGAGAGATGGAAGTTACGCAAGATGCGTTCGGCCAAGCCGCTGACATTCTCCAGGAACATCGCCTGCCGCTGCCCGTTGGCGCCGACGACCATGTTATGGAAACTGAGCGACAGCTCGACGATAGGATTAAAGCCGGGAAACGATCCGTACCGCGGCCACATTTCCTCGACCATGATTCGACTGTGACCACAGCCGAACAGGTGCACCATCCGCCCGGCAAGAATGGTTCGTGAAAACCATTCCGCTGCCTGCTCGATTGCGTCCTTTTGAGCGCTCACCGAATGAATGATTGCTTTACATTTTTCAAGATATTCCAAAGCTGGTGTCATGTGTTAGTTCCCAGTTGCCAGTTTCTAGTTCTTAAGGCTCGAAGAGCCGACATTAAATTGATCGTAGGGGCGGCCCTGTGTGGCCGCCCGCAGTCGATTGTCGTTATGGGATAACGGGCGACCTCGCAGGGTCGCCCGTACAGGCGCGCTCAATTTTTTCTCGCGTTCCAAGCCCGACGGAGGCGATTTGACTACCAATCCGGTTGTTACAGTTTACTGCTTTCCATCATCGCGTATCGCGCGGCTCCCAGCGCTCCGGAGAGATCCCCAAGAGACGCCGGAAGTATTTTTACGCGCTCTCCTCCAACACGCCACTCCATCTGCTCCAGAAAGCCACTCAAAGGATCGAAGAGCGAGTCTTTGGCCTGTGCGATACCGCCGGCGATGATTACGGCTTCAGGGTCGATCACGTTGACCAGTGAAGCGATGGCGCAGGCAAGTTGGCGCACGGATTCCACCCATATCGAAGCAGCCTCTGGGTTGCCGCAGCGATAATCCTCCACCAATTGCTGTGTCGATTTGTACTTTCCCTGAGAGCGCCGCTGCAGCGTGCACTCGCCGAATCTCTCTTCCAGACTCCCGGGAATTCCCACTATGTCCGGCGACGCGGTCGAATTCAAGGTGATATGCCCAAGGTGGCCTGCGCGCGCGCGCACTCCCTGATACAACTGGCCGCGGATCATGAGCGCTCCGCCAACACCCGTGCCGAGCGTGAGCAACATAACCTCGCTGTAGCCGCGAGCGGCCCCCATCCAGTGCTCTCCTACCAGTGCGGCATGCGCATCGTTGAGAACGCAAACTATGTCGGACCGGCCCAGAAAATCTGTCCAGTCGAGTCCTTCCAAGCCTGCCAGCCTTCCTGGCATCAGCCTGATAGAGCGGTTGTCCGGTGCGGCCAAACCCGGAGCGGCGATGCCCACGCATGATGCAGTGCTCTTCTGCCGTGTCTCGAGTTTTTCAATGAGCGACGTAATCTTTTTGGCCCACAACGGAGCATCCGGTGAACCTTGCAAAGAGGAGGCGTCATCGGTGGACTCCCGGATCTGGGCCAACACTTGGCCGGAAGAATCCACTGAGACCGCCTTTATTTTGGTTGCCCCCAGATCGATGCCGATGCTGTACATAACCGCAGCTTTCAGTTAGTTCCCAGTTCCCAGTTGCCAGTGGGCCAGTGTTCAGTTCCCAGTGCCATGTTCCCAGTTCATACCAGCTGGTCCTCAGTCCATTAGAACTGGGAACTAGAAACTAGCAACTGGCAACTAGCAACTGGCAACTGGCAACTGGCGCGACTGGGAACTGGCAACTGGAAATTGGCAACTAGCAACTAGCAATTGGCAACTAGCCAAATTGCCCTTCACTCACCTCCCATCCTCCATCGACTGCCAGCACCTGGCCCGTGGTGAACCGTGAACCATCGGACATGAAATAGACGGCCGCCGCGTCCAGGTCCGACGCCTGCCCCACTCGCCCGCCATCCAGGGGTTGTTTTGTCTTTATGAACTTCATGATCGCTTCGCTGGTGACAGCGCGCCGGGACATTGGAGTTTCAACAAGGGCCGGCACAATTACGTTGAAGCGAATATTCACCGGGGCGTAATAAGCGGCCAGCGATTTTGTCAATCCAATAATTGCTGCTTTGGCGGCCGCGTAAGCGTGCGTCGTGAAATACCGCGGCGAGGGGGAAAAGCCGAGCACTGAGCTTATGTTCAGGATCGTGCCTCCGCTCTTCTGCTTTTGAAGCTGCCGCACTGCGGCGCGGTTGGAAAACATAGCCGCGGTCAGATTCAGCCGTAAAGTCTCGTCCCAGGCGGCATCGCTGATCTCATGCAAGGGCCCGTCGCCTACTTCTCTTCCGCTCCCACCGGCTACGTGATACAGGCCATGAAATTCGCCAAAGGACGTAAGCGCCATCTCGATTGCGCGCTCAGAAGTCTCGGGCCGGCAAGCATCCCCTTGCATAACCCGCGCCCGATCGCCCAGCTTTTTCTCCGCTGCTCCGACCTTATCTTTATCGCGACCGATAACAACAATTTTTGCTCCCGCGGCAAGAAACGCCTGTGCGGCGGAACGGCCGATGCCCGATGTGCCTCCGATGATGACCAGAACTTTTCCTTGAAGCGAAAGTATGGACATAGGTAGCTCATTGTCCGTAGTCAGTTGTCCGTCGTTCGTGGGTGTCCTGGGAGCGCGCATCGCGCACGCTTGAGTGCTCTTAAAAAGAAACACGCTACAAGCATGCGGTCCCAGGGCACAACTGACAACGGACCACGGACGACTGGCAACAGAGCGCCTGCAGTACCCGGGACCGCTATTTTACGCTAAGATGCGGGCCATGAAGGAGCGTCCGCTTCGCACTACTGTCGTTGGAAGTTATCCTTTTCCCGGCTGGCTGGAATTTGCCTCGCAGCATCTAGACCAGTTTGGTCCGGCCGACATTGCCGAGCTCCAGGAGGATGCCGTCATCGCCGCCATCCACGACCAGGTGGCCGCAGGGCTGGATGTTGTCACCGACGGGGAACAGACGCGGCTCGACTTCAATCTCTCGTTTTATGGATTTCTCGATGGAATTGAAACGGAGCAAAGGCCCGCCCGGCGGTTTGGCCCGCCGGCTCACGATCAGCGCGGCAAGCATAGAGTGGTGGGTGAAATTCACGCGCCTCGGGGCCTGGGTACTGTCGAAGAGTTCGAGCGGTTGAGGCGCTTTGCTCCGCCCGGGCCGACGCTGAAAGCGAGCGTTCCGGGCCCATACACTTTGAGCGGACGGTTAATACCAAACGATCGATATCGCGATCGCTACCAGTTAACAGAAGCCCTGCTGCCGATTGTGCGTGGCGAACTGGAAGCTTTAGTGCGCGCCGGCTGCCGCGAAATGTGCGTCGACGAACCTTCGATGAGTTGCTATGCCCATCGCGAAGATCCTCGCCGGTTTGTGGAAATCTTCAATCAGACGGTCGAGCCGGTCGTGGGAAAATGCCGGCTCTCGACACATCTCTGCTTTGGCAACTACAAGGGGCGCGCCGTTGGGCCTCGAAAGTATCGGCCGATGTTTCCGACTTTCCTGGAGATGAATGTTGATGAATTTCATCTGGAAATGGCGAGCCGAGAGTTTGCAGAGATCGAAATAATCGGTGAACTTGCTCGAAAAAAAGATGTGGCAGTGGGGATAGTCGACGTCAAGAGCTACTACATTGAGACCCGGGAGGATATTGTCTCCAGAGTTCGGCTTTGCTTGCAGCACGCGCCCCCTGACCGCCTTTCATTTGCGCCTGACTGCGGCTTGAGCCAGACAACTCGTTGGGCGGCCAGATTGAAGCTCTGCAACTTGGTAGAAGGAGTGAAGATGGTGCGGAGCGAGCTGGGCATTTGAAGAAGCCAGACGACAGGAAGCAAGAGGCAGACGGCAGGCGGCAGGAGGTAGGAAACAGACGGCAGGAGGCAGAAAGCAGAAAGCGGAAGGCAGAAAGCAGAAGGCAGAAAGCAGGAGGCAGGAGGCAGGAGGCAGGAGGCAGGAAGTCACCAACGGATCATTGGCTGTGGTTAGTTGTGATCGCATCATCATCGAAACAGGGAGCAAACCCGAAGGGTTTACAGAATATAGCCGGCGGCAAAGCCCGCCGTAGGCAGGGCGCCGCCGCCGGTTAACCGCCCGAGAACGGTCTGCCCTGAAGGGGCACAAGAATTTTTCGCAAATTGACGCCGCAACACGGATTTTTTCTTCTGGAGCCAACAATGAAACCATCCAAATTTCTGCTTGCGCTAATTCTCCTTTCACCAAGCATATCCTTTTGCGAAGCTGGCCAGGACAACTGGTTATCCTTATTCAACGGCAAGGACCTTTCCGGCTGGGTGGCCATGGGCGACAATCCCAATTCGTTTCGCGCCGACCAGGGAACAATCTTTTCTACCGGTGCGGGAAACTATCCGAACTGGCTTCGCAGCGAAAGGGAATACGAGAATTTCGATTTGCGCCTTGAGTACATGACACCCAATTGGTGCGAGGCGGGCGTGCTCGTCCATGCGCCGCTCTATGGCCGCGCTTCCAAAGCCGGGATCAAGATCCATCTCCGGCATGACCAGATCGACGAGGGCGCGCGTTCCACCGGCTCCATCTACGATGTACTGCCGCCCCTGGTGCAGGCGTCGAAACCTCAAAAGCAGTGGAATACGATGGAGATTCACGTTGATTGGCCAACGCTTCGCGTCACACTCAACGGCCAGATAATTCATGACGCCGACATGGAAAAAAACAGCAAGCTTCGATGGCGGCTGCGCCAGGGATACATCGGGTTCCAGGACATCGGACAACCGATCCGTTATCGAAGCATTGAAATTCGCGAGCTCCCTTCCAAGGAACGTTGGACTGCGCTTTCCAATGGAAAGGATCTCAGTGGATGGACCACGACAGGAACGGCGAGGTGGTCAGCGGAAGGTTCCACCTTCGTCGGATCCAACGGAGACGGCTACCTCGTCAGCAATGAGTCCTTCAGCAACTTTGAATTTCAAGTCTACGTCCGCACTTCAAAGTACGCCAACGGAGGAATCCAGTTTCGCTGGGAATCCGAGAAACTGAAGGGATATGAGGCGCAGATCTACAACGTCGTCGAAGCCACAAATCCCACTGGGAGCATTTACGGCATCGTTCCGGCCGTTGACCCGGACGCGCGCGATGGGGAGTGGTTTCTGATGCAAGTTATCTCGCAGGGGTCATACGCTGCCGTCCGGGTGAATGGAGAAACTGTGGCCGAATCGAGCCGTTTAACGATTCCTGACCAAGGGAGGATCGCGCTGCAGATGCACAAGGAGGACGCGCGCGTCGAGTACAGGAATCTGAGGGTGAAGTTGCTGACAAAATGAGCCTAACCTCTCGTCGCCAGGCCGGAGCCAGCCCGCCGCAGGCGGGCGCAGCGCCGCGAAGCGGCGCTATTGGAGAGACGCCTCGTGGGGCGTCTCCTGCACGATGAGAGATTGTGCGGGAGACGCCCCACCGGCCGTCTCTCCAAAATGTCCACACTCTGACGGCGGCTGAAGCGGCCAGCTTCTACGCTCTACTGAAGTGCTTGAGCCGCTCACTCTTCACTAACTAAATTAATCACTCGTTGCAGTGTTACCGCCGTGATAAGCCTTTGTGCTGAACCTAACCTCTCGCCGCCAGGGCCGGAGCTCCCAGGGATGCAAAGACTTCCCGATAAAACTCCGGATGCGACATCCAAGTCTGAGCGGTCACAATTCTTCCATCCCGGACTGCCTCGTTGGTGCTGTAGTTTCCTCCATTCGATTCAATTTCGAAGCGGAGATGTGCGTAGGCCGTCATGCAGGTTCCCTTTGCCAGCCCCGCGCTGATTAATATTTGAATGCCATGGCAGATTGCAAAGACCCATTTTCCCTTGTCATGAAATTCGCGCACGATGGCAATGAGTCGTTTGTCATTTCGCAAATACTCCGGTGCTCTTCCACCGAGAACCATAACTGCGTCGAATTGATCCACAACGACGTCGTCGAACGAGAGATCCGCCTCAGCACCGTAGCCGGTTCGCTCTATGTAGGTGTCCCAGCCGGGCTCGAAGTCGTGCATCACCAGATGAAGCCTACGCTTGCTTGGAGCGGCGATCAGCGGCGCGTATCCCGCCTCTCGCAGCCGGTGCCCGGCATAAAGCACCTCGTAGCTTTCACCTCCATCGCCCGTAATAATCAGGATTTTGTTTTTCATGACCAGTGAATCCTTTCGATATTGTTGATGCTCACCTCCACTTTACTATTATTTGGTGAAATCTTGCGCTTTCGACAAAATTTGGCGCTGAACAATGGAGCCTGTATCGACCTGGCCGAAGCCGGAGTTGGGCATCAACGCAAACAAGCAAGAAACAAGCCACCAGCGGGAATGGAGAAAGGGACGGTTTTTCATGGATATTCCCCTCCCAAAGGACATGAAGGCGGTCTTTTAGAAACGCGACTCGCTGGAACGAATTATAATGCGTTGCGCCGCTTCGCGGCGCCTGACGCCGAAGGTGTCAAGGATGGTACGAATGGCTCGTCTTGTAAATTTATTGGCAGCGGTCCTGTTAACGGCGCAAATCATCCTCCTAGCCGTGCAACCTCAGCCTCAGCATCGCCCGTATGTCCTGGTTATTTATGCCGATCAGCATCGCTTTGACTGCCTCGGGGCCATGGGCAATCCGGACATAAAGACCCCTAACCTGGATGCTCTGGCGCGTGACGGCGTGCTGTTCCGCAACAGCTTCTGCACCTGGCCTGTCTGCACTCCTTCACGGTATTCCCTGCTCAGTGGCCAGTACGTCCGCCAGCACCGAGGACGCTCCAACGTGGCAACTCTCCTGCCGTCAACTCCGACATTTGCCAATCTGCTGCGCGCTGCGGGGTACCAAACAAAGGCCGTTGGCAAGATGCACTTCATGCCGGCTTATCTTGATGTTGGGTTTACCGAGCTTCAACTGGCCGAGCAGAACGGCCGCGGACGCTTGGTAGATGACTATCACCGTTATCTGAAGCAGCAGGGGTTGATCGACTCCGTTGACCTGATGGACCAGGAACAACCCTACCGAAGCCGGGCGCCCGTAGAATACTGGCAGACCTTCGGGTCAGGCGCATCGAATCTCTCCGAGGAGCATCACTCGACGACATGGATCGGCAACCGCGCGGTGGAAACGATCTCCCAATGGAATCCCAACCGGCCGGGCCTGTTGATGGTGGGATTCATCAAGCCACATCATCCTTTCGATCCTCCGGTACCGTGGAACACCATGTACGATCCCGAGAAGTTGACGATCTTGCCCGGTTGGACCGAACAAGCGACGGAGCGCGACTTGGAGCGCCACGGCTACTTCGATAACAAGACACTTACACGGCCTGTGCTTAGACGGGTGATGGCACATTATTACGCTACGATTTCACAGTTGGATGCCCAGGTGGGCCGAATGATCCGTGTGCTCAAACAAAAGGGACTTTATGACGAGACATTGATCATCTATACAGCAGACCATGGTGAATATCTGGGATTCCATCATCTATTGCTGAAGGGCAACCTCATGTACGATCCTCTGATAAAGGTGCCCCTCATCATCAAATTTCCACAGGGAAAATACAAAGGCAAGGTGAGCGACACTCTGGTCAGCTCAATCGACGTTACCAGCACCCTCCTGCGCCAGTCAGGTTTGGGACCTGGGCCGGACATGCGCGGCCATCCGCTGCAGCCGGTATGCGCCGGCGAACAGCCCGGGCGGGATCTGACTTTTGCCGAAGATGGCAGCTTCGTAATGCTGCGTTCGCACAACCGGAAACTTCTTTACTCCAATCGCCCAGAGCGCTCTTTATTCTTTGATCTGGAGAAGGATCCGTTGGAGACGAACAATCTGGCGGACGATCTCCGATTCAAAGAGGAAATTCAGCAGATGAAGGATGCGCTGTTGAGCTGGTTTCAAGTTGACGCCCAGACTTCAGCGTATCTGGATCTGCAGGCTCGGCAGATCGGCCAGCCCAACGTACCTCCGGATCGGGTCGGTACGGAAAAGGAAATGGAGGATTACATCCGTATAAGAATGCGGAAGGCATTGCAAGCGAAGTGAAGGGCGAAGTCTTAAGATCCCGTTGTGCCCGCTGTGTCCTTGGTGGTGATGCGCTTTTTTTTCGAACCACAAAGGACACGGCGGGCACAACGGGCGCCGTTATAAGAAAGCAAGCAAGGCTAGAGATTCTTCACCAAGACCTCGCAAGCGGCCGGTCGCTAAAGACTCGATTAACGAGCGTTAATTCTGCCCAACCAGGCTCATTTCGCACCGTGCAAAGGAGTTCCGGCAATGCGTAGGCAAATCTTTACCGGCCCGGACCGAGGTAATCACGTGAAACTGCAGTAAAAAATACAAGCCGGCTAGGCAATCTTTCGGCTCGTCGTTCGCTCTTCTAACGTTGCTCTCCAGTGTGTCGATGGCGTAAAATAGATTGTTTGGCAGAGTATGAAAACTTTTCGCTTTTAGTGCATCTAATTTGTATCATCGAGCGTAATCAAATTGGCTGGGTAGAGAGAGTAAGAAGGAATTGCCGGATTTTTCTCAATGGCAGGAGCTTTCGTGGCCACTGTTTCAGGATTGACTAAGCCAATCCCCATATTTCATACATTTCAGGAACTCGAGTATTCAGAGAAGCCGAGTACTAAATTACGCGTGGGCAGTTCGGTCTTCATCCACGGGACAATCCTGGCCGCCATCATCGCGTTTTATTACTTCAACATAGCCTCCCTTCCTTCAGAAGACGAGACTCCGATTTTGGCAATGATCAATCTCACGCACCCCCCCTCCATGTTGATTCCTGGTCCGACGCGGGGTGGCGGAGGCGGCGGAGGCGGCAAGCATGAGAAGAAGCCGGTAAGCAAGGGCGACATCCCGCCGGCGGTCAAGAATCAGATGGTTGCTCCGGAAGTTAAGAAGCCGGATCTGAAGGATTTGAAACTGGAAGTGACGCAGAACATCCAGGCTCCCATTCAGTTCCCCAAACACATGCTGGGGGCTTATGGGGACATCTTTGCGCCTCCTGCCCCTTCGTCCAATGGACCGGGAGGTGGCGGAGGGATCGGCGCAGGCTCGGGGACAGGAATCGGTTCTGGGCGGGGTCCGGGTGTGGGACCGGGGAGCGGTGGCGGTTTTGGCGGCGGTAATGGCGGGGGCGTGGGCAACGGCGAGGGACCCTACGTCGGCGGCACCGGTGGAGTGGTGGACCCGGTTTTGATTCGCCAGACATTGCCGCACTACACCGACGAGGCCATCAAGGCGAAGATTCAGGGAGTGGTAGTGCTGCAGGCCATCATTCGCCGCACCGGAACGGTCGACCAGCCAAAGATCGTCCGATCGCTTGGCTATGGGTTGGACCAGGAAGCCATCCGATGCGTAGTCAACGAGTGGAAATTCAGACCCGGCTCACTCAATGGGCGCCCAGTGGATGTCTACGCCACGATCGAGATCACCTTTACGCTTCGCTGACGAGAGTACGAGCGAGAAACCGCCAACCACGAAACGGCGATCCCCAAAACGTCATCCGTCATTTAGTCATTACTAGTCATCATTAGCCCAGGCCACCGACGGGAATCGCGGCCGTTAGAACGTGAGAAAAAATCAGAACCGCGCCCGTGAGGGCGCGCGCGGAGAATCTAGCGTGGCTCTGCCGTTCACGTTGCCGCCGGACGTTATCACAGATCCAACGGTGGAACCTTCCGTATCCGGATGAAAGATGCGATGCATTCGTGTAGGTCTGATTCACCTGCGCGGGCTGACGCCCGCGAAGAGCAAATCAACTCGCCTCCGACCCCATCAGAACCCCGGGCGTTAGTTATTCAAGTCCGGCCGCCCCTGCCGGGGCGGGGACGTTAGGGTATCTGTTTCCAGGGGTTCGCAAAACACGCTCACCCCTGGCTATGTTCCGCACGCTCCTCCGGAGCGAGTTGGTGAGAGACCGATCCCGAGATACGAACTATGAGTGTGGAAATGTAGAAACTCCAGCCGGGGGCGTTAGTTAGCCCGCGCGGGGAGACTCAATCTATGAGTATCCGTCTGCCATCAGACTTACCTTTTGGGATTCACCCTGCGCGGGCTGACGCCCGCGGTTCTGTTGGTGAAGGTGGGATCGATTTTCCTGGCGCTTAGATCGATCAAGTCAAAGACAGCTCGAGTTTTGCAGGTGAGAGTGTCCGCTTGCTCACGCGCGC
>DASXTB010000153.1:0-20830 GCA_036505615.1 Acidobacteriota bacterium
TGCAGAAGCGGCAGAGAATCATTTAAAGCAGGCGGAGTCGAAGGCATCCCGCCCGGACGCGGAATTTCGCCGCTGGGCGGTCGACATTCGAGCTCAAGCCGCGCTGGGTCGTTTCTTTGCGGAAAAATTCAGAGCTGCAGTCGAGTTTGCCTTCTTTGAAGGCAGCCGGGATCGGCGGGCGCTGGATCGCGCCGTCCAGCACTACCGGGCAGCGCGCGCCGCATGGCAACACCTGAGCGTTTTTACTCAGGACGCTTACACGAAGGATTTAGCCTTCGGCCGCGAGCGGCGGCTGCGCGGTCACTGGTCGGACCGCTTGGCGGCGATTGACGAGGATCTGGCGGATATGGAGAAGCTGTTGCGCGAAAGCGTAAATCCTGCGGAGTCCGGCACCGCAGAAGGAAGTATTTCAAGAGCGACCGATCCCCAAGCTGGGGATTCTGTAGGGGCGTACGGCCGTGCGCCATTACGTTCCAATGTAAGGAATCTTCAGAAGGTGAGGCACACGCCTGCTCAGAGTTTTCAGCGCGGCGCAGCTCTTTCCATTGAACTCAATGCCGGCGAACTTGACCTAATCGGTGTGCGACTGAATTACCGCCATGCAAACCAGGCGGAAGCGTATCGCGTGGCCGATATGACGCGTAAGGGAGCAACTTACCATCACGCTATTCCTGCGGAATACACCGATTCGCCTTATCCGCTGATTTACTTCTTCCAGCTTCGCGATCGGAACGGGCACGCCTGGCTGCATCCGGGATTTAATTCCACGTTGTCGAACCAGCCGTATTACGCCATTCGATCGGTGAAATAAATTACGACGTCTACCGCACAACTTTTACAGAAGGTCGGGAGAGCAGGACTCCGCTCTCTTCGTCCTCGTTTCGCGCAGCGAGCTTGTGGGAATCCGGACCCCAACAGCCCACGCAGTCAACGCCCGCAGGAGCAGACTTGACCGGGTCAACCTGCGGAGAAAGGAAGGTCCGGTCATGGCATCATCTCATCGCTGGGAAGATTCTTCTTCCTAATCATCGGAATCGTGTAAACTCGAAAGGTTTCCTCACCACTTCCGGTAAAGGAGCGCTTTTATGTTCCGTCTCACAGACCGGACCTGGCGGCGCCGCCTAGTAATTCTGCTAGTCATCGCCGGCTGCATCCCTCTCGCTCACGGTCAAACTTTCACTTTCAGTCCAGTGGTCTTACAAGGACAACCAGCACCAGGGACGGGTGGCGGGTTTTCTTTGTTCAGTCCAAGTATTCATCTGAATGATTCTGGGGCCGTGATCTTTTGGGCAAAGATCAGCGGCGGTAACACCGGATTCGGAATTTTTCTATTCTCACGAGGAGAAATCCTACCGATAGCTCTGGAGGGGCAGATTGCACCGGGGACTGGTGGCGGAAGGTTCACTTACTTTCCGGGCTGGATTCTGAATAACGCTGGGGACGTCCTCTTCCGGGCCGGCATTAGCGACGGAAGAGGCCGGGTCTTCCTGTTTTCAAAAGGTGAGATTTCAGTATTGGATTTCCCCGATCGACCAATCCCCGGAACGGACGTCCAACCCTTCTTTGAGGGTATCGGTTCTATGAACGATGCCGGCGATATCGCATATGTGGCCTCCGGCCGTATCCTCGTGTATTCCAAGGGGACAATCACTCTTATTGCTTCTCCACCGAGCGACGGACCGTATCTGCTGCTCTCCCGGCCTTCCCTCAATAACCGCGGTGAAATAGCGTTCATCAACAGTTTCGATACTCGGTTTCCTGAAGGTGTAGTGGATATCGGAATTTCCCTATTCTCGAATGGCAAAACCTTTAGCATTGCCTCTCCGGGGCGCAGTTATCTGGACGCTAAAATTAATGATTCCGGAGCTATTGCGTTCGTTCAGTGCATTCAAGGCGCCTGCAGCATCCACTTATATAAGGATGGCGTCACCTCAACCATTGCGCCGCCATTATTGATAACTCGGTTCGCACCGGAACTGAATAACTCGGGCGTGGTGGTTTATATCGAGGGATCATTTTTTAACGGCGACATGACATCAGGGGGGATTCGGATATTTGACGGAACCAAACTGGTGGGAATTAACGGAGGCGAAGCTCCCGGGACAGGGGGTGGGAAGTTCTCGGGTTTTGATCGTCCAGTTTTGAATAATTTCGGAACTCTGGCATTCGGTGCCTCTGTTACTGGGGGAACTGCGAGCAGTGGCATTTTTCTGGCCAACTCCACCGGGTTACAACGGCCGCGTCGAAGACCTTAAACTTCATCGCTCAACTCCTGCGTCCTCGGTTATAAATGGAAGGTCGAGAAAGGGCAACTCCACTCTCTTCATCAATAAACTATTCGCTGCTGTGGGGAGAATGACAGTGCAGGCAGGAGACTTTTCCTTTTACCGGTGGGCTGGGACCCGCGAAAGATGCGGAGTGACAGCTCAGGCATCGCCGCTCGGTCTGGCTTGCCGCGAGCAGTTTGTGCGCGCCGTGGCAGGTAGCACAGTTAGGAGCGTCCACTTCTGAGCGTTCCAATAGCAATCTGGCGTGTTCACTGACGCTGTAAGACTTCAGTTCGCGCGCGTGGCATTTGCCGCACAACGCCGGCACTTCTTCCGGCTCCGCCACGCGATCCGGTGGAACCACTCCCTTGGAAAGCCGGTGCCTGGCGCTTTCCCCGTGGCAAGACTGGCAATTGAGTCCGTAGGCGAGGTGCGGATGAGTCTTAAAATCTCTAACCTGCGCGGCATGGCATCGCACACAATAATCCGGCGCCCTGGGAGCCAACGACGGCAAGGCGAGTGCTAGCGCTAGCCACAATTTCATGATGGCATTTTACACCTTGACCGGCAGCTACAGTGCGAAGGCAAGATCGCTGCCAACGGCCAGCACGAATGCTAGTCTCGATTCAGCCGCCTGGAGATTAAATTCCTCACATCCCACTTCGGCAAAAACTTTCGGACGGCTCGTGCCAGCGAACGATCTTCGGTTACAAATGTCGCCTTTAAATACTCTGCCAAAGCAACATAGGTGGCGTCGTAGGCCGAGAAATTCCTTCGAAGTTGCAGTACTCTTTCTATCAGCATGAGGTGACCGTGTCGGGACAGTGGCAAGTCTAAATAATCCGCTAGCGCTTCAGTCGCTCGCTCCTCGGAAATACGATTCTCGAGCAGGGCCCGGCGCAATGCCGAGCAGACCTCTACATCGCAGAGTGCTGGAATATGAAGATCGGAATCAACTCCCGTAATAACGCTTTCAATCGAAGTTGCCCTTTCGGTGCGCAGCAGGTATTCAACGATTGCCGAAGCATCGGCTACAACAATCTTCAAGGCACGCCCCGCTTGCTCCGTTCCTCACGGATCAGGAGAGCGGCACTTTTGCCTAAATCGACAGGGCTGCGACGGCGGATTCTGTCAAAGATTTCAGAAGCCGGTGGACGGGCGATCTCATGCTCCAGGATGTCCTGAATGTAATCAGTAAGCGTTTTTCCACCTTCCTTTGCGCGCCGACGCAATTCTCGATGCAGACGGTCTGGGACATTTCGGACTTGTATCATTTTGGCCATAACCAGAGTATTGCACATGTGCAGCACATGTGCAATGGGTGCTTCTCGTGGGTTTTCGGTCTCCTTAATGTTTATGAGGATGTCTTTGTGTGGAAAGCCAGGCTAAGCTATGAAAGGATATATTGGTTTCCCATTTTTACAATCCGACTTCAGGGCTTTGAGACATACTAGTTGGCTCTAACAGAGAAACGGGTAGTGAGTGATGGGACACGGATAACGCTGGAAACACGGATTTAGCGAATGTCTTGCCGGGGCGGCGCCACTTTTACAAGTGCTCGAAACAGATCAGAAATCACATTAGGCGTCGCTGCGGCAAGACATTCCCTAATCCGTGTTTCCAGCGTTGTCCGTGTCCCACTTAATCACCATCAATTCCTCTGTTACAGGCAACTGGAAATCGCATAATAGAAAATAAGGAGGAAATCATGGCAGTCAATTACAAACCCGCGGATCACCAGAATGTGATTCCATATTTGGTCATTCCGGATGCTGCGAAGGAACTGGAGTTTGTTAAGCAGGTGTTCGGCGCGCAAGAAATGCATGTCTCACGCGACCAGGGCCGCGTCATGCACGCCACGGTGAAGATCGGCGATTCGGTGCTGATGATGGGACAGGCCAGCCAGCAATTTGCGGCCCTATCTGCGGCGATTTACGTCTATGTCCCTGACACAGATGCCGCCTACAAGAAGGCGCTCGCAGCCGGCGCAACTTCTGTAACGCAGCCCGCTGATATGTTTTACGGGGACAGACACGGCGGCGTGAAGGACTCCAATGGAGTGCAGTGGTGGATAGCCACCCACATTGAGGATGTTTCCAACGAGGAACTGGAGCGCAGGGCAAAGGAAGCATTCCAGAAACGCGCACAGGCCCAGAAGCAGGCTTGAGCCTTTCGTCGCGACAGTTGCTACAACCAGTTCTCAAGCCTTCCCTAGAAGCGGAAGCCGAGCCGCCATCGGATGGCCGGCTCGCCGCACAGCTGCGCGGGTTCGGGCCGCTGGGAATCCTCGCGATCGTGGTGATCCTCGCCGGCAATGCCGTCGTCGTGCCCCTCAGCGCCGTGCTGGTGCTGGTGTGGGCCCGAAGGTCGCACACGCCCTGGCGTGAGATCGGCTATGTGCGTCCCCAAAACTGGATCGCCAGCCTGGCTATCGGTGTCGCTTTCGGCATCGCGTTTAAATTCCTGATGAAAGTGATCGTGATGCCGCTTCTTGGCGCCGATCCGATCAATCAGGCGTACCATTTCCTGGCAGGAAACCCGGCCATGCTACCATGGGCCCTGTACGTCATGATTTTCGGCGCGGGCTTCGGCGAAGAGACTGTATTCCGGGGCTACATGTTCGAACGCTTGGGCAAGCTTCTCGGATCTAGCGCCGGCGCAAAAGCCTTAATCGTCGTGCTCACCTCCGTGTTATTTGGGCTGGCCCACTACAGTGTCCAGGGGCTCGCCGGCACCGAACAGGCTACGATCGTTGGGCTCGTGTACGGGACGATCTTTGCGGTGACGGGCAGGATCTTCATGCTGATGGTTGCGCATGCCGCGTTTGATTTGACCGCGCTCGCGATAATTTATTGGGATCTCGAGTCCCGCGTCGCCCACCTCGTCTTCAAATAGTCGCGCAAGGAGGCGGCCGAGTTCTTTGCCAGTCATGGCGCGAAAATGCGGACCGACCCGAGCATGCTGGCGGCGCTCCGTGGCGAGATGCCCCCGGAATAGAATAGAATTGAGAACTGATTTGATCTCAAAAGGAAAAAGACGATGATAAGCGTAAAGAGCGCAGTACTGGCACTGTCGGTTTCCCTGCTGGCAGCGCAAGGCGGCGCCGGATACAGAGTAGAGACTCGTTATCCGGTTCCGGGTAACGGCGGCTTTGATTATCTGACTATCGACAGCGCGGCGCGCCGCCTGTATCTGTCACATGGAACTCAGGTGGACGTCGTGGATGCTGACAGCGGCAAGTTGATGGGCACAATCCCCGACACGCCCGGAGTTCACGGGATAGCGCTGGCACCGGAATTCAGACACGGCTTTACCAGCAACGGCCGCGAGGACAAAGTTTCAATGTTCGATCCCGCCACGCTGCAACTCATCAAGAAGGTCGACGTCGGCAAAGGGCCGGACGGCATCTACTATGATCCTGAAACGAAGCGCGTCTTCACCAATAACCACGGGTCGCACGATATCACTGCGATCGATGCCAAGACAGGCGACGTTGTGGGCACGGTGAAAGCGGATGGCGACGGCGAGCAAGCAGTGGTCGCGGATGATCTCATCTATGTCAACAGCGAAGACACCGGTGAGGTCCTGGTTTTCGATCCCAAGTCGCTCACGGTGAAGAAACGCTTCCCCATCGCTGTGGCGAAGACGCCAACCGGTCTGGCATACGACGCGAAAAACAAACGGCTATTCATCGGCTGTCGCAACGAGCCGAAGATGGTGGTCATGGATGCTGCCACAGGAAAAATTATTAACAGTTACGCTATCGGCAGAGGTGTCGACTATGCGGCTTTCGATCCGCAGGCGAAGCTGGTCTTCTTTTCCTGCGGCGAGGGAGTTCTGAACATCTTTCACGAAAAATCAGCGGACCAATACGAAGACGCCGGAACGGTCACGACGCAACCCAGCGCGAAGACGATGGCCTTTGATCCCAAAACCAAAAAGATATTTCTTACGGCGGCCGAATACGTCGAGGCTCCAACTGCTGCTCCAGCGATGCGACCTCGACGGAGCATCAAGCCGGGCTCCTTTGTGGTGCTGGTCGTCAGCAAGTAGAAACGTCAGAGCCCGGAGCGTCTGAGGGTGTCTCAAAACTATGAACCACGGGGAACACGAGGGACACGGACTATTTGATGATTCTTTTGTTCACCAGATTTGGCCTATATCAACTGGCCTTCTTCTGCTCCGTGTTCCCAGTGTTCCCCGTGGTTTTCACGCGCGTGACGCACAGCGGCCTGAAGCAGGAGCATATCGCCCGCAAGGACTACATCAGCGGCTGGCTCGGCGTGTTGCAATTGCTGAAGGACGTCTTTCAGAGCCTGGATCCGGACCAGGAACAGTTCCTTTAGAATCAAATTCATGACTGTGCGTGAACTCCGCGTTCTCAGCGTCTCTGCGATGACTGCAAAATAGCGTCTCTGCTCCAAAGAGGCGACTCACGCTCATCGTTTGCCTCTCTTCAGGTGGCGGTCGAACCAGTCGAAGGCGTCGGCTTGCATCTCTCGATCGAACTTGTGTCCGCCCGGATAAAATTTCGATCGGTACATCTCGGCGGCGCCGCCGCGACGGAAGGTTTCGCGCAACATCTCGTCGGCTCGCTTCATCTCGGACAGGGTGTAAAGTGGATCCTCGTTGCAGTTAAGGATCATCGTTGCCGCCGGCGCGCGCAGGGCCAGGATCTCAGGAAAATCCAGCTCTCGCGGAAGAAGAGGGACGTAGGTCATCCAGGTGTGGGTGAAACACTTGTCCAGAAGAAAGTCACGCCAGGTTGTCATGAAGCCGACGGCAATCGCGCAGCGAATACGGTTGTCAAGACCGCCCAGGAAAACAGTTCGCATGCCGCCTCCGGACAGACCGGCGCAACCGATGCGAGAAGGATCTACGTCGTCGCGCTTTGCCAGCACATCCAGCGCTCGCTGGTCTTCTGGGACGTAAACGCCAGGCCAGGTGGTTCCAGCGCTGAGGAGACTCTTCTCCATAATGTGTTCGTGAGCTGCGGCAAAGGCGTTGTATTTGTTTACGCCTTCTTCGTCATCGGGTTCAGGATCCACGGCGCCTTGCCGGATGCGCTCCGGCACGTCGGCTGCCAGAACTCGGCGGCTGGCAAATGGGAAAACGTCTGCAACGAGCACGGCGTAACCACGCTTTGCGATTTCGTTCGCCCAGGCAACGCCTCCGTAATAGTGCTCCTGATGCTCCAGTTGTATTTTCCAGGAGTGCTCGTCGATTCGTGAGATCTTCCGCCAGCCCAGAAACTTTTTCCCGCCGTGGTCATGCAAGGCCAGGATTGCCGGCAGTCGTTCGCTCGAGCCGGCCGGCTTCAGAAAGACCGCTTCCGTCCTGGGTCCGGCGGGCAATTGCCAGGAGAGCCGTTCTACATGTAAGCCGTCATAGGTGCCTTCAAATTCAACCCGGACCTGCGGTGCTGGGCCAAGATCGACCGGAGCTATGCGCTGCAGCACGCGCCGGCGGGCCACAGATCTCCAACTGTCCAGGTTCTTCCACTTTCCCGTTCGGAACGAGAGCGAGGCCGGACGGCTTCCCAGAACCTCATCGGCAAGCCATGGCCCGTAGGCTCCCGTCATATTGGGGCGCATCGCCGTTTGCTCGGAGTCGCTCTTTTCAGAGCGAGATACTTGTGGATCAATTCTCCACGCAGACAACGACGCGGTCATTAAGGCAAGAACAATAAGGAGTGAGCGCATATCAATACCTCAATACGGTACATTATTCCACCAGCCCCGTTTACAAAGATAGTTTCGGCTCCGCCCTCTGTGCTATTCTCCGTGTCCTTTATGACTCTGTGTTGAGCGTCTGTGAGTGACCCAGGCCAACGGCGGGCAAGTCTTTCGCGACTTCCTTCATCCTGGATTATCTACAAACATTCAACACAAAGGCCTAGCGCGGCGGAGCCGCAACCCAATATGGGCAGCGAGGATGGCAGTCCGCACAAGGAGACGCCGAAGGCTATACTCTTCGACGCCTTCGGCGTCTAAGTCAAATCTTTGCGGGCCGAAAAGAATTTGAGGGTAAGGATGCACGAGAAGTGAGAACCATGGACGACACGCGGCGGGGCTTTTTGCGAAAGTGGTTTGGCGCGAATGCAGTGCGTTTTCATGCTGTGCTGGGACATGGATGCTGTGTCCTCTCGTTGCTGCTGTGCGTCACGGTGCAGGCACAGCAGCAGATGGCTGATCCTGATTTCAAAACCGCTGTGGAGAGGCCGGCTTACTCGCGCAAGGGACCGACGGTCGCCATCGATGAGGCCCACGATAACTTCCATACGGCAGGGGGACAGTACAAACCGCTTGCGGACCTGCTCACAAGCGACGGATACAGGATGATTGCCTCCACCCGCAAGTTCGAAGCGGGCACTCTAACGGGCATTGACGTGCTGGTCATTGCGAATGCCCGCAATCTCGCTGCGCTGATGGCGCGTGACTTGTCCAGCCCGACTTTCACCGAGCACGAGTGCGATGTTGTGCGAGATTGGGTCCACAGCGGCGGATCGCTGCTGCTGGTTGCCGATCACGCACCCTTCGGTAATGCGGCAGAGATTCTCGCGAAACGGTTCGGCGTGACCATGGGAAAAGGATGGGTATTTGATCGCGAGAGCACGGGCGGGATCACAACCCAACTGACCTTCTCGCGTGAGAACGGGCTGCTGGGATCGCATCCGATTCTGCGGGGCCGCACCGCTTCTGAAGAGGTCAAGAGCATCAGGTCCTTCACGGGACAGTCACTCGGTGTGCCGGTCGGCGCGACCACATTGATGAGGCTTGGCGCCGGCGCGCGAGAAGCGCCGACTCCGGCCGATCTGGACTCCGAAGAAGCGGCAGTGCGAAGCGGCGGCGCATCAGGTGGAATGATTGGTGCTCACTCCAGCCCCGTCATCGGACGCGCTCAGGGGATTGCAATGACGTTCGGCAAGGGCAGACTGGTGGTGCTCGGAGAAGCAGCGCTCTTGTCAGCGCAGATCGTCCGCTTTGCTGAAGGGAATCAACAACGTGAAATGAAGGTAGGCATGAATGTGCCAGGCAACGATGACCGTCAATTCGCCCTGAACGTACTACATTGGCTTTCGGGATTGTTGAAATGAGCACCCGATCCCACCGTCTTTTCTCGAATCTGCCCCCTGCTCAGCCCGGGAATGTCTGGACAAGTTGGATGTGAGCGGCCGTCATGGGAAGTACGGCCAGACCAGCCGCCAGACGCGCGTCGGCCGTCATCATTCGCGTCTTGAGTCGGATGGCGAGCGCGAGATATAACGCGTCATACACGGTGCATCCGGTGGCATTCGCCAGATCGTAGGCGTCTTCCGCCAACGCGCGGCACGGGAGGATCTCAACGGCGATGCGGCCGATGTTTTCCACCAGTTGGCGGCCGTGCTCGGCGATCAACTCACCGCGTCGGATTTTCTTCCAGATGGTATTGGCGGTTTCGGCAAAGATTAGATCCGGCGCGAAATACTGGTGCGGCAGGCTGAGAAGACGACACGCAGCTTCGCTGTGGATCTCCGGGACGAACCACTTAATGACGACGCTGGCGTCGACGACGAATGCGCTCACCGGGCATCCCGGTCCTCGCGTATTAACGCGGCGCTGTCGCTCTGTGAGGTCGCTCGAAGGCGTTTCAGCCACTGCGCCGAGAGGCGTCGTGTCTCGGCAAGACTTCGTGCGCTGGCATTGCGCAGGATCTCGTGGATTTCTGCCTGCAAAGACCTTCTGTGGGCCTTCGCGGCGGCCTTCAACCGCTTCAAGACATCTTCATCCAAATCTCGAACAAGCACGTTGGCCATCGCAACCCGCTCCTGTTAAAATGGTATCATAGTGATACCACGAGGAGCAAGAAAAGTGTGTCGATGATTTTCTCGGCGTTTCTCAGCAAACTGAGGAATAATAGCAGCGGGCCGGAGGGCCGACTTCGTTCGGCCATACGGAGGGATGGAGTCCCGACAACAAGTGCACTGCTGAACTATCCGTTTCAATGCCCAATTACTGCTTGACGCGTTTGTCGGCTGCCGCTACTCTACCCTAGAGTTCTAGGCATGATGCGACAGAAGAAGGCCGACGCGCTCCAAGGCACACTCGATTTGCTCGTGCTCAAGACGCTGAGTCGTGAGCCGCAGCATGGCTACGGGATTGCCGCACGTATTCAACACATCACAGACGACATGTTGCGCGTCGAAGAGGGATCGCTCTATCCGGCGCTTCATCGCATGGAACAGGCGGGCTGGATCGCCGCCGAATGGCGGTTCACCGAGAACAGACGGCGAGCGCGGATCTACCGCCTCACGCGCGCTGGGCAGAAACGTTTGAGTGAAGAAGAAGCCAGGTGGGACCGCCTGCTTAAGGCGGTCGGCAAGGTTCTGCGTTTTGCCTAACGCCAGGAGCATCTTGTCATGGGTTGGTTTCGGCGTTTACGCAGCACTATTTTAGGCTCGAATCTCGACGAAGACGTCGCCGAGGAAACTCGGTTCCATCTCGACGAACGTATCGACGAGTACGTGAAGAGCGGGATGACATATGAGCAAGCGCGACTCGAAGCCCAACGCCGTCTCGGGAACCTGGCGCTTGCCAGAGAGCAGGTGCGCGACGTTGACAGCTTCCGCTGGCTCGGCGATCTCGGTCAAGACGTGCGTTATGCGTTGCGGCAACTGCGAAGAAATCCCGGATTTGCTATTGCCGCCATCCTGACATTGGCCTTGGGGATCGGTGCGACTACGGCGGTTTTCAGCGTCGTCGATGCCGTGGTTCTTCGCCCGCTCTCGTATGCCGACTCGAGCCAGCTGGTGATGATCGACGAGTGGACGCCAGGCTTCGATTCGATACCGGTGAATGGTCTCCATTTTCAGGAATGGCGAAGGACGGCGACGTCGTTCGATCAAATAGCGCTCATCGGCGGTCTGAACGTCAACGTGACGGATTCCAGCGAGCCGGAGCGTCTTCCAGCTGCACGGGTATCCTCTGAGTTGTTTCCCCTGCTAGGGGTTCAGCCGCAATTGGGGCGCGTATTTCTCGCCGATGAAGAAGTTCCAGGACGGGAACACGTCGTGCTGATCAGCAACGAGTTGTGGCGACGCCGCTATTCCGCCGATCCACAGATAGTGGGCCGCACCATTTCGATTGATGGGGTGGCCCACCAGGTCGCGGGCGTATTGCCTGCCAGCTTCCATTTTCCAAAGCTGAGTGACCTGTACCCGCTCACCATTGTGCAAGATAGGCCGCAGATCTGGAAACCGATCGCGCTCGGGCCTGAGGAACAGACACTCAGTGGGCATTTCGATTTCGTGTCGATTGGGCGCCTCAAAGCCGGTGTTTCTGCCAGACAGGCTGCCTCCGAGCTGGATGCAGTTCAGAAGGATTTCTTGGCTCAGATGCCGAAGGCGCTGGGAAGTGACTTGCGAACCCAGGTGCAGCCTCTTCAGGACCGGATCGTTGGACGCGCGAAAACTGGTCTCGAGCTCATGCTGGCGGCTGTGGGCGTAGTGCTGTTCATCGGCTGCGTGAACATCACAAACTTGCTGCTCGCACGCCTTTCCTCACGTCGCCGCGAACTGGCAGTGAGGTCCGCAATCGGGGCCAGCCGTTGGCGTCTCACACGTCAGATGATCGCCGAAAGCCTCACCCTGTCCGCGGTGGGCGGGGCATGCGGCGTGTTGGTCGCCTATGACGCGATTCAGTTGATCTTGGCGCTCGCGCCCGCTGATCTGCCGCGCTTAGACGAGGTGCAAGTCGACGCGCGCACCGTCATCTTTACGTTGATCATTTCCACCATCGCCGGCCTGGTGATTGGCGTTTCGCCCGCCTGGCAATTTGGCAACGCTGACGCTGGGGAAGCCATGGCAAGCGGAATGCGATCGACGGCAAGCCGTGGAACCGGCCGCCTCCGGTTTGTGCTGGTCAGCGCGCAAGTGGCGCTGAGTGCTGTGTGCTTGATTCTCGCTGGCCTCCTATTGCACAGTCTGGTCAATCTTCTGAATGTCGACCGCGGCTTCGATACGAATCACATCATGACTGTCGGCGTGAACCCCCCCATCAGTCGCTATCCCACTCCTGAAAAGCGAGTCGCATTCGTGCGCACCGCACTGGATCGGCTCAAGGTGCTGCCTGGGGTCATCGACGTTGCAGCCGCGAACATGTTGCCTCTGGCCGGCGAAGGCGGCAATAGTGCACTGTCGATCCCCGGTACGAGCGCGCCGCTTTTCGAGCACGCGCTCGGCAATATTCGAACCGTCAGCAGCGACTATTTCCGGACCATGGGCATGTCACTCCAAGCCGGCCGCCTCTTCAGCGACGCCGATCGAGAGCGCCAGGTTGCGGTGATCTCGATGTCGATCGCAAAACGTGCGTGGCCCGGTGAAGATCCGGTGGGAAAGCGTTTCCATTTTGGCCCGCGGACCGCTCCTGATCGAGAGGTGATCGGAGTGATCAACGACGTGCGAGGGGTGAGCCTGGAGGCTGGACCGTCATTCAGCGTCTACGTGCCCTATTGGCAGGGCTTTTTCATCGCCACCTCATTCGCCATCAGGACGACAGAGGATCCCGTGACCATTACGCCAGCGATTCGAGTGGCAATTCGTAGCGTCGATGCCGAGCTGCCACTGTCTGCCTTGCGGACGATGGAAGAGGTCGTGGAAGGTTCGGTGGCGCAGCGCCGGTTCCAGACGAATCTCGTGCTCGCGTTTGGCGCGGTAGCCATGCTGCTTGCCAGCCTAGGCGTGTACGGTGTTATGTCGTATGCCGTGACGCAGCGCACGACAGAGATTGGAATCCGGTTGGCACTCGGTGCTGAACGAGGTGCGGTCCTGCGAATGGTGTTACGACAGGCTTTGCGTCCCATTGCCGCGGGCGTCGCGGCGGCCGTGCCGCTCGCGCTCGGCGTAGCCTCATGGCTACGCTCGCTACTCTTTGGCGTCAGCCCGCTGGATCCCGCGACGATCACCGTAGCGTGCCTCGCTCTGATTACGGCAGCAGTGCTGGCCGCCTACGTGCCCGCGCGGCGCGCAGCCAATCTCGATCCGCTCATCGCGCTACGCTACGAGTGAATATGGAGCGGCGCCGTCTGTGCTGCATGCCGTCTCCAGGCCGCTTTCAGCGGCCTCATGTCCGCGAAGCGGATGCTCGGGTTTGGACATTTTGGAGAGACGGCCGGTGGGCCGTCTCCCGCACAATCTCTCATCGTGCAGGAGACGCCCCACGGGGCGTCTCTCCAATGGCGCCGCTTCGCGGCGCTGCGCCCGCCTGCGGCGGGCTTTGTCCGCGAAGCGGACCAATAACAGTAGCCGGGGGTGCCCAGGCGCAGAGCGCCAGGCACCCCCGGTCAGCGATTCCACACACGGAATCGGACCGCGCAAGCGGTCCCATTTTTTCCTTCTTTTTTCCTTCATCGCGTCAGAAACTCAACCGCATTGCAAACCGGATCTGGCGCTCGTCGGGCTGTGCGCTTGTGACCGTCATGAAGGTCGAAGCATCCGAGGCGTTGGCATTCGGGTTGTTGAAGTGCGGCGTGTTGGTGAAATTAAAGGCTTCCGTCCGGAATTGCATCTCCACCCGCTCGGTCACCTGGAATTTGCGAAACAGCCCCAGGTCGAGGTTCACGGCGCCCGGCCCTCGCAGCGTGTTGCGGCCGCTGTTGCCAAACCGCACTTCGGTCACCGGGCGGAAAGCAGAAGGATCAAAAAACGGATTTCCCAGCCCGATTCCGCCAAGTTGTTTGACCTCGGCTTTAACTTGATCGGCCACCTGGCTGTTGCCGGGCGCGTTCAGCGAAGCGCCGCTGGAAGTAACGGTAAACGGGTTTCCACTATAGGCGCTTACAATCCCGTTCAACTGCCATCCGCCGAATAGTGCCCGCGCCAGTCCACCGCCTTTGGAGCTGAAGGGAAGTTCATAAATCCAGGCAACCCGGAGATTCTGTGTGCGATCATAGCCGGCCAGCGCCCGCTGGCGATAGAGAACGGACGGATGCATGAAAAGCGGAGCATCCTCTCCGCTGTCGTTCTGAAAGTTGATTGCCTTGGACCATGTGTATGCAGTCTTTACGAACAGACCGCCGCTGAACCTGCGATCCAGGGTCGCCTGCAGCGAATCATAAAGCGCTGTCTGCCAGGGAATATGCAGTTGCGTGCTGGCCGAGCGCCCGAATTTCACAAACAGTGGCCGGCCGGCCGAGCCGGTTCCCGGAGGCGCGGCATTGAGCTCAAGCTGGGCAATCTGGCGTATGCTGCGCGTAGCAACATATCCCACCGATCCGACCAGGTTCAGCGCTAATTCCCGCTCATAGATCAGGTTCCAGGATTGGATGTACCCCCGCTTGAACCGTCCCTTCTCCATCGTGCGCGTTCCGATAGTTGGGGGAATATCGATGATTCCTTTGCTGATGTCCGGCCCGGTGATTGCAGGGATACCCTGCAAGATTGGGCCGAACGGCTGAAACGAATTGGCCCCTTCGTTATCGGAAAAGATCACGACCGGATAAGGAGAGCGCATCGGTCTCGCCATAGGGTACGGATCAATCGTGATTCCATAACCAGTGCGCACAACGCCTCGGCTTCCCAAACGGTATGCGATTCCAACGCGCGGGGCCAGCAGGGCCTTAGGCACCTCGATTCCCGCATTGTCAGGTACGCCCCCTTTGCCGCCGATGTACACCTTGTTGTCGTCTGGATCATAGCGCTCGATACCGGTCTCCGTGCGGGTGATCAGCGGGTAGTATTCCCAGCGCAGTCCAAGCGTGAGAGTCAGCTTCGGAGTCGCCTGCCACCGATCGCGGAAGTAATACCCTTCGAGCCACTCACGAGTGGTCATGGGGTCGTAAAATTGCAGCGCCTTGCCGAGGTTCTGAGGAAGCCCGAGAAGAAAATCGGCCATCGCATTGTAGCGATTGGGAGATGTTCCTCCCCGCAGGGCAGTCACTCCTCCGGTGAACCGAAAATCCCCGCGCGGGCTTCTGCCGCCCAGCTCCGGCTGCCAGTGGTTCATGTGCTGTCTGGCGATATCAACGCCGAAACGAATGTCGTGTTTATCGCGCGACCAATTCGCGTTTGCCGTGAATGTCCCGCTGTTGTCGCGGCGGTCGACCGGACTCCAGGTAGCCGTGTTGCCGAGGCTGGTGTAACCGGAGATTTCAAATATCGGCATTCCGCTCTGGCGTATGTCCGGACCGTTCGTGCCGGGAATTCCCAGCACGTCGGTCCCGAAGTTTGTTCCGAAATCGGGCCCGCGTGTGGAATGCGCGTAGCGGCTGAAACCGATCGTTCCATCCACCAGAAATCGTGCAGAAAACAAATGGGTGCCGCCGAGAGTGGCCAGTTGCACCCGCGTGGTTCCGAGACCCGCGCCGCCGCTGATGGACAGAGCAGGGCCGCCGGCTTCCTTCAGAGCAAACTGACACAGCACGGGAGCATTCATCAGGCTGTACTTCCCCCAGATCGTTGTGGCGGCAGACCTCACCCAATCCAGTTTGAAATCGTAATTGTCGCGGTCGAAAACCTGAGGTCCCGAACCGTAGTAATTGTTGGTAAAACCCGGCTGGTTGGGGAGAGGAATGAGCGCCAGCATCTTTTTCGCCACCGGGTCGATGCGCGCCGCCGGGATAGTGGTGCCCAGGGAAGTTCGTCCAGATCCGTCGGGCTTGCCCGTGTTGGGATCGAAAAGTTGCACGCCGGTTCCCGAGAAATCCCCCACCCGCATCGCAGCCGTCGGCACGGTGTACAGTTGGGAGAAATTCTGCCGTTCGCGCATCGCTTCCCAGCTCGTGAAGAAGAACAATTTGTCCTTCTTGATGGGGCCTCCGAACGTGCCGCCGTACATGGTCAAAAGATTTTTCGGTACACCGCTGTCCGGAGGTGTAAAGAAATTTTTGGCGCGCAGCGCGCTGTTGCTGTGATACCCAAAAGCAACGCCGTGGTATTCGTTCGTTCCCGACTTGGTCTGCACGGTAATGGCAGCGCCGCCGGCCAGTCCCTGCTCCGCGTCGAAGTTGTTAGTGGAAACATTAACCGTCTGAATGGATTCCTGGGGAGCTACATAGAGAACGTGGTGCGGCAGCCAGGTCAGCACCGTGGTGGCTCCGTCCAGTCGAGTATTGTTGCTGTTGCGGGCAGTGCCGTTCACATTGGTGGTCAGGCCTCTGGCCGGAGTATCCGTTACGGCATTCTGGAAGCGCGCCGGCGTGGTGCCGGGAACCAAGTCGATCAGGCTCTGGTAATTTCGATAGATGTTTATCGGCAGGTCGGTGACTTCTTTGGACGTAAGCTCTTTGTGAACGTCCGTCTTATCCGTCTGTAGCGCAATTGCGCCGCCTGCAACGGTTACCATCTCTGAGACTTCACCCACCTGCAACATGGCGTTAACGCGCGAAACGTTGTTAACGGTGACGAGCACATCCGTCTTGACGAATTCCTTAAAACCAGGAAGGCCGACCTTTACCGCATAGGTTCCAGCCGGGACGTCGGAGAAACTGAAGGCTCCCGTATCTCCTGTCAATGCCTCGCGCACCTGGTTGGTCTGCGTGTTGATGATTTTGACGGTGGCGCCTGGAACGGCTGCCTGGCTGGGATCGGTCACATTGCCGACGATGCTTCCATAAAGCACCTGCGCATAGACGACGCCTGGCAACGCGGTCGCCAAGATAACGGCAACGCAAAATACAAAACAAAGACGCCGAAGCAATATTGAGTGGATACAGCGAACAACGGGAAGCTGACTCATCGGAAGCCTCCTTAGGCTGTTAAAGCCTCATTTGGGGAATGATACTTCTGTGTAGACCTGAATCTGCAGGATGTCAAGTATTTAAGGAGGTTTTGGTTAAGTCGGTTATTGAAAATACTGAACCGCAAAGAAAGCAAATCGTTCTGGCTGAGTGCGTTTTTCTCCCTAGGATAAGTGACGGCCCACTCCAGTTGGCGGCCAAACTACAATTGTCTATAGGGGTTGAACCGTTTATCACAGGGTTAGCTCCCGCAGAACGCGAAAGGGGTTGGTTGTGGTCAAAAAGAAAACTTCAAAGACGTCCGCTTCTGTTAAGCGACCCGACCGCCAGGATTCAGGCGAAGGTCAAAAGGCGCCTACGCCGAGCCCGCCAGAAGAGGGTCGCAAAGAGCAGATAAGGGAACAGTTCGAACAATTGCATCGCTCAAAAAACCCGCCCAAACAGGGACCGCTCGAGCGCGGGGAGATCAAAAGACGAGAGCACGTGCACCGGCTCCAGCGCCGGGGTCAACCGCCCCGTGGCAACGTTTAGCGGGGCTTACTTGGCCGCCGGGGGTTACCTGGCCACCGACGATCTCCTGCTTCCGTGGCTGCCGGCAGCGCCGGATTGCAACCGGCGAGACTGGCTCAGAGCGGCCGAGTCCGCAGAGGGGGCTGTGCGGTTTCCGCGTCTGCACCCATGTCAGAGCCGGCTGCGTAAGCGGCCGGTCCCGCCCGTGTGAGTTGTCGACTCTTGTGAGTCCGACGGGACCCCGCACTCACGTGATTATCACTAGGGAGGGAAACCAATGGCATCAGTCAGCTCAGCTCGTCAGCTTGTCGGGCCATACCTTGATCCTGTGCCGAGCAGCAATGATTGTTAACAACTCATCATCCATGAGCGTCTACCATATAAGGAGGACCCATGTATAACACTTGGCAGCGGCTTGCAATGATTCTCACGGTGCTCAATCTCGTGCTCCTAATGTTAGTTCTGGCTCAGCTTCGACCGGCGGCCGCCCAAGATGTCACGCCGGTACTTCGTGGCCACGCGTTGGAGCTCGTAGACGACCAAGGGCGTGTCCGTGCGGAAATCAAGGTGCTCCCGGCGCAGCCTACGTTGAAGATGCCCGATGGCACGACGGGATATCCAGAGACAGTACAATTGCGCCTGATCAATTCGAAGGGCGGCCCTAACGTTAAGCTCGGCGCGACCGAGGACGGATCGGGGCTAGTTCTGGGCGGCGAGTCAAACCCGACGCATGTGCAGATCCTGGCACGAGGCGCGAGCCCCTTCTTAAAGCTCGTCAACAAAGATGGTCAGCAGCAGCTCATCAAACCGTAGGGCCGTGTTGCCAAATGGCCTCCCTTGGCCTTGTGCCGGGAGAGCCGAGATTTTCCACTAGAACGGATCGTTACCCAAACAATGGCGCCTCCGCCGGGCGTGACCCGGCGGAGCGCAAGATTTTCGCAGGAAGTGGGATCCTGGCTCCGGATGAAGATAGCGTGAAGCTTTATGACAAGGTACCGCCCGACCACGGTAGCCGATTGGCGATATCGTATCTGCGCCTTCCGCCGGTCGACTGGAGCGACCTCTCAGTAGCGGCGCTAGTCGAGGCCGGTATGCATGATGAGCGGTCGATTGATAGCAGACGCAACGAAGGGGCCAGCAGCTTTATGACGCGTGTACCAAGCCGGCCAGCTGTAGTTAGAGCCTCGTCCCCCGCGCTGGCTGGCCTTGCAGCAGGAATGTTTTGGGATATTGGCCTTCCCCACACAGCTTGAACGATCCAAAATCTTTGTACCACTCGTCCTCTGGAACCTCGGGATTTGACTCAATCCAGAGTCGCAGTTGATTCAGATCCGTGAGGGTGATGCGTCGATCACGCATTTTCTCGACGAGGTGGTGCCGCAGCACTTCGGGGAACTTTTCCCATACTTCGATCTTTGGCATTACCTGCCGAAGACTATGTGTCCGAGTTGCTCACCGAGGCGCTGAGCTTCCTTTGGGTCAGCTGCGGCTCGAAAGCGGCCGGCAAGCTCGAAGAATGCCTTCTCTCTTTGTTTTTGTGCTTCGATTCCCTCTTCGAGCAGTTCCACCAACATGCGATTGGCGCTCAGACGCCGGCGCTTTGCCATGCTGCGGACTCGGCTGGCTACTTTTGCGGGAAGTGTTACGCTTTGGCGAACAGCCTTTTTCTTCGCTGGCATGACACCAGTATGCACCAGAATGGTGTGCTTTGGCAAGTTTGCGCGAGAAAGAAATCAGAAACAGAGCTACAGCGCAGAGCCGCCTGAAGGAAGTCTCACACGCAAGAACTGAGTGCGCTTGTTCATAGGCAAGGAAAGGAGTCGACGTATCTGCTCGCGCAGCGCTCGGTCATTTTCTCTTTTTAGGCTCTGTAAGGAGTCTCGCCTTAGACTTTGCAACGAATCTCGCTTACTTCTTCTTTTCTTTTTCATTTCGAGTCTGTTCCAGAATATCCAGGACCGCCAGATCTCTTTGCCGCCCCAAAGCCTTCTTGCTGCGCATAATGTCGTCAAGATCTGCTACCCACAGCCAGTGGCTAGCAAAAGAGACTTTAATCGCGCCCGACCTCAACGCCTCAAATGACTTCACTCCATGTAAAGTTGACATAAAATCGAGCTGAATGCCCCGGTCGTCATTGATCAGTCGGTACAGATCCGAGGCGGGATAATAGGGTTTTAGAATACGGCCCTGAAGCCTGTCAGCGATGCACTTGAGCTTCTTCAAGTTCACCGCGGTCCGGCGGAACATAAAATCAAAATCGACTGTGGTCACGGGCGCCCCTTGCAGAGCTGCCGCTGCGTTGCCAACGAGGATGACCTCAAGCCTGCACTCGTTCAGCGCCTGAGCGATACTCTTCAGAATCGGCTCTGCATTCATCATGAAACCTCAGAACGTAAAGTACCACAGGCGTGCCGCTCCGGCTGCAGTATCATTCGGGTGAACCCAGAGCAACCATCAATGGCGATTCGGTCAGATTGCACCCCACAAGCAGATGAACGAGGTGTCCGGTTTAGAACCGCCCGATGTCCCCATGATCACCAGGAAAGAGGCAAAATGGTTCAGGAATAGCGGCGGCGATGCTGGGAATCGGATGCGCGCCATTGACAACCAGTCGCCTTTCCGCGCACACTTTGCGTAGAGCGCTCTGGGGCGCCTCCTGTCCGCGGCAAGGGAGACTACTCCCACCCTCACTAGATGGTTCGAAATCTTGAACCTTCTTCCGGCCTGTAATTCAGCGGACTTCAGGCGATACAACGGAAGGAAGGTTTCCATGAGCCGTCAGCTCACCGCATCCACCACCCTCGAAAACCTGAAAAAAGAAGCCAAGCGCTGGCTTAAAGCCGTGCACGCCAACGACGCCGAAGCGCGTGCGCGTCTGCAACGCGCTCATCCCCAGGTTCCCTCCAGTCCCGTTCTTCGCGACGTGCAGCATGCAATCGCGCTTGAGTACGGCCTTCCCGGCTGGACGGCGCTGAAGCAGGAGCTGGAGAAGCGGCCCGCCGCCTCCGCCCGGACCGAGGACACACAGGCGCGACTGGTCGCACGATTCCTGGATTACGCGTGCCCAGACCACCACGTGCGAGGACGCCCGGCGCATCGGATGGCACGCCATGCCGCGATGCGCCTCTTGCAACAGCATCCCGAAATCGCGCGCGCCAGCCTCTATACCGCCGTGGTGTGCGGCGAATTAGAAGAAGTGCAACGCATTCTGAGGGAGCGCCCCGAGGCCAGTCGCGAGAAGAGTTCCGACACCGCGCCGGACCGCTCCGGCGTCGGCGGCTCTGAAGACCTTTTCAGGGACATTGGGCCCAAGGGGTGGGAGCCGCTGCTGTACCTGTGCT